>JAUZRW010000001.1 GCA_030950085.1 Anaerolineae bacterium
GTAATTGTTCACCTATCCATGAGAAAATGCCTAAAAATTCACCACAAAGACACGAAGGACACGAAGAAAGGTTCAAAAAAGGCAAATTGTAGGAACTGGCTTCTGCCTGTCCGAAGAATCTCACGGATAGCTGAATAGATACGAATAGATACAATTTCATCGAAAGTTAGGGGCATAAAGGGTTATAATATATTGTAGGGGTGCAATATATTGCGCCCTTACGCCCGAAAGTTCATGATATATCGAAAAAATGACTGAGCGTGACTTGGTGGCAAGCCGTTTAATCAGCACCATTCAATCGCTCGACAATCGTTCCGGTTGCCATACCACCGCCACAGCACATGGTTTGTAAACCGAACTTGCCATCATTGATGTCTAAGGCATTGAGTAGGGTTGTCATCAAGCGTGCGCCACTGCCGCCTAAGGGATGACCGAGTGCCACTGCTCCACCAAAAACATTGACCTTCTCCATATCGGCATTCATCTCTTTTTCCCACATTTTGACCACCGTAGCGAAAGCCTCATTGACTTCAAAGATATCAATATCATCCATGGACAAGCCAGCGCGTTCAAGAGCCTTCTTTGTCGCCGGAACGGGTCCTGTCAACATCAGATGTGGGTCACTCCCGACAGTCACACTAGCAACGATTTTGGCACGGGGCTTCAAACCGAGTTCTTTCGCCTTGTCAGCCGTCATCACGACAAGCGCCGCCGCACCATCGCTAATTTGACTGCTATTACCGGCAGTCGTCACACCCTCTTGCGAGAAAGCAGGTTGGAGGTCGTTCATTTTCTCACGATTGGCATTTGCACGGAAACCTTGGTCATGCTCGACTGTAAATAAGTTGCCTTCTTTATCGACACCTTCAATTGGGGCGATTTCACGTTGCAGATAACCCGCTTCAGTCGCTTTTGCGGCGCGGATATGACTCTGATATCCTAAATCATCGAGTTCGCTGCGTGTGATACCCCATTTAGCGGCGATTTCATCACTGGCAATGCCCTGATTGACCATATTGTGTTCTTCCATGATATTATCTGTGAAGGGTTGCCCACCTGCCATACTGCTACCCATCGGCACACGGGTCATGCTCTCGACACCGCCTGCTAGCACAACATCTGCCTGACCACTCGCTACCATTGCCGCCGCTAGATGAACCGCTTGTTGACTGCTGCCACACTGAAAATCGACAGTGGTTGCTGGAACTTCAATCGGCAAACCAACTTCTAGCACCACATTACGAGCAATATTGAAGGTTTGTTCGCTGACCTGACTCACGCAGCCGAAAACCACATGGTCAACTTGGTCTGCTGTAATGCCAGCTCGCGCCATCGCTGCTTTAATCGCATGTGCGCCCAACTTCACGGGATGCTGCTCTCGCAACCAACCATTACGCTTACCTACCGGAGTCCGCGCTGCATCAACAATCACGACATCTACCATGAGACACTCTCCTAAAAATTTAATCTAACCGCGATTTGATTTTATTACCTTAATCATAACGCAAACTTTGCCAAAACTCATTAACGGATTCGTGAACGACAAAATAGTACAAAAACTCGCTTCAATGACAACTTTGCTGCATAATGGCATATGAATCATCCATTGACTGAGGTAATCATCGTGGCGAAAAAACTCAAAGGGCGTGCTAATCCACTATCAGAGTTGCACTTTATAACCGATATCTCGCTAGAGCAATCTGTTATGCTCGTTGGTGATTGTGCCGATGATAGTCATACCGTCACCCTCATTGAAATTGATTCAGATTCATTCAAGTTTGAAGTGATTAGTAGTCGTCAAAAATCGCGCCAAGCGAAAATCTATGGCAAACTGCATCGTTGGCAAGGCACAGAAACAGCAGTATGCACATATGACACAACACCCCATCAAGAACAAATAAAGCCAGCAGCATATCTCGGAGATGCCCTTACCGATAGTGATAAAGCAGCTTCAACATCTGACAGATGATATAAACTTTCAAGAAACCCATCTCCGCCAATCTGATGAGTCGGGAAGGCATACAGACACTTCAACGTCACGATAACGTTTTCAGTCTCATTTCGGCGAGATAGTCTGAGGCTAAATCCGTATTTGTGTGAGGTGCGATGAAATCCCGAAAGGGGCTTTTTGTAGCCAAGAACGGCACTCCCCAATCATTTTTGTGTACAATGAATAGAGATGCTTAACGATTAGGACAGGGACAGCCGCATGTATGTTGATATTTGGCGCTGGTGTCGAGAATATGACAACCAAGCACGCCGCGAGGGTCATCAGCAAAAACAACAACTCATGCGCTTGCTAAGTCAGGCTGAACGTTACAAAGACCGCACCCACTTTGACGCTGCGATTGATTTATATGGTTTGGCACGCCGATTAGCCATCACGCTCCATGAACCCTGTTGGGAATTGCTGTTTGAGAGCTTACTTGCTGAAACCCATATCTATTATCGGGCAGACAAAAAAACAGGCTTAGATATTATGATTCGGGCAGCAACACGCTCTTATCAAGCGGCGTATCAAACGTGCCTGATGCGGGCGCGTGTGTTGTGTAATCTGGCAATACTCTATTTTCAGCTTGATTTTTTCGGCTACGAAGACAAAATCCGTGAGATGCTCGACATCATCCAATCAGACATCCCACTCGATGAAGATTCCGACTTACGAATGCGCCAACTTGATGCTGATTTCGATTTTGAGCATGACTATTATGCCAGTGCCAAAGAGAAAACACTGCTTACGATGGCACAATCGCATAATAATGTCTTCCGAATGCAAACAGCCTATCATGTCTTGCATCGTTTAGCCTTTGCAGAAGGAGACATCGCGCTTGCTTTAGACTATGCCCGTGAAACAGAAGTCTATGCGCTTAAGTGTGTGACACCGCGTCGCACAGCAGAAGCAATTCTGTGGCAGGCGAATTACGAACGTCGCTTGCAAACTGCCTCCGCATGGCAAACACTGAGTCGCGGCATGGCATATTATCGAGATTATGACATACCCCGTGCTGCGAATTACTATAGCGCCGTGTGTGATTATTATGAAGAAGATAAGCAGCCGCAAAAGGCATTAGACTTACGCCGAAACCAGTTGCAATCAGCACCCGAACTCGGCAGTGTGAGTTATGAAATAGAAGTGCATATTGATTTGTGCCGCTTGCTAGGACGAATGGATTTGCCATTAGATGAGGCTTTGCAAGAAGCACGCTTGTCTACAAACGCTTGCCTCAAACCGACGGTCTATCTGCAACGCTTACAAGCCATCGAGAATGGTGATTATTACGAATATGAGTGGCAGCAAAGGAAATGAGATGGAAGACGACCTGAATAAGCAGCGAACTCGGTGGAAACTCTACGATTTAGAGCGTCAAGGTTGGGGCTATCTCTATAATGAACAAGCACAGCAAGCCCAAAAAACATTTGAAAATGGGGTGAAAATAGCGCAAGCCAATCAGATGCCGTGCATGGAATTATTTTTTGAATATCATATTTGTCAGGTGCTTGTCTATTACACCTATGACCAAAAAGCAGCCGTCGAACCTAAAAGCCCCTTTCGGGGTTTCATCTCGCCTCACACAAAATGACAAGGTGAGATAGAGTCTATAGGTTTAACAGAGATACTTTGTTAAACAACCTGAGTTTTGGATAAGCTCAGAAAAGGTGTTTTTTCGGCAAAATATGGATTTTCGGGCGTAAGGGCGCAAGGCATTGCGCCCCTACAACGGACTATGACCTTTTATGACCCTATTTTTCGATGAAATCCTTAAATAAAATTCATGTTACGATATCAAAACCAATCCCACGGGGCGAGGGCAGCGATACGCGGCGGAAACAAGAGTTCTAGCAGGGCGATACTGTCATGGCTGAGGTTGTGGCGAATAGCGAGGGTGTGCGGTCTCAGCGAGCCGAATAGCACTTGTACAAAATCACGCAGGGAAAGATGGCAATAGCTATTTTGATTATCTTGCAAGCCAATTTTCACACCATCCGAATCGACCTGTAAGTACAATTTATCAGGATTAAATTTGGCAGATAAACTACGTGCTTGCGTGACAATTTCTGGCAAAAGTCGATGCACAATCGCCGATGGGTCAACCAAGCGTCCCATCCAACCGCCTGTCGGGGAATAATGGGCATTGAGGGTAATCGGCAACATCGTTTGTGCATAAGGGATAATCACATCATCCGGTGGGACTGTCCAAACTAACTTTTCAGTGCCAGCATGATGAAAACGCTGCCCCTCATACGCCAATAAGGTTTGAATTGCTTGCCGTGTATTGGCGATAACTTCTGTGCGGGCGCTTGTTTCGCCCTGACGATGCCACAAATAGCCTTGAATTTGTCCCGTATTATCGAGCGCGACAATGCTTTCTTCGTTGTCGGCTGCCATGCGCCAACGCCACAAAGCAGCATCACGACTAAACGTCACACGCCCCCCCCAATGTTGATTATATAAGCGTGCCATCTGTGGCATATCATCTATCGCAGCAGCACGCAATTGTAGTGATTGTGAGAGTTTTCGGGCATCGCTTGTCAGTGCTTCAAGTGTATAATTTGCCCAGACAGGCATAAAGCCAAATTGCTCATAGTAGTTTGGAATGCCATTGAGCAGTGCCATGTGCATTCCTTGTTCGGCACTATAGGTCAGAATATCTTGAATAACTGCGCTGGCATAGCCTTGTCCACGATAGTCGGGGTGTGTACAAACAGAGCCAATCCCAGCAACCAGTAATTTCGCTTGACCATAATGCAGCATAAATTCCATCAGGCGAGCAAAGGCAACGATTTTTCTACCGACAAAAGCAGCACGGAAATATTCTATCTTCATACCGGGACGACGCGGTAAATGTGTCAGGTAATTATCCATCATCCACCGCCGTACCCGTGAGTCGCCTTGCGAAAAAACATCCGCGACCAATGTTGCCGCAGGCTCTAACTCACTTTCGCGGATGCCCCGTACTACCATATCGCTCATCATTAAATCAAATTCCGTTCGCAAAATACGACATTAGCGTACCACAAACTGATTTTTTGACCAATTGATGCCACTTATTGGGGAGATTTCATATTTTTGCAAAAGGCTATTATGTGTCGGGGTGAACCTTGTATTGTTCTCGGTGGGATGACGCACAGGTCATCCCCTACATTATCCTGTGTTATTCCCACAAGCCTTTTTGTCGTGGTGGAATATCGTCTTCATCCATGCTGTCATCAACTGGCGGTGGCTTATCCGAATCTGGCTTATTGTCAGATGGTTCGCTCTCATCTGCCAAATGGTCAGGCAGTTGCCCATAAGCAAGCGCAAAATCGAGCAAACGGCGAATTTCAGCATCCATGACGAGCGCACGAACTTCGTGTTGGGCATGTTGTGCCTTGAAGTACAAGCGCCAGTAATCGCGGCGTTTGTCTTCATCCTCTTCTTTCACTGCCCGTTTATGCAATTCACGCTGCAATTGCGTCAGTTGATAGCTAGTTCGTTTCTTCATCACCATCTCCTATCCAACCATCGCGTTTCAGACCTGCCTCAAATAGTTCGTAATCCATACGGTCATCAAAGGGCATATTGGCGAATTCTTTTTGCCATTCACGGTCATATTGTGCGTAGCGTGCTTTGCTACGGGCTTCTTTTGCCTCAAGGGTTGTGAGGCGTTGCATTGTCGGGCGGCGCAAGATTTCTGCTATCAAGAAACCGAGTACTAGACCCAGAACAAGCAAAATTATTTTTTTCATAAGCATCCTCCGTTGAAAATAAAGATTTGCTTGTGTCGTGCCAGATGCTAAAAGACATCTGGTAACACAATTTGGATGTACCATAAATGGCACTGTCTTAGCCTCATTCATGAGACTTAAATCTGATTTTGCCGAATGCCTTCTAGCTTTCGGCGGTTCAAACTTGCATCGTACTCCTTTACAATGAATGTGTACCAGAAACGGTGCAGGGCTAGGATTCGATTCCTAGTTGCCAGTCGTACTGATGAGTTTCCTGCTAAAGAATACAGCATCAGTACGACTACCCCGCATAGGGACACCATATCCGCTACTTCAACCAAATTATTCTTATAAAAACCACAAATGCTGTTTTTGTTTGTTTTGGTCAAAGCAACCTGTTATGATGCAAATGTAGCTTGTGCTACACAATAAATCGTATATCAGAAATGCTATTTAGTCAAGCAGATTAAAGAAGTCACTAGGAAGAACATTTGCATGAGCCAAGATAAAATGATATCAATGAAAGTCCCAGTTGATATTCATACCGCCATTAAATTGATGAAAAAGCGATATTCAAGCAGCAATAAATCACTCCGCTTGTATGAGAGTTTGTGGCTATTTATTCAAGATAAAGACCCCGAATTAGCGATGCAAGCCGAACGTATTGGCAAACTACGTGCCGAAATCTCAGAGTTGTTAGGCGATGACGATAATATTGAGGATTAGGAAAGTCAGTAAATTACAGATTCTCAGCTTATCATCATTTTCGGTCATAACAGGCGTGAACGTGCTTGCTTCTCTTTGTATATCTCGCTAAACTGACAAATGTTCTACCGACTATAAAATTAGATTGAGACAATTATGATTCCCGTTCGCTTAGAATTGAAGAATTTTTTACCCTATTTGAACCCCGATGCGATTTATTTTGAGGGTATTCATCTTGCCTGTTTGACAGGCGCTAACGGTGCTGGAAAATCATCCCTGTTGGATGCTATCACATGGGCTTTGTGGGGCAAGGCACGCTCGCGCCGTGATGATGACTTGGTGCATCAAGGGCGTGAAGAAATGCACGTTCAACTCGATTTTGAGCAAGAAGGTGTGCATTATCGTGTTTTTCGGCAGCGCAAAACAGGTAAGCGAGGACAAGGCTTCCTCAATTTGTTTGTGCTACAAGAAGATGGCAAGCCGCGCCTCATCAGTGAGCCATCTATGCGCCAAACACAACATAAAATAGATGACATTCTGCGGCTAGATTATGATACCTTCGTCAATAGTGCCTTTTTGCAACAGGGCAAAGCGGATGCCTTCACGACTAAAACGCCCACTGAGCGCAAAAAGATTCTGAGCGAAATTCTCGGTCTGGAGCAGTGGGTAATCTATGAAAAGCGTGTCAAAGAAACACTCAAAGAACTTGATAAGTCCTTAGCGACAATAGATGCGCGGCTGAATGATATTGAAATAGAACTCGCTAAAGAAGTCGAGTACAAGCGCGATAAAGAAGCTGCCGAAAAAACTCATGCTATCGCTCAAGAGGCATTAGCAGATGCCGAGCGTTTATTGGCAGAAGTCGCCGATGCGCCAGCAGATTTACGCAATGCCACCGACCAGCAAGCGAGAATTGTGCGTCGCATCAAAAATTATGAGGACGACCTCGTTTCGGTTGCCCAAGATATTCAACAACGTATAGAAACGATTGCCCATTACGAAGAAATCATCAATTTGGGTGATAATATCGAAGCGGGTTATCAAAATCTACAAGAGGCACGCGAAACAGATTCGACACTCGGCGCGAAACTGCGTGAGATGACCGATTTAGATAAACAGTACAACGACTTACAAGCACAATTAGCCTCCGCCAAAAGTGAGTTAGAGGCTGAAAAGAGTGCCTATGAAGCCACTATCCGCGAAACCGAACGCTTGCTAGAAGGGGATAGTAGCGCAGAATTAGCACAGATTCAGGCGGATATTATCGCACTAGAGAAATTGGAAGAAGAACGTGAGGCTTTTCAAAATGACTTAGGCGACTTACGCGAAGAACGTTCGGGGCTTGATTCGCGCAAAAAATCACTCGCTGATGAAGGTCAGCAGATGAATGAACGCATCGAAACGCTAGAAAATGCCGAAGGTGCTTTGTGTCCATTGTGTGGGCAAACATTAGATGATGACCATCGGGAGCAAATCTTAGCCGATGTCACACAAGAACGCGACGAAAAGCGAGAAGAATGGGTCGCTGTGCGTGACCGTATCCAAGAGATTAAAAAACTCGAAAAAGATGGCAAAAAAGAGATTGCTGAAATTGGGGTACAGGTTGCCGAACTGCCAAAATTACAGAGTCAGGCAGGGGCATTACAAAAGCAGGTAGACGATGCGGCAGCAGCACAAGCGCGGCTGCTTGAGGAAGAGGCTAAATTAGCAGATGTTGTGCAAACGCTAGAAAATGATGATTATGCCCACGAAATCCGCCAACAAATTGTCGCAGTCGAATCTGACCGTGAGGCGATTGGCTATGACCGTGAAACCCATGAAAATATCCAAGCCCAATTGAGTGAATTCCGCGAATATGAAGAACAACATACCCAACTGCAAATTGCCCGTGAAACACTGCCGCGTGAAAAAGAGGGTTTAGAGAATACCCTAGAGCGTCAGACAAAGTTCGAAGAAGCAAAATCCGAAGAAGAATCTGTACAAGCTGAACTCAAGCAGCAAATTGCCCTATTCAAAGAGCGCGTGGCAGAGTTCAATCGGCGCACACAAGAAGTCACCACGCAGCGTACAACAGCGACTCAGGCATATGGCAAAGTAGTCGAAGCTGACCAACAATTAAATGCTTTGGAACAGCAACGGAAGCGTAAAGCTGATTTGCAGATTCGGCGCGAAGTGATTGAAGGTGAAGAACTCATCTATCGAGAACTGCGTGATGCTTTCGGGAAAAATGGTGTTCCGGCGATGATTATCGAAACGGCGATTCCAGAGCTAGAAGTGGCTGCTAATGATTTGCTGGCTCGGATGACAGACGGGCGTATGACTCTGCGTTTTTCGACCCAACGCGAAAAAATTTCGGGCGGCACAATGGAAACACTCGATATTGATATTGCGGATGAACTCGGTACGCGCCCCTATGAAATGTATAGTGGTGGCGAAGCATTTCGTATCAACTTTGCGATTCGAGTCGCCTTATCGAAAATGTTGGCACGACGGGCAGGCGCACATCTACGAACGCTCTTCATTGACGAAGGATTTGGCACACAAGATGACGACGGGCGCAATAAACTCGTTGAAGCGATTACCGCCGTTCAGTCTGACTTTGACTTGATTCTGGTGATTACACACATTGCCGAATTACAAGATGCTTTCCCTGTGCATGTGGTGGTCGAAAAAACCGCCAATGGCTCAATGGTGATGGTACGCTAAAAAGCCCCTTTTGGGGTTTCATCCGCACTACAAGCCGTCCAATATGCAGCGCATACAACATATCGTTCTAAATCAAAACACTGTCTGCTATAATCCACCCATGATATAAGCAAGTATATGGGTAAATATTGATGCAATACGTCAATCGTAAAAAATCGTTGAGCCTTGCAGAAAAGGAACAGCATGATTTGGAGCGGCAGCAATACAATGAAGCATTGCGCCTGAAGAATAATCGCTTTGGCATCGCTCTTTTTCAGTTATCATGGATTATGGTCTTTGTGAGTTTAATCATTGTTTATTGGCAAATGGGGTATCAACCGGGATGGCGACCTACAGCCGAGCAAGCGCCACATGTTCTCATGCCGACACTCGCCACAATTGCCTTAATCCTCAGTGGCTGGTTGACCCGTCGCGCCCTCAAAACTGTAGAATCAACGCATCCCGATGCAGCAACGTCGCAGCAACCGTCGTTTTTTCGAGATTGGTTATTAGCGATTGGATTAGGGGCATTTTTCTTTGTGGTGATGATGACTCAGTTTTTTGCTGTTCCCACAGGGGCAGAAGATGGTGAGCAATTTGGACTCATTTACCGTGTGATGATAGGCTATCATGCCATTCATGCCATTGTGATTGGGGTCATGATGCTGCGAATCGGGTATTTAGGACGTGATGGGCGTTTTCATCAGGATAATAGTTGGTCAGTGGAAGGCTCGGCGAAATTATGGTATTTCGTCATCGGGGCATGGCTGATGTTCTATGCGGTGTTGTACCTGCCATTTTTGCGCTAATTTTTCATTTTTATCCAATAGGTGATTTTTTTCACAGCTATTGGTATAATCGCTCACGTTTAGCATCAGTGTAAGAAATTCGAGATTGACTTTAATCCTTCGGGAGCAAAATTTTATGGAAAAACCGGGAATTGAGAGAGCGATACCGGGTGCCTTAATAGGTCTTATCATTGGTATTGCCTTAGTACCTTTCATTCGTTGGGCATCAAGTATTGAGCCGACATGGGATTTGGGACTGGTGATGGTCGTCACGCCCTTTACGATGATGGCAGGTTGGTTCTGGGGGATTGGTGCGTTCAATCCCAAAAATAGCGCCCATGCACATCCGCCTTATATGCACCACGACGAAGCAGACCATGATGAAACGGCGATTGTTGCAGCCGAAGCCCATCATGAAGAGGAAGAACAGCCTACACCGGGCGCGATTCTCATGCGCGAGACTTGGAAGGCGTTTACGTATCCACTGCTCTTATTTGTACTATTTTTTGGTTTTGCTTTAACGCCGGGTGGCTTCTTCTTACAACTTGCTAGCCAAGACGATGCTAATGTCGCCAAATTCGGTGATGGCTCAGTCTTTACGCTGCCATTTGATGTACCCGGAATTGGTGGAGAATTAGCCCTGTCACAGATGACGATGTTTATTCTACTTGTGTTGGCTATCGTTATCCCACTCGCACTCATCGCTGGGGCAATTGGTATACTCATGTTTATAGGGCATGAAGAGGTGGCTATCGCGGCAGAAACAGAACCGACGATAGAAGACCTCACACCGCCAGCACCTCTTCGTTGGGCTGGGCGTATGGCAAGAGGGTTGGCGCAAAGCCTTCGTAGCGGACTGCCTAAATTCTTTGGCATGAAATAACACGAATAGGGGATAAACTTATGGCAGAAATTACATCACAAGCGAGAACAAGCCATCATCAACCGGATGAAGCAACCATGCTCAGTATCGAAAACCAAAAACTTGGGATGTGGTTGTATCTCGGCAGCGAAGTCGTGATTTTTTCAATTTTGATTGCCGGTTACGTGATTTTCCGTATCAATAATGCAGATTCCGTCTTATTAGTACAAGACACACTCGGTATTACCCTTGTGACTATCAACACCTTTATCTTGCTTGCCTCATCGTATGCGATGGTGATGGGTCTACGGGCGATGGAAATGGGCAACCAGCAAGGTTTTACGCGCTGGATTGGCTTAACTGCCGTGATGGGCATTATCTTTCTTGGCGGACAATTCATCGAATATTCGGAATTGCGACATTTGGGCATCAATCTCAAAAGCACAGACTATAGTATCGAAACAACACTATTTGAAGAAAGCATCTCCATTGAGGAAGACGGTGAGATGGTCATCGTGGACTTTGAAAATGTTGCGCTGCTGGATTCGTTAGCCTTAGATGACACCTTATTTGAGCCGGATGACGGCGAATCTTATAGCCTTGCTAGCAAATTTACCGATGGTTCAGCCACGTTGACTAGCGAAGAATTTGAACATCTGGATTCGATTTTCACAGCCGAGGTTGCCCGAAGTGCCGAAAACTTTGGTGGACGCTTCTATACACCGACAGCTTTTCATGGCGCTCATGTATTAATTGGCGTTATTTGGGCGCTGATTGTGTTGTGGAAAGGGCGCAAGGGTAATTATACGAGGAACGCTGTCGGCATTGAGATTTTTGGCTTGTATTGGCATTTTGTCGATGTCGTCTGGATTTTGCTGTTCACACTGATTTACTTGGTTTAAGCCCCTTTCGGGGTTTCATCATGCCTCACACAAAATAACACGCTGAGGCTGATATTAGAGCATAGTCGCAGATATTTTGTTAAACAAGGAGACATCATCAATGGCTGACGAACAGACACCTATTGAAGAAACAACACAAGCGGCAGAGCATCACTATACGGATACCTTTACTGTGCCGTTCTATGGCGAAATGACACTGGCTGGTGGGGTTTATACCTTCATCTTTGGTGTTTTGGCGGCCTTAACTGTTATCGAAGTGCTGGTTTCATTTGTTGATATTGCAGCATTGCGGATTGTCGTCTTACTGACATTTGCTTTTGCGAAGGCATTGTTGGTGATTGCTTTCTATATGCACCTCAATCGTGATAACTGGTTATTCCGCTTTGTGCTAGGCGTACCCTTCTTTGTAACACTGGTATCGGTCATGTACTTGCTGGGAGTGCCGCCGTCGGGTTATTCGATTTTTGCAAATTAATGAGCCATTCGCTTATTAAACGTCCTCACTTGTTGCGGACGTTTTTGATTCATACTGTAAATGGATATAATCACGTCGATTAGTCGCAATACTTGGGAGGCATCCGCAAATGCAATTGGATTTATCAGAACAAGTCGCATTGGTGACAGGGGCAGCCCATCGCGTGGGGAAAAAAATCGTAGTCGCGTTAGCACAAGAAGGGGTTCATATTCTTGTGAATTACAATCGTGCTGATGACGATGTAGTCCGTGATACGCTGCGAGATATTAAATCGTATGGCGTTGATGCTTATGCCGTCCAAGCCGATATCAGCCAGCCAGAGGGTGTTGAAGCGACGATGGAGGCATTAAAAACGAATTTCGGCAAAGTGCATATTCTAGTTAACAGTGCTTCAGTTTTCCCCGGCGGTGATTTGTTAGATGTGTCGCTAGATAGCTGGAATCTTGCCATGAATGTTAATCTACGTGCGCCGTTTCTATTCACTCAACAAGCGGCAAAACTGATGACTGAGAATGACCCTGTTGGCGGTGTGATTGTCAATATCTGTGACCAAGGTGCCGATGCGCCATGGCCGGAACGTCCGCATCATGGCATTAGCAAAGCGGCATTGTGGATGTTGACTCAGGTAAGTGCTGTCTCATTGGGACCGTATATCCGCGTTAATGCGATTGTGCCGGGTCCGATTATGAAGCCGCCGGCTATGACAGATGAACAATGGGCGAAAATGGGCGAGCCTCTGCCGCTAAAAACAACGGGCTCAGGTGAAGATGTTGGGCGGGCTGTCGTTTATCTAGCGAAAGAACCCTTCATCACAGGCACGAAGTTACAAGTCAATGGCGGCGAACACCTGCATTACCCACGTCATGATTACGACTAAAGCGTTGGATTTTCTGTGCTGCCAGTAACATATCTAGCAGTAGTGCCTCATCACTCCGCATAAATCACCTGTGTCGAGTTACGAATCTCTTTCCGTCGGATATAATTTGGGCTGGCTTCAACACCTTTGCGCGTCAGTAAATCAACAGGGCGCTTGAAGAGAATTTCTAGTTCATCACCCATTTGCACGAATTGAAATAATGTTGGTGATGCACCATCTCGGAAAATAACCAGCACATCAACATCGCTATTATCACTAAAATCATCGCGCAGCACAGAACCAAATAAGGCGAATTCAGTCACATGCCATTGCTTGCAAAATTCGACTATCTTGTCATACGGGATTGAAATCGGCAGGGTTTTTACGTCAAGCATGATGAACGCCAACGTGCAATTTTAATCTCATTATAGCATTTTTTAACGTCGCAGAACCCGTATTGCAATCTTGACTAGCAATTTCCAAAGGGGATGGGGGTCTTTTTCGCCATCGACCCACACGGTTTTGATGAGCCAATCGTCACGCTCTAGTGGTTTGGCAACAACATGAATCTCGCGGCTTTTCAGGGTGCGATGAAATTGTGTATCGCCATCGGATTCGTACTTTTTGCCATCTGCTTTTTGGACAGTCTGCTCAATCATATTTTGCGAGATGCGACGTTGCCACATGCGTTCAACAGCATGGGTTGTGAGAACAATTTTTGCCATAGATAATTTAGGTTTCATGGATTGAATAAGGCGGCTATTGTCAGGTTCAGAAACATTATTTGCAAGGGAAATATAAAACTTTCCGTGCCCAAACCCCGTATAGTAAGATAGTATCAAGAATTAACTAACGAGAGAAAGCAAACATGCGTAATTTTTTACTTCGTGTCATCATCAATGCGATAGCAATTGCTGTTGCAGCGACACTCATTGACGGTATCAATGTCACCAACGATATTTTCCCCCTGCTCATGGTGGGCGCTATCCTGACGGTTGTTAATGTCCTCATCAAGCCGATTTTGTTGCTGCTATCTTGTCCAGCAGTGATACTCACACTGGGGCTGTTTATTTTTGTGGTCAACGGAATGCTACTGCGCGTTGCGGCTTACTTTGCTGGCGATGCCTTCTCGATTGAGGGCTTATGGCCGGCTGTGCTTGGTGGTATTGTCATGGCAATTGTCAATATGGTGCTAGAAGGGTTGCTTGGCGACAAAAAATCGCAACAGGCTGGCAAAAAAAAGCACAATTAAAAATAGGGACACGATGATATATCGTGTCCCTAGACTTTGGCACATTAAAGTAGCCTACGGCGATATGTCGAGAGCTACTTTTCGTTATAAAGTGTTATAAAAAGACGAAGTGAGGGCTAAGAGCGTGCCGCACCATAGATAGCATTGGACAAGCCCTGCAAAAGGT
>JAUZRW010000010.1 GCA_030950085.1 Anaerolineae bacterium
TAGCGCCGCCTGTTTCGGGTGCTGGCCCCACACCTAACATGCCATTTTCAGTATGCAAGATGATTCCGTGTTGGGGTGTGATTAAATCCGCTACAAGTGTCGGAATACCTACTCCCAGATTGACCACATCACCCGAATTCAGTTCTGCAAGAGCGCGTTCAGCTATCAACATACGACGCTTACTCACTTTTTTTGCAGCACTGCTGACATCTGCTGATGAGCCTAAATCTTCTAAAGATATATGCGCCTGAACCAAGTAATCGACATAATTGCCTGTTGTATGAATCTGATTGGGGTCAATTTCGCCAACAGGAACAATTTCTTCGACTTCTGCGATGACCAAATCTGCCGCCATTGCCATCGCCTTATTGAAGTTCTGTTCGGTCATGCGATAGACCAAATTTCCGGCGGTGTCGGCTGTCCATGCTCGGATAAAAGCGACATTTGCACGCAGGGCTGGTACGAAAACGTAGGTTTTACCGTTGATGACCTTCGTTTCGCTATTTTCTGCAATGACTGTTCCGAAGGCTGTTGGGGTATAAAAGCCGCCGATACCAGCGCCACCAGCTCGCATAGCTTCTGCCAATGAGCCTTGTGGAATCAGTTCAAAGTCCATCGCGCCAGATTGTGCAGCGGCAACAGCTTCGGGGTTACTGGTGAAAAATGAGCCAATCGCTTTTCTGATTTGCCCATTTCGCAATAAACGCCCGCCACCGATACCAGCTTCACCGACATTATTGGCAATATAAGTTAGATTTTTTGTTTTGGTTTCTGCCAATGCGTGTAGCAAATGACTTGGATTGCCCGTCATGCCGAATCCACCGACCATCAGAGCATCACCATATTTGACCATCGCAGCTGCTTCTTCAACTGTGATTTGCGCTACAGTTTTCATGAAAAATACCAACCCTTATGACTGAAAGCCAATTTAGTATTCATCGTATCAGTTCAATGAGCGTTGCCTCACCCTGACCGACACCGACACATAGCGTTGCAAGACCATATCGCATCAGTTGACCGTCATCAGCGCGGCGTTGCATCTCGTAGATGAGTGTCGTCAAAATGCGTGCGCCAGAACATCCCAACGGATGACCGAGTGCAATCGCACCTCCATTGACGTTAGTAATCTCTGCACTGAGACCGAGTTCACGTAGTACAGCGATAGATTGAACAGCAAAAGCCTCATTCAGTTCGGCAAGGTCAAGCGCCTCGATACTGAGATTATTGCGTGATAAAACTTTGCGGACAGCGTTCACAGGACCCAATCCCATCACACGCGGGTCAACACCGGCTGCTGCTGAACCCATCCAACGGGCAAGTGGTTGAATCCCTAATTCTTCAGCTTTCTTGGCAGACATCAGCACAAATGCACACGCCCCATCATTTAATCCACTTGAATTTCCGGCGGTGACAGTGCCATCTTTGCGGAACGCCGGACGCAGTTTGCCGAGTTTTTCCATACTTGTAGCGACTTCATAGCCGTTTTCGGTTTTGCGATAGAAGGGATGCTCATCAGTATCGACCACTATAGGGTCGGCTTTGCGTTGTGGGATTTCTACTGGCACGATTTCGCGTTCAAAGTAACCATGATTAAGCGCATGAATTGCTCGCTCTTGGCTTTGTAGTGCAAAATGGTCTTGCTCTTCACGGGTGATTTCACCGCCTTCAATGTTGCCGCCACAACTCATCTCGAAGATATTTTCGGCAGTTTGCCCCATGCCCTCAAGTGGGAATAATTTTTCCATCGCTGGATTCGGATAACGCCAGCCGAGTGTCGTATCCCAACCTGTGATATTGCCAGAGGGTCCAAAAGCAGTTGGATTTTTGGGCATCGAATAGGGGGCGCGAGTCATACTTTCGACACCACCCGCCACAAAAACTTCGCCTTCACCACATTTTATTGCTCGTGCTGCTTGATTCACGGCATTGAGTCCACTCGCACAGAGTCGATTGATTGTGACTGCGGCAACTGAATGCGGCAATCCGGCGAGAAGTGCGCCCATACGTGCTACATTACGATTGTCTTCTCCGGCTTGATTGGCACAACCAAAATACACTTCTTCGATGATAGTGGGGTCAATTGTGGCGCGTGCAACTGCTTCTTTAATGACAATCGCTGCCATGTCATCAGGACGCACAGTCGATAATGCGCCGCGTATCTTACCGATGGGTGTTCGTACTGCACTGACAATTACAACGTCGGTCATGATTTTACCTGTTCTCTTGTTTAACAAAGTGACTTTGATAACCGTATAGACTCGTGCTTCACTTTATAATTTTGTGTGAGGCGCGATTAAACTTTCTCATGTTATACTGAAAATGTACAGTATGGAGGCATCATCAATGAGCGAAGCAATTGCAATTACGCCCGAAGAATTTGACCCAGATGTTCATGCCCTCCCGATTGCCGGCGAGTTACTTCTCGCAGGGGCAACAGTCATTATCCGCAATGACGGTTTGGCATATACTCATACACAGGTAGATGCACAAAGCGGCAGACAGGGCTATGTCATTGAGTTATGCCAGCCCGGTGATATCGCAGAAATCACGGCGCAGACAACACGCGAGCTTGAAGGGGGCATTTTTATCAGCAAATTTTGGGTTTTGGCATTAGACGCATAACAAATTTTCTGGACTATCGGTCTCAATTATATTACCTATCATTACACGGTAGAGACTATCGATATAGTACATTAGGACTATCATTGTGCGATAGGTTTACTTTTGGTACGAATTCTCATATACTATGCTTATCGCAGCTTAAAATCACGACTTTTGACTAATTTCAGGGAATTTCGAGGAATTTTCTGGAAAAATGTGAGTTATGCACATTCTAGCATTAAGAAGCAGATATTGTTCGGCTGCGAATATTGACCAAGTAGCCAGTGTGGGAATTGTCCTATGTCAAACCATAACAGCAATTTACAAGATGACCTATTTGAAGACCTCATCAAACGCTTTAACAATGGGGATGAGGGCGCATGGAAATTCATTATGGATAGTTATCAAGAGCAGATGATAACAGTCGGCATTCACTCTCAACTATCACTCCAGATGGATATTGATGTTGCACAAGCAGAAGATGTTACACAGGAGGCGTGGATTATCACTTATGGTCGGTGTGTAGAAAAAGACACTGAGAAGAAAATTCGTTTTGAACATATCGGTCAAATTATTAAGTGGATTCGTGAAACGCAAAAGTTCTTGCTCCAAAACTTGCGTCGCAAAGCAGCAACACGCTATGAAAAGCCGATGCAAGAAAACGACAATGGGGAAACTGTGCTTCCGCATAGTGTTTATGAGAAAAAAGGCACTCGTCCAGTAGAGGAAAGCCTGATTAAACGCGAAGAGTCGGGTTGGGTTTGGGCGATTTTTGACCAGATGCTCGGTGAATTTAATGAAGCTGACCAAGATATCATCAGTCGTCGTCTTGTTCTTAATGAAAAATCGAGTGTTGTCGCACAAGCTGTTCGTCAACCTGTTGACCATGTGTACCGTGTGACTGAACAGGCTAAGAATAAACTGAAAAGTTATGGGCAAGCAGATGACTTCTTCATTCAAGTTGCTGAACTGGTCAAAAGCCGTTCGGCAGACGAATAAGAAGCATTGACCTATTTCAAAGTGACAATCATGATGAACATAAGCATCTAGCCCGATTTCATGTAACGGGGTCGAAAGCAGTAAGAGAGGCGTGGCAATATGGAAGATAAAAATCGTAACGAAGCATCTACCAGTCGTTCAACACTGGATACGATTAAAGAAGCATTATTTGCAAAGGTGCGCCCAAGTGAAAAATTGGGTGCCTATATTCAGGGTGTCTTGCTGAATCGTCAGTGGACACTCGAAGATTTGGCTGACAAACTCGGTCATCAAACAACTTTGCTTCTACACGCTTTAGTTAATGGTCAAATGCCAGAAGAAGCTATAGATGATGATTTTATCGAGGATTTGGGGCGCGTGATTGAGCGTAGCCCCAATGTTATCCGAGTGATATTAGGGCGTAAACCCAAGGAGGGAACACGACTGCATACACTCTTATCAGAACAAGAACAGCAGTCGGATGAAATGATTGAAACCCTCCTCGAAGTTCTTCCTACACGATACGAACCTCATATTGACAACAATATTCATAGAAGCAAACAATATGATTTTGTCATTCGTCAACTTGAGAAGTTTATCGTGCGTCAGAAACGAGAATTGGATGCTGCGAAACGATTGGTGAAACAATTACAGGAAGATACTCCTGATGAATCAATGAAACTTGATTTGCAGCGTATCATCTATCGCATTATTACTGATGAACCGGAGGCAGAAGTTCGTGAGAGCGAAGTCATAACGCCACATAGTAGAAATGACAAAAATTCAAAATCGTGAACGACTTTGCCCCATGTTATAAAAAAGCCCCGTACTATACGGGGTTTTTGCTATTTGGGTTATTGTGGCAAAATAAGCCCCTTTCGGGGTTTCATCCTGCCTCACACGAAATGGCAATGTGAGCGAGTGTCTACAGGTTCAACACAGTCACTTTGTTAAACAAGCGAGTAGGCAGCTAAATAGGAGACAAAATGATACAGCGTGGTATTGAGCGTCTGCGTGAGGACAATTTCCAAACGCTGCGTGGTAAACGGGTAGGATTGTTGACTAACTTGGGCGCGGTTGATGATAATCTGACCAGCACTTATGAGATTTTTATGGCTGAACCACAAGTCAATCTTGTTGCATTATTTGGACCCGAACATGGCATCGTGGCTTCTGCGCTAGATGCTGTCCCGATTGAGAACACGACAGATACGCAAAGCGGTATCCCGATATATAGCTTATATGGCGATACGAGGCGACCCAGTGCTGATATGTTGAAAGATATTGATATTTTTGTTTGTGATATCCAAGATATTGGGGCGCGTTTCTACACCTACATTTGGACAATTTCTTATATACTGGAGGCTTGTGGCGAAAACAACATTGACGTTCTGATTCTTGACCGTCCTAATCCTCTAGGAGATGTCGTTGCAGGGAGTCCATTAAACGATGCCTATTCATCATTTGTCGGACGATTTGATATCCCTATTCGGCATGGTATGACTGTTGGCGAATTATCGCTGATGATTAATCAAAAATGGAATGTGACACCAGCGACTGTATCTATCATTCCATGCAAAAATTGGGAGCGAGGGCAAATGTGGGACGAGTTAGGGTTAGAATTTGTATCAACATCGCCTGCCATGCCACACTTTCGTACAGCCTTGCACTATACGGGGTCTTGCCTGCTAGAGGGAGCGATGTTATCTGAGGGGCGCGGCACTAGCTTACCATTTGAGGTTGTTGGCGCACCCTATATCAATGCGAGTCATCTAGCGAAACAGTTGAACACGCTGAATCTTGCGGGGGTCAGATTTCGCACACACTCATTTTACCCAACATCTGGTAAATTTTGTGATGAGACTTGTAACGGCGTACAAGCACATATCCTCGACCCATTGACGTTTGACCCGCTTATGACATGGCTATCAGTGATTATTGAGATACGCAATACTTACCGCGATGATTTTGAGTGGTTGCAACCGACACAGCTGCAATATGAGCAAGGCGCACGCTTCCATTTTGACCGCCTCATTGGAGATTCTGAACCGCGTCTTAAGATTGATGCTGGACAATCTATCAATGAGGTTACCCAAGATTGGAACGATTATTGCGCTAAATTCAGAGTAGAGCGCCAACCTTTTCTGATTGCAGATTATAGCGGTCAATAGCCCCTTTCGGGGTTTTACTGCGCCTCGCACAAAATTGCAAAGTGAGACAGGCGTGAGCATCATCGTAGATAGTTTGTTAAACAAGAGACAATCTAATGAAGTCAGTGTCTATTCTTGGTTTTGACATCACAGCGCAAGGTTTTGATGAAGCAATTGAACGCTTACTTGCTTGGTCACAAGATTGGGAGCAGCCGCGTTATGCACTGTTCACGACTGCTTACACGCTCACGATGGGCAATCTACGCGATGATATGCGCCAAGCAATACTCAGTGCTGATATGTTGCCGGCTGATGGGATGCCGCTTGTTTGGTTACAACGTCATCGGGGGCAAGCGCAGGCTGAACGGATTTATGCCCCCGATGTCATGGAAAAATTATGTGAGGTGACAGCGACACAGAATATCACACATTATTTTTGGGGCGGTGCGCCAGAAGTGACAGAAAAACTGGTCAAAATTCTACAAGCACGCTTTCCCAGATTACAAATTGCTGGCTATTATTCGCCCCCATTCGCCGCACTGGAAAGTGAACCGAAGCCGACTGTGATTGAGCGTATTAACGCTGCAAATCCACATATTGTTTGGGTTTGCTTGGGGTCGGTTAAACAAGATTTGTGGATGTCCATGTATCGCCCATACCTAAAAGCACCGTTGTTAATGTCGGTGGGTGCGGCATTTAATTTTTTGTCTGGGACAACACCACAAGCCCCGAAATGGATACAGCGACTTGGTTTTGAATGGTTGTTTCGTTTATTGACTGAGCCACGTCGTTTAGGGAAGCGCTACATCGTCTACAACCCGATTTTTGTGTTTCTTATCCTACGCGAGATTTTCTTATCCTTCATTTTGCGTGAGGCGCGATAAAACCCCGATGGAGAAGGGGGCTTTATCGCCGTTTTATTGAGTAGATAATGGCTTATGGTGTTTGCAAAGTACGAATATAGGTGACAATCGCTTCAATATCATCACCTGTAAGAACGGGATTCCCACCCTTAGGCGGCATATCAACTGACGTGGTATTTGCGGCATCCCAAATCGGGCGACCCGTAGTAATGAGTGCGATAAGTTCCTCATCAGTTGCAGAGGTTGCAAAGTCACCGGCGACTAAATCTTTACCCAAACCGACAATACCACGGGCATCAGCGCCATGACAGGCAGCACAAGTGGTAAAAAGTTGCTCGCCGAGTGCGACAAGTTCGGGGTCATAGGCTATCTCTGTGTCATTGGCACCATCAGCTATTGTTTCATCAGTCGTTGCTTCCACACCTGCATCAGCCTCTTGCGATGTTTGCAAAGTACGAATATAGGTGACAATCGCTTCAATATCATCACCTGTAAGAACGGGATTCCCACCCTTAGGCGGCATATCAACCGACGTGGTATTTGCGGCATCCCAAATCGGGCGACCCGTAGTAATGAGTGCGATAAGTTCCTCATCAGTTGCAGAGGTTGCAAAGTCACCGGCGACTAAATCTTTACCCAAACCGACAATACCACGGGCATCAGCACCATGACAGGCAGCACACGTAGTAAAAAGTTGCTCGCCGAGTGCGACAAGTTCGGGGTCATAGGCTGTATCGGTATTATCTGTTGCTATCTCAGCCGTAGTCGGTTCTTCGGTAGCGACATCAACAACAGCAGTCGGCTCTTCTGTCGGTTCTTCGGTAGCGACACCAACAGCAGTCGGTGCTTCTGTCGGTTCTTCGGTAGCGACATCAACAGCAGTCGGTGCTTCTGCCGGTTCTTCGGTAGCGACATCAACAACAGCAGCCGGCTCTTCAGTTGGCGCTTCGGTAGCGACATCATCAGCAAGCGCAACAGATTCTTCAGTTGCCTCATCAGCAACTATCGTTTCGGTATCAATCTCATCACCTGCAACAACCTCTGTTTCAGTAACTACTTCAGTAGTGTCGTTATTTGACAAGGCATCAGGTGTTATTAGAATAAACAAGATAGCGAGTATCACGATTAAGATGACTAATCCAGCGAAAGCACCGAATGCGTCATTTCCTTTGTCATTATTGCTTGGTTGCGTCATTCATCTTGCTCCTATAGTGTATGACCTGTACTTGTATAACACAGATTTTCAATACAAAGGTCACTGTTCATCCATGACAATCATCTGCTTATATGTTTCAGTTACCGATTGACCCTCTATAAGGGTAACGGTAATTTCAACATCCCATTCGCCAGCCATTGTCCAATTGAGGGGGATGAGATAGCGCCCCTCTTCGCCAGTGCTTGCTTCGCCTGTCACGGGGAGCATGTCATGTTCTGGCATATCGCCGATAAGTGAAATCGTTGCATCATTCACTGGATGCCCATCTGCATTTGTGACGATTACTGTCACATTAGCATTACCCACAATGGCAGGGTCATTATCGGGCATATAGTGAATATTGATGTCCAAGTCATTACCGGTCTCATGGCGATTGATGATGCTATCCTGCGAGATTGCCTCAACAAATTGGTCAAATTGTGCTGTGGCAATACCGCGATTGTCAGGCAATGTCACGGTCACATCTAGTACCCAACCGCCGCCCATTGACCACTGAAATGGCACTTGATAGACACCATCACTACTGTCCGATGTTTCGCTATCTATAGGAGTCATGCCCTCATGATCCATATTGCCGTGTACAGTAATGCTTGCACCGTCAATCGGGCTATTATCAGCATCAAGGACGGTGATAACTAAGGTTGCCTCGCCCACGGCTGGCGGATTTGGTTCGACAGTGAGTTCAATTGTGATATCCTCAACAATGGATACTGTGTTTTGTGCGCCACAAGCGGTCAGCACTAGAGCCAGAGTGAGGATCAATATGATGGATTTCATGCGAGACTCCGTTTCGCTGTGATAAAACTGCGCGTGCTAAATGTGAATTGGGCTAGGGCGAGTGGCACAATAACCCAGAGTAGTAAACCAAGAAGCAGCATCGGCATGAGGGCTGTGCCATAGGTTTCAGTGGCATAGAGTCCGGCGGGACCCAAGACTTCCAGATTGGCTTGAATATTGAGAATCGCTGCCATTTTGAACATCTGCAAGGGGTTCAGCGTGGCTATCCAGAAGATAGTTGCAATAGGCATTTGTGTGATAATTGCTGCTCCCATAATGCCCAAATCGCCAATGAAGACCAAGAACAACCATGCAAATAGAGAACTCGTTAAAGCGGTTGATGTTTTGTGAACCAGTACCGCAATCAAGAAGCCGACACTGAGCATGGATAAGGCTAGTAAACACGCTAACCCAACTGTCACGAGATAGCCGAGAGCATTGGCAGTTGTCCCCTGCTGTATGAGAGCGATGCCTGCTATACCAAATCCGAGTGCGAGTGACGATAATAATGCTGTCGCCATGCCGATATATTTACCGAAAAGCACTTCACTATGGTTAACGGGTTGTGCCAAAAGATACGCGAGTGCGCCTGTTTCGCGGTCACTGGCTAAACCGGATGCCCCAAGTGTGAGTGCAATCAGTGGCACAAACAAGAGTACGAGATTAATCAAACCGGCGGCAGTGCGTCCATAGCTTGCTAATCGCAGTTGTGTTCCCGATGGTTGTGATAGCAGTGAAAGCGCCAATGCGAGTACTGCAAAAGCAATCGTGAACAGGACAAACCAGCGATTGCGTAAGGCATCGCGGACTTCTTTTTGGGCAATCGTCCAAACATTTGCAAAATCCATTATGATAGACCTCCATTTTCAGGAACAGCATGACTATCTGTGACATCAAAATCTGTGACCGATATTTGTACATCGGAGAATAGGCGCAGGACATCCATTTTCTGGCGCGCCCCAATATTGACATAAATCGCCTTGCCATTTGGTACGAAGTGATAGCCTTCATTTTCGAGAACACGGCACGCCTCTGATTTGTCTTCTGTGCCGACCATAACCCGTAGCCATTGTCGCAAACCGAGTTCAGCCGCGAGGTCTTGCGGTGTGAATGTATTGACCAATTTGCCATCATTTAATAGCAGCACACCATTTGCCAAGGCAGCAACTTCTTCAAAATGATGCGATGAAAAGACAATCGTTTTGCCCTCCGCGTTCAAGTTCCGTATCATACGGATAAAATCGCGTTGTGCTGCTGTATCCAAACTGGCTGTAGGTTCGTCTAGTAGCAAAATCGGTGGGTCAGCCAATAGTGCAATGGCGAGTGCGAGACGTTGCTTCATGCCACCGGATAAGGCATTCACGGATTTCGTGCGATGGTCGAAGAGGTCAACGGTTTTCAATGCCGAATCAATGGTTTGAGTATCGACTTTTTTGAGTCGGGCGTAGAATACCAATGTTTCAGCAACACTCATCTCGAAGAAGCTCAACTCCTGTGGCACATAGCCAATTAGCGCACGAGCCGCTTTCCCGTGTTTTCGCACGTTGATACCGCTAACAGTCAGCGTGCCTTCAAAGCCATGGATGCCCAGTAAGCAACGAATAGCTGTTGTTTTACCCGCACCATTCGCACCCCACAAGGCGATTGATTCGCCAGCATTGATTGTGAAAGACACCGTATCTAAAGCCAGCATCTTGCCATAGCGTTTGGTGATTTCTTTTGCGATAATCATGACACAAGCCCTTTTGTTCCAATTTTCAGTGATTGATAACGCTGATAAAAAAGTGACCAGAATGGTAATGTGCCGAACAGTATCAGCAGCAAAGACGGGAAGAGTAAGCTGCTCTCGGATTGTGTTTGCAGGAGGATAGCAGCATCCGGTAGCGGAATGGTGATGAGTGGTGCATCATCAATGAGTTTCGGCTCAGGGCGCAACGACGGGAAGGCCGACGCTGCCATATCAACCGCCTGTGCTGCCGGACTATAGATAAAGAAGCGCAGTTCCGGATAAGTGTCGGCTAAGTCTTCAAACAAGCCCTCAGCACGATAGGGCATATCGCCGATTAAGTTTTCGTCAGCATCATAGCCTGCGTAATCGCTCCAATAATTGCCAACACCCTCAATTGACCACGAATTGGCTTGTAATGTGCCGCGTCCACGTGTACTTGCCTGTTGTGCGTTTTCCAGAAAGGCATTGCTATAAAAGTGATTGCGTACTATATGCGGTTGTGCGGCTATACCAATATCGTTGTATGCGAAGGCATTGTTATAAAACTCGTTATAGCCTTCGTACAATGATGGCGAATTATCAATATACAAACCTGCACGATTGCCGATAAACCAGTTATCATTGGCAACCACACCGTCCATATCTTTGAGCGCCAAGCCATAACCACTAGGACCTCGATTGTAAGACAAATTGTTGCCAATTACGCGCAATCCGTTGGAGTACATCAAATAGGTGCCAACAGAATTATTCATGAACTGGTTGCCTTCTATATAGGCGTTATTGCTATACATGAAGTGCAAGCCATAACGATTGTTATAGAAGCGATTGTTGATGATGGTAATATCATCAGCATACCAGATGAGCATATCGCGGCTGGACGAAATATCGTTATTTTCGAGCAGCATATTGTGGCTAAACCAGACTCGCATTCCATCACCGCGCCGAGCAAGGTCAATATCATAGCCGCGCACGATATTATTGCGGGCAACGCTGTCATGGGCGTTAGCAAAATAGATGCCGAACAGCACATTTTCTAGGAGGTTGTCTTCAATGATTACACGCTCTGCTTCGACGACAATACCGCTATCTTCATGGCTGTTATTCTGTCCGGTATTGCGAATAGTGAATCCGCGAAAGACAGCATCATCTGCCGAAATAATGACGATTGTTCCTTCACCGCCGCCATCAATAACTGGGTTATCAATACCAATCAGCGTAACGGATTTTTCAATCATGAGCGGCGCTTCATAGCTGCCACCATGAACCTCAATGGTTGCTCCGGTTTCAGCAACTTCTAAAGCTGCCTCAATGGTTGAAAATTGACCATCCGGTGCGACGATGAGGATAGCACTATCTTGTGCTGAAACAACCATCACTCCCATTAGCACGATAGCGATGATAAGTGCCAAGTGATAAAGTCGTTTTAACATGATTAGCTCCCCTGATTTTGGCGGCTTACCCACCATTGCAATACCCAAGCAATGGCTATTACAACACTTGTCCCCAAGACCATGTACCAGCCGGTATTGACATACGATACGGTTTTGAATTGACCGATAACACCTTCGCCGAGTACGGGCGGTGTAAAGGGTGCAATGGCGCTTGATAAGGGGGCGTAGGGGTCAAGATTTTGTCCGTAATGGCGCATCCACAGACCTAAGTCGGTAAGGAAGACAAAAGGAAATGTAAATGCCGGAAGCGCCAGTAACCATGCGTAACGCTTGCGCCAGAAGGCTGCCACGGCTAGCAAAATTGCCATAATGATAACTGCCGGAAGTGCAATAGCCCGTTCAATTTTTGCGGCATTATAGAGTGACTGCATCCCAATATAATGATTGAGACCGTCGATTTCGCTCACTTCATCGAGTGTCGGGTCTTCATCGCCTGTCATTTCATTGACAAAAACGCGCATCTCCAAGCCGTCGGGGTATTGTGGAGCTTCCAAAATAAGCCCCCAATATGGGAAGGGGATAGAGCCTAGCAACAGCCCCGCCGCAATAAGATAGAGGGCGGAGAGCAGCAATTTTGATTGGCTCGTCTTAGCACTGGGACTGGATTGTTTAGTGGATATCTCTTGGTTTTGTGTCATATAATCGGTTGTCATTTCTGGCTCTCCCTAAAATTCTGATATATGGGGATGACGTGATATTTTGGTGCTATCTGTTAGAAAAGAGGTAGGGACAGGGGCCCCAATCCCTACCTCCGGTTAAAACCCGTTAGGGCTGAACCAGCAAATAGCCCATCATTTCGAGGTGGAGCGCAGAGCAGAACTCTGTGCAGTACCATGTGAAAACGCCACCTTTGTCTGCATCGAATTCAAAGGTGATACTTTCACCCGGTTCGATACTCAAGTTGATACCGTAGTAAGGTATTGCGAAGCCATGAGTGGCATCTTTTGCCCGTTCGATATTGGTAATCGTCCAGACAACATGCTCACCTTCGTTGATATTGACAATTTCTGGTGTGAAGTGGCTACGAATAGCTGTTTGATTAACATAGACTGTATTGCCGTCGCGGGTAATGCCTTCTTCGCCCGGCGCAACTGCTCGTTCATCAACAGATTGTGTCGCTGGATCCCAACCCACTTCTGGATATACTTCCCATGTATTCAAGCGGTCAGCACGCATGATTTGAGCGTAATGCGGCTCACCCATACCAAGTGGCATATCGTACAACATCTGCATATTGTCACGGTCTGCGCCGATATCTATCAATTGAAGATTCTGTGGCAGTAGCGGTCCGGTATTCAGGAAGCGGTCTACTGACCATTTGTTGAGCGAGACGAGGTAATTACCGGCTGGTGACACGGTGTCACCTTCGGCAACTGCGATATGCCCGACGTTATATTGGACGGGAATGGTTTCAATCAGTGACCAACCGTCTTGTGGGCGATAATTGTCCCCACCAAGACTCCAACGGGCAACAGCTGAGTCTAGGAAGAGGCTGGTATAGGCATAGCCTTGGTCATCAAATTGTGTATGTAAGGGACCTAAGCCAACTTCGACTTGTGCTTCTATCACATCTTCAAAGGCTAAAATCGGAATGCCGAATGGGTCGAGTTCAGTCGGACCTGCTTCGATTGCTGCCATCATCTTATCAAAACTATAGATTGATGTATGGGGGTCAAGTTTGCCAGATACCACGATGAAATCACCATAAGGCGCAACATCAACCCCATGTGGGCTGCGTGGTTCGGGTGTATTGAAGATGACGTTGTTTTCCACCAGTGTTTCTAGTGTGATGACTGCCATACCATTGACAACTTCGTATTCACCAGCGAGGAAGAGTTCTTCGGCAGCGCGATAGTTGATAATGTGCATATAGTCGGTTGTATTGCGGCTGGCACCGGCTTCAAATGGCGGATTGCCACTTTCGATACCGCCTAGTGCTAACTCAGTATTGAAAGTATTGCAGAAAATCCAACCTTCAGAAACTTGCTTACCAGCATCACACAAATCTTGCCAATAAGGAGGTAATTCTAGTGCGAAGGAGTTGTCTGCGTCGATACGTCCTGCTTCGCGGTCAAATTTCCACATCGTCACGATGCCGACAAAGCTCTCTGCATAGTCTGCCATCGGTGCATAATCGCCACCAATGGGTTGAGCGTATTGCCCACCTTGAATAACATAATCGGTACTCGGTGTCGCAAAGAGTGCATGGTCATTCACATAGAGGGGATTATTGATGATTTGCTTGGTTTCAAAATCGCGCAAGTCAATTACAGCAACGCGCCCATTTGCCTTGTCATTAATGAACAAATATTGTCCATCATATTGACCACCTGTTTCGCTGAGTGCCGGATGATGGGTATCGCCCCAACGGACTTCCTGACCATCCATATTGCCACCATCAAGTACCTCTTCACCGGCTCCAAAACCATAACCTTGCCACGGCTCAGGGGTGAAAACAGCGATAGTCCGCAGGACATTCATGGATGGCAGACCAATAGCGAAGACTTGCCCAGAATGTCCGCCAGATGCAAACATCACGAATTCATCATATACGCCACTCGGGTTATAGGTTGATAGGGCGGCATACACATCTTCATCCGTGAAGCCGCGCTCAGTCATGACAGTTTGCCAGTCTCCGCCGCCACTTTGCGCCTCAAGACTCGCCCATGGAGAGAAGACAATAGCGCCCATCAAAAAGGCGAATACTATCGTTACTCCTAAAAATACAGTATTTCGATTGAGTTTCATGTACCACTCCTTTAATTTATGCAGTCGCTAAAACCTGCTTTATTGCTCAAATGAGACTCATATATCTCTATGATGCAGGCGGAGTGCTTTTTGCGGTGTGACCTAAATCACATTTCTCTCAAGTTTGTGAAAATTGGTACAAATTGATACAGGATGAAGTTAGCGGGTTTCTTCTTCGGCAATCTGGCGCAGGCGGTCTATATTGAGGATGAGAAATTCTTTGCGAGAAACATGCACGATATTTTCTTGTTCTAATTTCTTAAGAGTACGCTGAACGACTTCACGGGCTGTACCTATCATTGTCGCTAAATCACTTTGAGTCATGAGACGCGGTACATGGATACCCTCATCTGTTATCATGCCGTCTTGTTCGGCACGCGCAATAATTAATGCTGATAACCTTGCTGTAACATCCCGAAAAGCGAGGTTGTGTACTAGCGATGCAAATTGTCGTAAGCGTTTTGTGACCATCTGTAATAAGATAACCCGTATGTCTGGATAGGATTGCATGAGTTCGAGCATCGAATCGGCTGGCAAGAAAATGAGAGTCACAGGTGTTAACGTTGCAGCATAATAAGAACTATTCGCTTTATCCGATAATGCCTCTGCTCCAAAGGAATCACCCCTACGCAGCAAGGCGAGTATTTGCGTTCGCTGCCCTGATTGACGATACAGCTTGACATAACCGTCTATGATGGCATATAGACCTATCAGTGTGGCATCTTGATTGTAGAGAATTTCATTTCGCTTGCACTTGATAACCGATGCTTGATTGGCGATTTGCTGTAACATCGTACCCTGTAATTGCCCAAACACCGGAATCTGTGCAAGCATTGCAATTGTGACCGACACAATTTTTCCTTGTCATATAACCTTTTCATAGCGTATCGCAATTACAAAAGCAATGGTGTGACATACATCACATTTAGGACATGCCATGTTGTGCAAGGCAATTGGCTTTGAGACTTTCAATATCAAACAGGGTGATTTTACTGGGCTGTGTTTCGATGAGGTTCTGGTTTTCGAGTGCAGAAAGATGGCGTGTGACCACTTCGCGGGCTGTACCAACTAGCGTTGCGACTTCTTCATGTGTCAGTCGAACGACGGGGTGCGCTTCAGTACGGACGGAATGTGCAATCAGGCAATCATTAATACGCATCCCAACCGGCCATGTCGCTAACGATTCGCCAAGTTTCGCCAGCAAACCCACACGGTCATTGTAAATATCCAATAGCACCTTCGCTAATGATGCGTCATTGTAGATTAAGTGTTGCAAAGCCTCACGAGGTATGACAGCCAGTGTGACTTCATTAAGTGCTTGTGCATCTGCTGGATTGGTCTCATTATCAAATAATGGACAACTGCCAAAGCACTTACCGCGATTCACTAGGCACATCCCTTGTAAGCGCCCGTTGATAGATTGCTTTATGATTTTGACTCGACCTTCCAGAATGAACCATAGCCCAATAGATTCTTCACCTTCACAGAAGATAAATTGTTTCGGCTTATAAGTACGGCGCACAATGTAAGGAACAATGACTTGCAATTGTTTCTCGCTAATATTGCGGAAGGGCATTATTTTTCGGAGTTCTTCTGTTCCGAAGGCTTTGGCTATCATAATTACCCACTTGCATCTTGTTCTATCGAAGTATCCTTGAATTATGTATCAAGCTGATAGTTTTTGAACGTGATATATGGTAGGTACAAACCATGTTAATTGTCATGGATTCCTCTAATTATTTGCTCTCAGAGCCGCTATAGCTGGCAAGGTGCTTACTACTGTTGGGCGTGGCATTGTCGATGAAAAATTGCTTGATTGTATTCGCGCGGAACGTTTCGCCTCCTTGATTGAAAACTGGTTCTATTATAACTTGAAATGAATTTGATGGTTATAATTGCCAATTTTCGATACCGTGTTAGTAACAGTTCACCTATCCATGAACTTGTGCTATCGCGGACGTGAAAAATCACGTCCCTACGGTTCAAAAATCATTATTTTGTAGGGACAGGCTTCTGCCTGTCCGAAGAATCTCACTGAATAGATACTGAGCGCGGTAATTGTTCACCTATCCATGAGAAAATGCCTAAAAATTCACCACGAAGGCACGAAGAACACGAAGATAGGTTCAAAAAAAGGCAAATTGTAGGGACTGGCTTCTGCCTGTCCGAAAA
>JAUZRW010000100.1 GCA_030950085.1 Anaerolineae bacterium
GTAGCAAATAGTCGTCAATAAGCCTTTCTTTATTCAGTTGTTCCAGTTCTTCTCGTTTTGTCAGCATGACTTTAGTATACTTCTTTTATTCACTTTCGCTCTCCACAATCTCATGGATAGCTGAATAGATACCGTCCGTCACACACAATTTCATGGATGGTGAACACTTACCCTATTTTACCGTGAGCGATTCAATATCCACTTGCCCGACACCAAAACGTGAATTTAGCACTTCAATCACTGCCAAGCCATTCGGGAACGAGTCAGACTCGGTTTCAAAGTAGCGCACACCATCCACATAAGCACTGACTCTATTGTCTGTGACGGTGATTCGCATATCGTACCATTGGTCTGTATTGACTTGCAATTGTGACCGCGTGTCAATGGTTTGCAAATCACAGTTATCAGGATTTACCATTGAGAGCCGAAAGTTATCGAGGTTGGTATCAAGGATGAGAACGTAGCCGCTACAATTATCACTGCGCCGCGCCCATAAACGCACGCTGCCAGCAATCACACGGACACGCATTGACACATCGTAATCGCTTGCATCAGCCGCAAGTTTTATCGTCATTATGCCCGATTCAGTGAGACCTGCTTCTGTCACAATCAAATGCAAGACATCATTATCGGCATCCGGCACAGCCACCAGTCCGTCTGTTTGCAGGATATCTGGTACTTCGGTCATCTCTTCAAAATTCTCTGAGAAAATTGCATTGCCACTACATGCCGCCAAGAGCAGTAATAATGGCATGAAGACAAGTCGTTTTAGCACGTTTTAACCCTCAGTATGTGAAATCCTAAAAATCTTTTGAAAAGCCTAACACAGAGACGCGGAGAATCAGAGGCGCAGAGCATAGGTGTGAACCCCAGCCTTTGTGTTCTTTATGACTTTATGGTTCATTGTATTTCTAAGCATGTAAACTTGTTTAACAAACTATCTGCGTTAATGCACTAACACCTGTCTCGGATTGCAATTTTGTGTGAGGCGCGGTGAAGCCCGAAGGGGGCTTATTTAGTCAAAATATTGAAACGCAGTCCATATGAACGCATTAGGCAAAACCGAGAAACTACGGATTCCGTGTAAAGGTCGTCGCTATTGTTTCGCCTGTGGTGCAAATGTAGTGGGTTCTGCTGTGGGAGGCTCATTCGTCGCTGTAGGCGCAATAGTCGGCTCAGGTGTGGCACTACTACACGCCGCAAACAATAGCACTGATGACAAGAGAAATAGAATTCTAGCAAGCATTAAATGTCCTTTTGTGTGTGAGTTAACTTGTTTAACAACGTATCTGTAAGTAAGAATCGGTAAATAATTAAAAATAAAATCTCGGTTTTGTAGGGGCGCAGCGCGCTGCGCCAGTACGACGGAATTCTAAAAACTTACCGAAGGTTACTTTGTGTTGAACCTATAGATTCTATCTCACCTTGTCGCTTTGTGTGCGGCGAGATGAAACCCCGAAAGGGGCTTATGGCTATTATCTTGGTAGAGTGCGTTTTTCGCCAATGCCCAATAAAGTGGGAGTGAAGGACAATTCAGAAATCTTCGTTATAATCACATGACGCTGTAAATGACATAGGGGCGGATTAAAAGATGGCGAATCGATTGAACAATAAGGTGGCAATTGTCACAGGTGGTACATCCGGTATCGGAGAAGCGGTAGTTTGGTTATTTGCGGAAGAAGGGGCAAGAGTCGTGATTGCCAGCACAGATGACGAAAAAGGTCAGCGCATGGCAGAAGATATCAAGTTCAAAGGGGGCGAGGCAATGTTCGTTCATGCCGATGTCTCGCATCCGCCGGATACAGAGAGTGTGGTTCTCAAAACAGCACGCGCCTATGGCAGACTCGATTGTGCCTTCAATAGTGCGAGTGTGAGAGGGGCATACCCGATTATCGAAACCACGATTGAGCAGTGGGATGCCATCATGAATACTAATCTCAAAGGCACATGGCTTTGTATGAAGTATCAGATTCAAATCATGATGAAGAATAAAAATGGCGGCTGCATCGTCAATATGGCTTCTGTCGGGGGCTTAATGGGCTTTGCTTATACGGGTGCTTATGCGGCAAGTAAAGGCGGAGTCATTAGTCTCTCGCGGACGGCGGCGATAGAATGTGCTGAGTACAACATTCGCGTTAATTCTATCAGCCCTGATGCCGTGACTGATGTTTTTGAATTACTGCCGGATGACCTTAAAATCCAGATTGCACGAGCCTATCCGCTCAAACGCGCCAGTTCGCCGGATGATATTGCACGGGCTGTTTTATACCTCTGCTCCGATGATGCCACATCAGTTACAGGGCATAATCTTGTGATTGATGGCGGCTATAGCGGGCACTAATCTAATTCAACAACAGTTCCGCGCTGATTCATGGATTTTGTGGCAGCCTCTAAGATTTTCACGACACGCAAACCTGCCGCGCCATCAGTTTCGGGTTGAGTGCCATTTTCAATGCAACCTATGAAGTGCAGAGCTTCACGTTGTAGCGCCTCTGTGCCATCTAATTTTGGCGAATACATATCCCCTGTGCGATAACCGAGCAATGTGCTGTAAATTTCTTGGGTGGATTTGACATCGACTCCTTTATCGTAGACCTTAATCGTCTCAATCGGTTCTAGGGCATCGTAGACAATCATCTTTTTGCTGCCGCCAAGCAATGTCCGCCGCACTTTCACAGGGGCAAGCCAATTGACATTCACATGAGCGATTAAATTGTCATCATAGTAAATCGTCAGATAGGCGACATTTTCTGGTTGTCCGACTATATGGCTCATCCCTGTTGCTGATACTGCACGCGGCGCTTTGTTCAGGACATATTCAATAATCGACAAGTCATGAACGGCTAAATCCCAGATGACATTAACATCATGCTGAAATAAGCCCAAATTGATGCGCGTGCTATCGTAGTAATAGATATTGCCCATTTCGCCACTTTGAACGAGGGTGTGCATTTTGCGAACCGCGCCTGTATAAACAAAGGTGTGGTCTACCATCAAGATGAGATTACGTTTTGCGGCTTCGTCTACCAATTGCTGACCTTCATCGCTACTGAATGTCATTGGCTTCTCGACCAGTACGTGTTTTCCTGCTTGTAGGGCAGCCATCGCCAATGAAAAATGCGTGCTGACAGGAGTAGCAATTGCCACCGCATCAATTTCTGGCGAAGTAATTAATTCATTGATATCGGTAGTCGTTTTAATAGCAGGATAGCGGCTGTTGACCCGTGTGAGTTGGTCAGCGTTCATATCGGCGACCATTTCGACAGTTGCGCCCTCAACTTCGACAAAGTTCCGCACGAGATTCGGTCCCCAATAGCCATAGCCGATAACACCGATTTTGAGCATGATTTTATGTCCTAGTGGTTGATGATGTACATAATAGGGCGGTTATTCTATCACAGAATTGAAACTGAATAACACACACATGAAACCGAATCTTCACATTCATTTATTACAATCACAATACATGAGAATTGAACGCAGTGTAGTCATTTGCGCCTAATACCGTGTATGATGGTCTTGTAGGGACACAATCTATTGTGTTCGCCACGCACGTAAGTAAAAGCTGAGAATTAACCATGTCTTTTTTAAGCCCGTTTGCGTTTTTAGGCGCAGTCATCGCTATACCCATCATTTTGCTGTATATGCTACGTTTACGGCGGCGCGAAGTGGTCATCAGCAGCAATTTTTTGTGGGAACAAATCTTGCGTGACCGTGAGGCGAATACCCCATGGCAACGTTTACGCCGCAATATTTTACTGATTCTACAATTGATTATTCTCGCCTTGATTGTGCTGGCAATGGCACGTCCGGCACAAATTGTCCCAACGATAAGTGCGGGTAAGACGGTTATTTTGCTTGATGCCTCAGCCAGTATGAATGCTACGGATATTGACGGGCAATCGCGTTTTGAAGAGGCGAAACGGCAAGCGGTACTCGTTCTCAGCGAAGTTGGGCTAGAAGATGAAGTGGCGGTGATTCGTGTTGCAGATGTGACAGAACCGATTATCACCTATACTCATGACATTAACGCCCTCCGCCGTGCGATTAACAATGCAGAACCCGGCAGTGGTAGTGGTGATTGGGATACGGCACTGACATTAGCGGCGGCTGGGGCAGAGGGCGCAGAAGATTTCAGCATTATCATTGTGACCGATGGTGGTTTGGGTAATACTGCCCGACTACCGGAAAATATCCCACAACCGAACTTTATTGTGGTGGGACAAGCAAATAATAATCTAGCGATTAGTGCCTTAGCCACTCGTGCGCTACCAGGGCAAATTCCTCAACTTTTCGCACAAGTACAAAATTACAATAATCTCCCAACTGAAATGTCCTTGCTGATTCGGCTTGATGGCGAGATTTGGGAATCAATCACACAACTTTTAGCCGCCCAAAGTCAACGGGCGTTTGTTTTCACTGTCGAAGAAGACTTCACAACTATAGAAGCGGAATTGGTACTTGATGATGAGGTGATTGATTATCTCGACATTGATAATCAGGCATATACTGTGGCGACTGATAACCGCACGCGCCGCGTTCTATTATTATCTGAGCAACGCAACATCTTTTTGGAACAAGTTTTACGCAGTTTACCGGGTGTGCAATTATTTAGAGGCGATACCACACGCTCAACATTGCCCGAATCACAATACGATTTGTATGTCTTCAATAATTATTTGCCAGATGACCTGCCCGATGCCGACATGCTAATTGTCAATCCGTCAGATAGCACCGAACTCTTCACGATTTTGGGCGATAGTGAAGAAAGTGGGCGTTTGCAAATAGCGGATGGTGCGCGTTCGCATCCCTTAACGACCTTCCTCAATGTGAGCAATGTCAGTCTGCGTACCTTTAAGACAATGACAGTGGGGTCATGGGCGAATCCGATTATCGACGTACAAGGCGGTACGATTGTTTATGCCGGCGAAGATGACGGGCGACAAATTGTGTTGATGCCTTTTAATTTATTAGATAGTGATTTGCCGCTACAGATTGCTTTTCCTCTGCTGATGTCGAATGCTATGGAGTGGTTTGCACCTGCCAATATTGTCAGTGGTGGAACAGCTTATAGTGTCGGTGATTTAGTGCGTGTGAATCCGCCCTTAGACGCGACAGATATTCGTATCATATTGCCTGATGGTTCAGTCCAAAATCTGGATATGGCAGGTGATAATGTGTCATTTGGCGAAAGCCATATACCGGGCTTCTATACAATTGAAATCTTGAGCAATGGCGAAATCACAGATACACAGACGATTTCGGTCAATATTTTTGGCTCAGGTGAAAGCAATATCGCTCCTGTGGCTGCCGAGACGATTGAGGTCGGCGGTGGGGCTGTCGATAGCGACGCTGAAGAGCAACTCGGTTTCCGTGAATATTGGTCATGGATAGCGACACTCGCCTTAATCATGTTGCTGCTTGAGTGGGTTGTCTATTTCCGTCGAATGCGTGTTCCCGAAAGTATACAGGTTGATTTGCGGCGCACAACAGCACGAAATTAAATCAAATAAGGTTCAAATGTAGGGGATGACCCATGTGTCATCCCGTGACCACTCACAACGAGCGCACACACGGGTACGCCCCTACACAAAATATATCTTGGCTGATTACTGAACAACCCACAATTAATTACGGGTAATAAAAAATGACCTTTGCATCGCCTTACACACTCTTTTTACTCATACCGATACTGGCGTTTGTCTGGTATATCGGCTTTCCACGACAACGTTTTCGTCGTAGTCGAGATATCGCTAGTCTCATCTTGCGCTCGACGCTTATCCTCTTGATTGTCTTGGCATTGGCTGGCATACAAGTTATCCGCACAGTCGATAAGTTGGCTGTCATTTTTCTGCTTGATGCCTCCGACAGTATGGGCGCGGCACTGGAACAGGCACAGCTAGACTACATTGAAGCGGCATTGCTGGATAAGCCTGTTGATGATGAATGGGCGCTAGTGGTCTTTGGTGGCGATGTGTCGATTGACCGCCCTTTTAACAATATTTCGGCTGTCAGCACCATTCGTTCCACTGTGCTAGGAAATAATACGAATCTGGCAGATGGCATCCAGACTGCAATTTCGCTCTTTCCAGCAGATGCAAGGCGGCGCATTGTCATTTTGAGCGATGGACGCGAAACTGTCGGGAGTGCTGAAGCGAAGGCACGTTTAGCCGAAGCATCAGGTGTCGAGATTAGTTATGCCCTCTTCTCTCGTCCACCGCAGCCCGATACACGGATTGTCGATTTTACTGCGCCACAACGGGTCGGTGCAGGACAAGAATTTGATATGACAGTCACGATTGAGGCTGAAAATGCGACGACTGCGACACTCATTATTACCAGTCGTGGCACACAAGTTTCTGCGACCAATGAATCCACTGCATCCAGCTATTATCGTGAAGAAGAATTGCAACTGACTGCGGGTATCAATCGTTTTTCGATAACAGAGCGTAGCCTTGAAAGTGGCTTCCTGAATTTTTCAGCCCAATTAGATATTCCCAGTAGCGATGATGATTTCACGCAGAATAATTTTCTTGGCACATTTAGCGAAGTGGTGGGTCCGCCGCGTGTCTTGCTGGTCAGTAGTAACCCGATTGACATCGAACATCTCATGCCTGCTTTGCAAAATATTGGCGTAACTCTCGATATTATTACGCCGAGCAATCTGCCGGGTAGTATCACAGGCTTGGCACAGTATGACAGTATTGTGCTGGTCAACATTCCAGCAACTGACTTGCGTGATGAACAGATGCGGCTGATTCAGAGCTATGTACGCGATATTGGCGGTGGATTGGTTGTCGTCGGGGGCCCTGATGCCTATGGACCCGGCGGTTATTTCCAGACTCCGCTAGAAGAAATTTTGCCTGTTGAGATGCAAATCCGTGACCAACAACGCTTGCCACAACTGACCATTGCTTATCTGGTAGACCGTTCGGGCAGTATGGGTGCATCGGGCGATGATATTTTCACGAATCTACAATTGGCACAACGGGCGATTACGCTGTCGATTGATTTTTTGCAACCGAGTGACCGTGTGGCTGTGGGAACATTTGATAGCAATGGTGCATGGGTCGCCGAATTTCAAGCAGTGAACGATAGACGGCGCTTAGAAGAATTGGTCGATACACTGCGTCCCGGTGGTGGTACAGATATTATGGCAGGGTTGCGCTTGGTACAACGTGATATTATCAATGAACCATCCGAACTTAAGCACCTGATTTTGATTACTGATGGCGGCGCGAGTTCAATCGGCTTGGTACGCCTAGTCGAAGAACTGCACAACGACTATGGCGTGACGCTTTCTGTATTAGCAATCGGCAACACAACACCGGGCTTCTTGCGTGATATGGCAGAAGTGGGCGAGGGCAATTATCGTGTCATTGCTGATGTCAGTCAAATTCCGAATGTCTTGGCTCAGGAAACAGTTTTAGCGACGCGCTCTTATATAGAAGAGGGCGAGTTTGCGCTCATTCGGACTGCAAATAACCCCATGGTGGATGGTTTTTCGAGTTTACCTGTCTTGAATGGTTATGTCGCTACTAGCAGTAAAGATATCGCACAAGTCGTATTACGGGGACCAGAACCGAATAATGACCCCATCCTCGCAACATGGCAATATGGTCTAGGACGGGCAGTAGCGTTTACAAGCGATGCGACTTCGCGTTGGTCAACTGAATGGGTTGAATGGGACGGTTTCCCACGTTTTTGGGGACAAGTTATCAATTACAGTATCACCGAAAGCGCCGAAGATAATATTGAGCCGCAAATCATTATGGAAGAAGACCACGCCCGTATTATTGTTGATGCCCGTAGTGATAACGGGACATTCCTCAATAATTTGCAACTTCAAGCCGGTATTTTGTTGCCCACAGGTGAAGCGCAATCTATCCCACTGTTGCAAACGGCACCGGGGCGCTACGAAGCCATTTTCTACCCTGACTCTGAGGGGGCGTATTTCGTTACTGTCAGTGGCGATAATCTACAAGGAGAGACGATTCAAGAGGTGCGCGGCTGGGTATTGGGCTATTCGGCAGAATATATCCAGCATACACCAAACGAACGTCTGCTCACTATCATTGCCGATGTTACAGGCGGACAAAATTTGGGCGATAATCCAGCCGATTCATTTGCGATTACCCAAGAACCCCGTACTGCCATCGCCCCGATTTGGCATTGGTTACTTTTAGCAGCGATACTCTTATTCCCGTTCGATATTGCCATCCGACGTTTAATCATTACGCGCAGTGATATCAAACGCTTGCGATTGTTCGTCTTTGGTGATGATACGAACGCTGCACCCGATGAGCGCCTGTCGTCATTGTTTATCGCTCGTGACCGCGCCCGTGAAAAAACACTGGCTGGAGAAAGTGATTCCACGACGATTGCTGCACTCCGCAAAACACGCCGCAATCGACAAACTGCTGAGTCGGATGATGACTTGCCACAACAAGCAAAAGAACCGAAACCGCCATCCCGATTTGCATCAAAAGCGCCGGAAAAACCCGTCGCAGGTAGTGGTAGCACAGTCGGTAATTTGCTCAAACGGCGCAAGAGCGATGATGAGATGCTATAATTGTTGCAAAACGCAATCATGGAACTGAAATTGCAAGAGGCACTCATAGGTCGTAGACCAGATAATCGCTTCCTCAAATCCATTGCCGAAGATTTACAAGCACAATATTGGAAATACGTCAAAGAGTTGGATGAACTCAAAAATAGCATGGCATAAAATGGAGTGCTTGTCTCTCGTGCCAAAATGACGTATTATTTGAAGAAGCTACTAGACACTCGTTAGTCTTTATTGAGGCTCCCCTTATGGAAAAACGCATGGTCGATTTCATCCGCGCATTACGCGCCGCCGGAATCCGTATTTCATTGGCAGAAAGCCAAGATGCGATGTTCGGTGTATCGGAAATCGGTATCCGAAATTTAGACTATTTTCGCCAAACACTGAAAAGCACGCTCGTCAAAGAGCATCGTGACCAAGCCACGTTTGAGTATTTCTTCCCGTTGTTCTTCAAGAATAATGAACCGCCCTTGCAAGATATCATGGATAACATGACACCTGAGCAACAGCAAATGCTGGAACAAGCTATGCAGTCGCTGATGGGCAATATGGACGCACTGAAAGATATGCTGATGCAATTGATGCAGGGGCAATCTTTGTCACAAGAGCAACTTGACCAATTGGGGCAGCAATCCGGCTTACCGAATGGCAGCGAAATGTATCAACGGAGTTGGTTTGAACGGCGGATGATGCGTCAGGCACAAATGAATGCTATGGAACGCATGTTTGCTGAGTTGCTAGAAGAACTGGCTGAAATGGGTATGAGTCAAGAAGCATTAGAAGAATTGGCAGACATGCTACGCGAGAATATGCAGGGGCTTTCGGAACAAATCAGCAATTATGTTGGGGCAACACTAGCCGAGCAGATGGCACAAAAAGAGCCTGAGCCGAAGCCCGATTTACTCGATGTGCCGTTTCATCGCCTCAGTCAACAAGATGTCGATAATATCCGTGATGAGATTCGCAGACTAGCAGCGAAATTGCGGAGTCGGGCTTCGATGCGCCAACGCAAGGCTAAAACCGGACAATTTGACCCCCGTAAGACCATTCGCCACAACATGAAATACGGTGGCGTTCCAATTGAAATGAAGCATAAGAAAAAGCACAAAAAACCGAAACTTGTGCTGATTTGTGATTTGTCAACGTCGATGCGTTATATGGTCGAATTTTTGATGACGCTGGTCTATGAAATGCAAGACCATGTTCAAAAAACCAGTAGTTTCGTCTTCATTGATGATATGAAAGATGTGACGATGGAACTCGAACAACAAGATAGTCAAGATGCGGTGGCGAAAGTGCTGCATGATAATCCGCCGGGTTATTACAGCACCGATTTAGGCAATAGTCTGAATACGTTTCACCAAAATTGGATGAATACGGTTGATAGTCGGGCGACGATTATCATTTTGGGTGATGGACGTAATAACTTCAATAATCCACGCCTTGATATTCATAATGATATGCAGCGCAAGGCACGGCGTTTATTCTGGTTTTGCCCAGAACCGCAGGCCCAATGGGGAACAGGCGATAGTGATATGCAGCTCTACGCAGGAGATTGTGATGGTGTTTATCTGATTCGTAGTCTGCGCGACCTTGCCAATGCCGTGGATGAAATCATCGCCGATGGTAGCAGTTAGTTATGACCGGTTGTGGAATATGGAAAAACTTAGAAAAAGCCCCTTTCGGGTTTCATCGCGCCTCATACAAAATGGCAAGGATGAAATAGAGTCTTAGGTTTACGAGAAGTACTTTGTTAAACAAGGATGAAGCGCAAAGAACACAAAGAATCCTATGCAAACTATTTCTCTTGCGCCTCTGATTCTCCGCGTCTCTGTGTTAGGCTTTTTCAAGAGATTTTTTAGGACTGTTCACGAAGACCTGTCGGCAAGAGGAGATAGAAGGTGCTGCCTTCATCGGGTGTGCTGTCTGCCCAAATATGCCCGTTGTGCAACCTAATGAGATGCTGGGTAATCGCCAATCCTAGACCTGTCCCCTGATATTCACGGATACTACTGCCATCCGCTTGACGGAAGGCATCAAAGATAATCTCGATATCTTCTGCGGCAATGCCGATGCCGGTATCATGAACACTGATAAGCAGCCACATGCCGTCTTGATTATGCAAATTAGGCGGAAGACTTTTGTAGGGCAGTTCGCTGATTGTCATCAACCGCGCCCCGACCCGAATATAGCCTTTATGGGTAAATTTAATCGCATTACTGAGTAAATTCACAATGACTTGCTGAATACGATGCTTGTCGGCTGTTATCAGAGGCAAATCTGCTTGAATATTGAGGTGCAAGGCTAAGTCTTTTTCTTTGAGTTGTGGCTGAACCACATCAAGAGCATCTTGAATAACGGTCATGATATCGACTTTGACCATCTCAAGCACCATTTTTCCGGCTTCAATCTTGGACAAGTCCAGAATGTCATTAATCAGATCCAACAAATGCTCGCCACTGCGATACACACGCTTCAAACGATTCTGTTGTTTTTCGTCGAGCGCACCATATGTGCCGTTGAGTAATAATTCACTGTAGCCAATCACGGCATTCAATGGTGTACGGAGTTCATGACTTACATTTGCAAGAAATTCGCTCTTCAAACGATTAGCCTCAAGTGCCTCCTCATACAATTCAGCATTCCGAACGGCAATGGCAATCTGTGCCGTAATCGTCATGAAGGTATCAAGGTCATCGGCTGTAAATTTACGCTGAGAGTCATAACTATCTAGCCCGATACTCCCGACCATACGGTCATAGGCTTGCATCGGAGCAATCAGGGTTGATTTTGCACTTGTGGTATCAAAGGCTTGCCGCGAGTCTGCATCCGGTGTTCCAATGATATCATCAACATTATCGACAGTAATATGCACGGGCTTGTTATCGCGCATCATATCTACCATCCGAGCGTAACCCGATGTGTCTTTGTAAAACAGAACCGTATCCACGAGACCTGTTATTGGATATTCAGCACGCAAATAGGCATGACCATCTTCATGGTTAATAACCACAATGCCAACATGGTCAACCTCAAACAATTCAACAAGCAATTTAGCAGCCCGACTCAAGACATCAATTTGTGCTAATGACGAACTCACGACAGTAGCGATATGGTGCATAGAAGCTAAACGTTTTGCACGTTTTTGAATAGTTTGTAAATTCTGTTCAGCCGCAGACAGCAAATGTGCATTTTCTACAGCGATGGCGGCTTGCCTTGCCAGCGCAAAAATCGTCTGCACATCGTTATCGCTGTATTGATAGGCTTCTCGACTATCAATACTCATCAAACCGACGACTCGCGACTGAATCACCATCGGCACACCAATCCATGCCCCAACTGCCGCATCTTGTAATAAAGTGGGTTGCTTTGACCATGTTTCATAGTCACGAACGGATGGAATGAGAAGCGGTTGCTTTGTGTAATACACTTCTGCTAAGGGGCTTTGCGCGTCAAAGTGAATCGTCCGAAGCATGACCGATTCGCCGAATCCCTCAGCAGCATGAATGACCATAGCCGCTTCGCCAACTTCGTTTTCGGGCGGTAGTAAAATCGCCGCACGGTCATAGGTGACAACTTTGACCATTTGAGCCAAGATACGCGCAAAAACATCGGCAATCTTGAGCGTCGATGTCACGATACGTCCCATATCAATTAGGCTATTAGCGATTTTATGTCGTTCCTGCACAGATTCTAACAAGCGAGCATTATCGAGTGCCAATGAAATTTGGGCAGCAAGCGTTTCCAATAGCGACATATCCCGTTCATAAAAGACGTTAGCTTCGCCACTTTGTAAGCAGATAACCCCGATACTCTCATTGATACGATTGCGTAACGGGATTCCCATCCATGCCCGTAATGCGCCATCACGATATCTTTCAGGATTGACTCCTAAGCTATCTAAACGGTCTCCATCGGCGTGCAAATCTTCAAAATGCACCATGATACCACTATCAATAACAACCTGTGCCAAGTCTTTAGGGGGTGGCGGGATAACCACGCCGCTACTCCTTAAATCTGGTATGATGAATTTTTGCTGACTTCGGTTGTACAATATGAATGTGACGAGTGCATTTGGAAACAAATCAGCAGATTGTGTGAGGATAGTTGCCCACATATCGTCACTAGCAAAGGTTTGCGATAATGTATTGCTCACAGCATTGATGATTTCCATCTCGCGGACACGTTGTTGCGTATCCGCCAGTAGGCGCATATTTTCGATAGCAAATGATGTACTATTCGCCAATGTGAGCATAAATTGTAAGTCGTTCTCATCAAACACATCGACGCTATCCGATTGTGTATAAAGCGCCCCTAAAATTCTATCTTTGGCAATCAGTGGCAAGCCTAAATACGAAAGGGGGAGGTCACTCGCCACAAGCCCAAAATACAAAGCTGTTGCTTCGCGTTCTTCTGCATTACGCCAGAAAACAGATGTCCCTTTTTCAATGATTTGAATAAGCATGTCGTTTCCAGTCAGTGGGCGCATTATCCGAGTCGGGCTACCATCTGCAAACTCGACAATTTCAAGCTGTGTCTGTGAATCGTGGCTGAGAGCAAAGGCGAAATAGCCCTTCGGATTAACCCGTTGTACAGCATCGTATACTCGCTTAATAAGTTTATTCAGGTCAAATGTTGCTTGTACCAATAAACTCATTTCGGTCATCGCCGCCATATCTTGTACACGGTCATTCAGTTCATCGAAGAGGCGAGCATTATGTATCGCAATTGCCAGTTGGTCAGCGATACTTTGCATGATATCCACATCATCAATAGTGAAAATATCTGCTTTGTCGCTCTGTATGCTCAAGATACCGATTGTTTCATCGGCAGTTTTCAGCGAAACAACCAATTCAGACACCGCATCTTCAGCAAATTCGCTGCGTGTCACTTGCACCCTGTCACTCTCATAATTATTGATGACCTCCGCCTTGCCATGTGTAATCACCTGCCGACTCAGGCTATGGTCTTGTAGTGGGCGTGCTTGTCCATTCCATTCTTTATGAATAGGTTCTGTGGCACTGCCTGTCATCAAACAAAGCACACCGCGACGGTCATGGGTCAGTGTCAAGACTTGTACTCTATCGTAGTCAAATTGTAGACAAATCAATTGTGTGACCTGTGCCAATAACTCATCTAATTTTTGGTGCGAGATAATGGCTTGAGCGACACTAGAGGCAGCCGCGAGGCGTGCAGTTTGTTGTTGCAGCGAATCCATAATGTGGTGCATATCAGTTACATTATCGGTGATGGTGCTATAACCAACAATGCGGTCTTGCCTATCATGGAGTGCAATGACCGAAACATGAGCATCAAATTGGCTATCGTCATCACGCTGCATTGTGGCATAACCCGTCCAACCTTGTGCGCTGGAAGCCATTGGATAAATGGAATCTTCGGGTAAACTTTGTTCGACATCAATAAACCGTTCGCGGAACATTTTGGGGCGTTCGAGCGCCGCCATAAATAACTTATACCATGCTTGATTAGAATAAATGACCTTGCCTTGTTCATCGCTGATATCAATCGCAACGTTAGCCTTATCAATTAATTGACGAAACAAGGAATCTTCTAAAGCGCTTTCCTGACCAGCCAGACGACGGGCATGGCTATAACTTGTGCCGATAACTTGTGCCAGTAATTGTAGTAACTCTTGTTCGCGTGCTGTAAATTGACGCTGCGTTGATGGACTGCTCAAACCAATCACTAAAGAGCCGATAATGTGTCCGGTAACATACATTGGCGTTGCCATATACTGTGCGATACTTGCCATCTGCATGATGTTTCTCATGGCTTGTGAGGTGACTTTAGGGTCGCTGCCGTCCGAGATAACAATAGGAGACTGTGCAAATGTATTGTTGAAATAGGTGTAATCATGCAGACCGACATCATGTCCGAAAGCCACCTGTCTAGGATACGCGGCAAGGATTTCGCCACGCAAGTCATCTGGCTCAAACTTGAGAATAGCCGCAAACTGACAATCAAATAGAACAGGGATATTTTCTATCGCAATTTTGAGAAGTGCTTCGACAGTGACAGCTTGTGTGATTTGTAACGCTAATTGGCGACTTTGATATGTCATCTGCGCCGTGACGATTTCATCAAGGCGTGTTGCCAACATCTCACCCAAGATAATGGCATAGTTCGCTTGTGATTCATCCGAGGCAAGCACTAACATGCCTTTTCTATGCCCCCCAAAGCGCAACGGGACAAATAATGCTCCATCTACTATCACAGGAGCTGAGATTTCATGCCAATTTTCGGGCTTACGCAGCCATTGAACTATCTCTGCATTGTCTGTCTGTTGGGACGGTTGAAAAATGTCTTGTCCGATGCCAAGATAAGCGGGGGCAATATGTGTTGATAGCCAATCAACCAGTGCTTGTGCTGCGCTGACTATCTGATTAGCTTGGCGAATCTGTTGTGTGATGGTGATAAATTGTTCAGGTAGCATCGTAATGTTTCACTATAGGCAAGATGTAATTGTATTGTATTCGATATGCTGTTTTGTGCTATAAGAATTTACATTTGTTACAATAATGATATTTTACATATCGAAATATGACAATCGCAAATCTTGTCACAAAGTGCGAACTGAAAACAAACACACTCCTATCTTACTTTCTAGTGAAAACGGATTCAACGCATAACCGTCTGTACAGCATCTATCACACGGGGAATGACATCATGGACACTCGGCGGCAAAATCTCCAGAAAATAGGTGACAGTTGTTAAGGCAGTAGCGATACCGAGTGCCAATTCTGCCACCAGCAAATCCGCATAACCCCCGTAGGCTTCTAGTTCAGCACGAATTTTGCGGAGAGCCAAATCTTGCACGCGCTCAAAACGCACAATCACATCCGAGCGCCCTTCTTTCAGTGCCATCAGTGCCCAGTTGACAGTCGGATAAGATGATTGTGGGGTAACTTTGGCGGCTTGTTCGTAATAATAGAAAGCATCTGGTAAACGTCCCATTCGACGATACAGCCCTGCCAGCGAACCATACCATGATTCGCCATCGGCATCCACCAAGCGGTCATCTGCGGCTAATGCACGTTTGAGATAAGTTTCTGACTTGCGATAATATTGATTTTTTTCACTAGGGTCAGCCGTTGTTTCCCCGATGCGGCGATAGACATAGCCCAATGCTGCCATCGCATGATAGAACTGCGAGTCAAGTTCGAGGGCGCTTAACAAGGCTTTTTCGGCATTGACAACATCGTTACGTTGTGTGCGAATATAGCCCACATAATAGAACGATACGGGTGTACTGATTGTGCCTTCATCCCCAGTTTCTGTCGTATTTTCGATGACTAGCAGGGCATTGACTGTATCGAGTGCGGCGGCTTCTGATTGTACGCGCAGAGCTGTTCGTCCGACTATGATGAACAAGATAACCGATATCGCTAACATCAAAAGGGATAGCAAAAATAAGACACTTGCAGACCGTAGTGGATTAGCTTGTAGTGACCCGTTCATGACTCAGTGTCCTCTGTTGCTGCTGATTCGGGCTTATTCATACGGGCATCGCGCTCTGCCATTTCTACATCAAGGATTTCAATCGCTTCATAGATATGGGGTTTCTTCTCGTCTTGGACATGCTCCACCACTTCGCGCAGCGTTTCCACCAGACCTTCCAACATATACGGCGAATCAACAGGCGCGATAGAAATGGCGATAGGCAAACAACGACGGGCTTGCTCATGTTTACCGATGGCATAACTCGATACGACCAAATCCGAATAACCCCAGAAGTTCCCTTCGGTGGCATCGGCTTCTTTGAAGGCAATTTGCTCGACACGCTCAAAGGTTTCTAGCATTTTCTCAACATCGCCTTCTTTCATATAAAGTTGAGCGAGATTGCCATAACCATACGACGATTGCGGCGTTACGATGGTTGCCTGACGATACGCCTCAATCGCTTGCTTAATCTGCCCACGTCGTTTCCGAAGACCGCCCAAGACACCCCACCATGATTCGCCATCGTCGTCAATTAATTTTGGCGAAATTTGTAAAGCGTGTTGTAGATACCCCGCAGCTTCGGTCAGTAATTGGTCATGTTCCAGCCGTTTTTGAGTCGCTACTTCATGGCTGAGATCATCCCCATTGATTTCTTTTTCTAATTGTTCAGCAAAGCGCCGCGTCACAAAACCTAGACCAGCAAGCGCCGGCGCAAAATTGGGTTCTGTTTCAATCGCTTTTTGATAATGTTCTTTAGCAGCCTCTAAATTGCCCATAGCGGTATGCACATAGGCTAAACGCTGATTAACAACCGGATTAATGGAATCAAGTTCTAATGCTCGCCTGTAGGTATTCATCGCTCCCGTATAATCTGATGCCTTATATTGGCGTTCGCCGAGTGGAATCAGCGCATTGGCAAGCAGGGCATTCGCTGTTGTCTGCCTATCATTTTTGGCACTTTCCTCAAGTTCATGCCGTAATTTCTTGAGTTCTTCTTCGCGTTTCTTAATTTCTTCATCAACTGTTTGGCGATATTTTTCAAATTCGGCGCGGTAATTTTCAGCTTCTTGGCTCACTTCTTCACGGGTTTCTGCCAGTTGGGTACGAGCATCATTGAAGTTTCCTAAGCCCATGGCGACTAGCACAACGCCGCCTACTGTCACTGCCAAACTCAATGCCTCAAACAAGCCCAATAAATTGACGGCTAAATCGACAGCCCCTTGCGCTTGATTTAAGATTTCAGTGGCTTGTTCAATAACATCGCCACGATTAACAAGCTCTGTGCGTTGCTCTAGCTCACGTTCAAGGTTATCAATCCGTTTTTGCATACTTAATGCGGCAAAGACAGCGACTGATAAAACAATAATGAGACCTACCCCGATTAAAATATTATTCCGCATAAGAATCCCTAATGATACTTGTTTAACAAACTATCTGCGATAACACCTTAACATCGGTCTCACTTTGCAATTGTGTGTGAGGCGCGATGAAACCCCGAAAGAGGCTTATCTTAAGTCATAAGCACGATTATAACGCAAAATCAGAGATTATGCGGATTTTTATCGCCCCTAACCTGACGATTTACCGATTTTTTCTGATATATTTACACCACCAAGCGCCAAGATACTGTACACTGAAAATAGAGTGTGAACTATTCCCTAAACATATAGAGCATCGGAGCAGGTAAAATGCTGAACTTGATACGCACAGGTATCATTCTAGTAGTAGCGACTTTTATGGTGAGTGTGAGTATCGCACAGGACAGTAAAGATACTGTGATGGGTCTGCGCGATGAAGTACAACGATTCTCAGGGATATTCCATAGCGAAGATGCCGAGATACTGGTTGTCTTTGCCAATTTAGAGCTTGGCGATGTCATCTATGCTTATGCGGCTGGCTTAGGATTTGTCGATACCTATCTTGAGGTGCTGAATCCTGATTTGAGCGGCACTTTTGCCCAAGATGATGATGGCGGTGGTGGCTATAATTCTGCCTTGACTTATGAAGTTGCGGCGGCAGGGGCATATACTGTTCGCCTGACGACCATTGACCAAATTGGCAATTATGAACTGACTGTTGGCATTAACACCCCCCAAGTTCTGGACTTGGTTAATGCCCCTCCCACATTGACAGTACAAGAGGGTGGATTTGATTGTGACTCGATAGACCGACTCGGCGAGCGCCCCATTCTATCTGGCATTAATCGCACACGCGAGGGAAAAGCCTATGTCATTCATTTCACGCTTGACGGTGTGGATGCTACAAGTAGTGAGTACATTGATGCTATGGCGGATGCTATACAGCGTTCATTAGACGTTCAGTTCAATGACTTGGGCTGGTTGCCACCCCCAGCAGATTGTGGTGAAGGTGGGGATAATCGGCTTGATATTTACGTCGTCGATTTATCCGACTCGTCCGGCATTGGTGTCGCAATACCCGAAGGCGTTGTGGGGGATAATCCTATCACAGAGCGCGTTGAATTCTTCGCTGCCTATAGTTACCTGATGGTCGATAATGATATGGATTTTGTATCGGGCAATTTGGCACTCGATTTGATGACTTCGACTGTTGCCCACGAAATTCATCATAATATCCAATTTGGTTATGACTTCAACGATAGTTTCTTCGCTTTTTATGAGGCGGGGGCAACTTGGATAGAAACACTGGTCTACCCCACAGGCAATACGGTCTATGAATATGTCGAAGATGTTTTTTCGCGCCCAGATGTCTGCATTGGGCAACTCAATGATGTTGGCTTGCGTCAGTATGGTGAATGGTTGATGATAGACTCCTTTGTCCGCGATTTGGGGATTGATAGCTATCAATTTATTTGGGAATTTATAGGCACTCGTCAAGGTTTGCCCGCTTTCTATGATGCCCTGCGTGAACTGGATAGTACGCCACAAGAAGTCATGAAGCATCTGGCGATTCGCAATCTGATACAAGATTATGCCTTAGCCAAACGCTTTACATCGACGGTCTTCATTGAAGGCAATGTGACGGGTACAGGTTTTGTCTCGCCGCAACGCGATGGTATCCAAGAATTGGGTGTCGATTATGTGGCAATTACGGCAGCCGGACAGTTTACCTTTGACTTGCCATCAAACGAAGCATTGACGATGTTTGTTGTGGGCATCAACACTGAAACCGAAAGGGCGACTGTTTACGATATTGGTCAGCATGGGACAGTCGATACCACCCCTTATGACTACGCTTATATCATTGTGCTGAATACCACTGAACATAGTGATTTCGACAACTGCCATTACACCGATTGGACAATCACTATCCGCGATGGTAGCGATGACACCTTAGCTGTCGCCGACTCTGAGCGGTGGAATGCGTCGCAATTTATTCCCATTCGCTAATGATAAATGTACGTAACAGCTCACCTAGCCATGAACCCGTGCTATCGCGGACGTGAAAAATCATGTCCTTACCGTTCAACAATCATTATAGGACTTACGCAGTTGACCGTTATTTTCGGGCGCACACGCGAGTACGCCCCTACAATTTTTGTACGCAAGTGCGTAACTTCTACATTTATTCGTAATGCACCAAACCTAATCTTGGTAGTGCCTATGTGCGCTCCCGAACGGGCGACCACGCAGGGTTTGCCCCTACGAATAAAATGCCTTTTGCGTAACGTCAGTCAATAAATACATCACATCCTATTGGTCAAAAGCCCTGTGGCACAACATCTGGGTCATATTCGATATTGAGGGGGACTTCCTCACATCCCCAGAAAATTTCGGGGTCAAGATTTGACAAGTTGCGTAAATTATCGACATTTTGCTGATTGCCATTCAGTTCAAACGAAGGGTCTACTGTCATCTCTTCGGGTGACATGCGCCCAAAGAGCCGCGTCATATAACGATACTCATTGGCGAGTGTCTTGAGCAGTTTATCTTGTGGAAATTGCTCCAGAAAGATTGTTGTCGGCTGGGCATATTCAGTGATAAAAGCTCGCCCTGCGTATAAGTCTACGGTCTGGTCAACGACGGACATATAATTTGTGCCGCCAAATTGCATAAAATCGCCACGAATACTGTCATCCGCGATAATAGGATGGGCATAATTCATCGGGATGGCTTGTTCATTAGCAAAAACCCAAGTGTAGATGCTCATATTGGGGATAGCGGCGACAGCAGTTAAGCGAATAGGAATCGTGGGATAATCAGCCTCGTAAGTCATGACGACAGGTTGAATATCTTGTACGCCTTGTTCGGGTTGTAATTTCATGGCAAGGAAAACCATGTTCTCATCGGTATAGACCGCAATCAAAGGGCGCATTTCATCGGTAATACGATAATTGTTATCATTGAGCCAGACGATGAGAGCCTCTGAGTCTTCGCTAGTCACCACATCATAGGCAAAGGGACCCGCCGTACCGGATGCTAACACCTCGACACCGCCTTCCTGAACAGCCTCACTATCCGCCATTACCGACATCGGTACCGCAATCGGCGCACAATCTGGCATTTGTGGACTGACGATTATGGGGTCAGTTAACAATTGTATTTCATTGAAAGTTGCCATTTCCGCCACATCAACTTCTGGCACAGACGGCACAGGCACAACCCACGAGAAATCGGGCGCACTGCCTGTATAATTGATTTGCACATAAGCACTGACCGTACCATCATTATTCACGGTGAAAATGATGCGTTCTGCTTGTTGATTTATCGCGGTATTCTGGCAAAAAAGACCGCCACAAGCCGAGGCGACACTGAGAGGTAACAAGCCTATCAGCAAAATAAGCACGAACAAAAAACGTTTTTGGGACATAGATTTTTCTCCTGCATGAAATTCGTTAGTGAAGAGGACGAATAGCAATAGCATATTGTTCCAAAGTTTAGCAAAATGAGGCATAAAGGTACAACGTACATTATTTGTAGATGAACAAGAGAGTTTTTGATGGCTGACCCTATTCGTGTATTGCATTTTGCCGATGTGCATATCGGTATGGAAAATTATGGTAAAACAGACCCCAATAGCGGTTTGAGCAGTCGGGTGGTTGATTTTTTGCGGCGTATGGACGAGATGATTGATTATGCCCGTGAAAATGAAGTCGATTTGACAATTTTTGCAGGTGATGCCTTCAAAACACGCTCGCCGAATCCTACGTATCAACGCGAATTTGCGTGGCGTATCCGTGATTTGGCGGAACTCGCGCCTGTTGTATTGTTAGTCGGGAATCATGACTTGCCACCGAATATGCTTAAGGCGAGTAGCATCGAAATCTATAACACGCTGGCTGTTCCTAATGTGTTTGTCGCCCACGACTACGATGTGTGGCGCATCAGCACGCGGCGCGGCGATGTGATTGTCGGGACTGCCCCGTATCCGATACGGGCGCGATTGATGCAACATATCGAGACCAGTGGACACACTATCCGCGATATTGACCATGCGCTAGAAGAAACCCTCACAGATTTGCTGGTCAAGCTGGCTGATGATGCTGATAAAGAAGCTGGCAGTGATGATATCCCGCGTATTCTGACCGCGCATTTTACAGTGCGTGGCGCGAAATTCGGCAGTGAACGCAGTGTGATGTTAGGGCGTGATGTCCAAGTTGGCTTGAATCTGTTAGCCGATAATCGCTGGGATTATGTCGCATTAGGGCATATCCATAAACATCAGAATTTGACACATGACCGTACTGATGCGCCACCTGTGGTTTATAGTGGTAGTCTGGAACGGATTGATTTTGGCGAAGAGAGCGATACAAAGGGTTTCTGTTGGGTAGAATTAGAACGCGGCAATGCCCAATGGGACTATGTGCGCGTTGCGGCGCGTCCGATGGTGACATTACGAGTAGATTGTCGCACAGAGACACGCCCCACCCATAAGGTTGTCGATATGATTCGCAAACATAATCTGCAAGATGCGATTGTGCGCCTTGTCGTAGAACTCACACCGGAAAGTGATGCTTCGTTACATGATACGCCGATTCGAGAAGTGCTTAAAAAATCGGGCGTATTCCATGTCGCAGCCATTAAGCGCGATATTCAACGTCCAGAACGGAGTCGCATTGCCACTAATCCCGAAGGCATGACTCACGAAGAATTATTGGAGCAATATTTCATCAGCCGTGAGGTCGAACCCGAACGCCGCGCTGTCTTATTAGAAGCCGCCCGTGCTATCATCAAAGCCGAGACTGACATTTAGAGCCTATCCAGCAAAGGTTTGTAATGTCTCGATGTTGAGAATGGTGATTTGTTGCTTATCGAGGCGGATAGCACCATAGTCATGCCACTGCCGCAATAGACGTTCAACGACATCCGCATCCATCGCTGTAGCGCGTGCCAAACGGGTCATGCTCACATTATCGAGACGACGATTTTGGCTGTCGGACATCAACAACAAGATACTCGCAATCCGCGCACCCACATTACTAACGGCACTTTCGCGCACCCATAAATTGAACCGATAAAGCCGATTCCCTAAGTGGCTTAAAGCACGCCGCGCTATATTCGGATAGGTTTCGCAAATTTCAAAAACAGCTTGATGACTCAGGCGGATAAGGTCGCAATCACTGACTGCAACGACACTTCCGGTACGCGGTTGATTGGCTAAGAGTGACAATTCGCCAATGACATAAAATGGCACTTCCGTCGCAATCGTGACATCATACCCTTCGGGGTAATGGCGCACGATATGGATTTGCCCGTCTGCGAGAAAGTACATATCATTCGGACGGGTATCTTGGTCAAAGAGTGTTTCTCCAGCCCCCAATATCAGTGTCTCACACTGTTTCCCGACAGCTTGCAATACCGTTTCATCAGCCTCTTTGAACAAAAATGAATTCCGCAATACACTGAGATTAAATGTTGTTGCCATACCGCACCTCTCTAAAAATACTATTTTCTGTATTGAACGCTATTTCTTGAGTGGACACTCAGCGACGATAAGCATTCAAGATATCTTTGCATTTTTGCATCATCAATTCCCCGAATATACTTTTATATGTAACTGCTCAGGGGTATTGTAACGGAAATTGAGAAAAGATGGTACAATCTGAAACATGAATGAGATACGCGAGCAATTGAGACAACTGAATAAAGAACAACTGATTGACATCATCT
>JAUZRW010000101.1 GCA_030950085.1 Anaerolineae bacterium
GCGTCCTTGACGGTCAGTAATGCAGCAGGGTCAGACACGATTGCCGTCGTCATCCAAGTGAATGCCGCTTTAGTTGCTCCTATCGCGCAATTCAGTACCGATGTGACAACGGGTACAGCACCATTAACAGTGACCTTCAGCAATAGTTCGAGTGGGCAAATCGACAGTCACAGTTGGGATTTCAATGGTGACGGTGTGCCAGACAGTAACGAAGTCAACCCCGTTTTCACCTATGCCAGCGAAGGGACATTCAATGCGTCCTTGACGGTCAGTAATGCAGCAGGGTCAGACACGATTGCCGTCGTCATCCAAGTGAATGCCGCTTTAGTTGCTCCTATCGCGCAATTCAGTACCGATGTGACAACGGGTACAGCGCCTCTGACAGTGACCTTCAGCAATAGCTCAAGCGGGCAAATCGACACCTACAGTTGGGACTTCAATGGTGACGGTGTGCCAGATAGTAACGAAATCAATCCGGTATTTACTTATGCCAGCGAAGGGACGTTCAATGCGTCCTTGACGGTCAGTAATGCGGCAGGCTCAGACACGATTGCCATCGTCATCCAAGTCAATGCTGCCCTAACACCGCCCATCGCGCAATTCAGTGCTGATGTGACAACGGGAACAGCGCCATTAACAGTGACCTTCAGCAATAGCTCAAGCGGACAAATCGACAGTCACAGTTGGGACTTCAATGGTGACGGTGTGCCAGACAGCAACGAAATCAATCCGGTATTTACTTATGCCAGCGAAGGCACATTCAATGCGTCCTTGACGGTCAGTAATGCGGCTGGGTCAAATTCGGCAACGACTACCATCACGGTACAAAGTGCTGCACCGCCTCCGCCATCTGTGACAGGCAATATTGTCTTAGTCAGTGACCGTGATGGGAACAATGAGTTGTATGTCATCAATCCCGATAGTTCACGGGTGAATCTGACCAATAATCCGGCAAATGACCAACAACCTGTTTGGTCGCCGAATGGCTCACAGATTGCCTTTGTCTCTAACCGCGATGGGAACAACGAAATTTACATTCTCAATGTAAGTGACTTGAGTGTGACTCGTTTAACGAACGATGGCGGCAATGACCAGCAACCTGCGTGGTCGCCAGATGGCTCACAAATTGCTTTTGTTTCTGACCGTTTTGGTGATAATGACATCTTTGTGATGAGTGCTGCAGATGGGTCAAACCAAGTGCAGCGTACAACAGATGTCACAAATGACCGTTATCCTGTTTGGTCACCAAATGGCTCACAGATAGCGTATGTGTCAGATGTGTTTGGGAACGATGATATTTTCATCATCAATTCCTCAGGTGGTAGTGGGCAAGTTCAACTCACAACTGACGGAAATAACGATACAATGCCGGATTGGTCAAGCAATAATATCATCGCTTATGTATCAAACAAAGCAGGCGATAATGATGTTTACACGATTAATCCCGATGGCAGTGGAGAATTGCCAGTAGCGACTGCGGCATCAAACGATATCTTGCCGCGCTGGTCGCCTAATGCAAGTCGTATTCTATACACCAGTAACCTTGCACCAGATGGCAGCGGCGGTGTTGTAGACTTCAATATTTACACTGTGAATCCTGATGGTTCAGGGCAATCAGCCGTCACAACTGAGGGGAGTAATGAAAGTTCGTCTGACGAACGGTAATCCACCGTAGTTGTCATTAATGATAGAAGAAAGCAACCCTTGTCTTATAAAATAGGCAGGGGTTGTTCATTTAATGCTTGTCACCTCACACATTCTCCATATACTGAGAGGCAGTCTACCAAGTGGAATGAGTCGTTAATGACAACATTGTACGAAGCTGAAATTGCGGATGGTCTTGCAGAAATTGCCTGTAATGAAGTCCATGCCCTTATTGGAAAAGAAGGAAAAATTCATAAGCAACATCGTTCAAATGAAGTCCCATTTGCCTATTCGGGTGATGTCAATCGGCTACTTGAACTGCAAACTGTTCTTGCAGTCTATTCTGTTATGCGATTTTCAGTTCCGCGCCCAAGAGCCTTACTAGGGCATCAGAATTTCCAGCGCATCCTAGAAAATATTCGTGCAATAATGCAGTTGTATGGTCATAATGCCTATGAGTCACTTTATATCAGTGCTGCTGGGTCAGATTCTTCTGTGATGACACGTATCAAGGCAGAAATTAGCCAAGCACTAGGGCTAGTTATTGCTCAAGATGAAGGTGATTTACGACTACGCATCCGCCCTAGTCCAAGTGTGTGGAACAGTTGGGATGTTCTAGTACGATTATCACCGCGTCCACTCGCTACGCGAACATGGCGCGATTGTAATATGGAAGGTGCGCTGAATGCCTCAGTCGCAAATGCCATGATTCGTCTGACAAAACCAACACCACAAGACACATTCTTGAACATTGCGTGTGGTTCAGGCACAATCATGATTGAACGTCTCGCGTATATGGCAGCAAAACAAGTGATAGGCTGTGACATACGCTATAGTGCCTTAAATTGTGCTGAAAACAACATTCGAGCGAGTAGTTATCACGATATGCAACTTATGTACAGCGATGGTACAAACTCACCCTTCGCAAATAACAGCGTCGATGCCCTGTGTGCTGATTTACCTTTTGGACAACTTGTGGGTTCACATCAAGAGAACGAATGGCTTTATCCGGCGATTTTGTCAGAAGCCGCACGAGTAGCACGACCATCAGCACGTTTTGTTGTCATAACACATGAAATACGATTAATGGAAAATGTACTCGCATTAGCAACTGATTGGCGAATAAAAAATAACCATATGATAACGCTCAGTGGTCTACATCCGCGTATTTTTGTTTTGGAGCGCACCAAATAATGAAATTTATGACTGGTTTATGGATTTGCCTATTTTTCTTGGCTGCCTGTCAGGGACAATCGACTGAAGTGACAATGCTAATTTATGTGCAAGTCGATAATATTGAGCGCACATTTTCAGTTGGTGAGTCTATGACGGTTGAAGAATTTTTAACACAGCCACAAGTAGATGTTCAGTGGGATGAAAATGACCGTCTTGTGCCACCACCATTCACACAAATTACGGATGGCACACGTATCACGATTGTTCGGGTCGATGAAGAAGAAACCTGTGAGACCGAAGAAATCCCCTTTGAGGTTGAAGTCATTCAGAATGAATCTTTTGCACCGGATGACGAAAGAGTGACACAAAGCGGACAAAATGGCGTTCAGCGCCGTTGTTTTCGAGTCATTTTGGAGAATGGGGTTCAGAGCGAGCGAATCCCAATCGGACAACCCGAAGTCATTACCGAACCTATCAATGAAATACGAGTGGTTGGGATTGACCAAGTTATTGAGCCGTTTGCCATCAGCGGAACGATTGCCTATATTAATAATGGCAACGCATGGGTTATTCGGCGAAATAGCACAGAAAAACGCCCACTAACAACCAACAGTGACCTTGATTCGATGGTTTTTGCATTATCACCGAATGGTCAGCACCTTATTTATACCCGTGAGCCAGAAGATACTGAATCCTTTGTTAATGAATTATGGCTGATTAATACTGCCAATGACCCGATTCCACTGCGACTGACAGCAACCGATGTCCTATATGCCGAGTGGTTGTCTGAACCAGAAAATACAATCAGCTATTCAACCAGTGAGATACAAGATATAGCACCCGGCTGGAAGGCCTTGAATAATGTCTGGCTAGAGCGTATTGACATCAATAACGGCGCGTCACTCTCCATTCGTCAGGTTGTGAGTGAATCAGGCGGAGGATTATATGGTTGGTGGGGAACAGTTTATAAGTGGTCGCCGGATGGCGAAAATTTAGCATGGGTTCAAGCCGATTCGACAGGCGTTTTCAACGATGAAGGTGAGCAGATTGCTTTATTGAATTACCCTGTATTTCGTATTTTCCAGAATTGGTCGTGGCGCTCAAATTTATCATGGTCATGGGATGGCACATTAATCGCATCAACGGTTCATACACCCTTACCAAACCTGCCTTCGGATACTAGCCCAGTATTCGATATTGTTGTGACGGATATACAAGGTTCATTTGAGGCTTATGTTGTTGAACGTGCCGGTATGTGGTCATCGCCACAATTCTCGCCGCCGATACAAAACCCTGATAGTCAATTCGAGAATGGCTACTTAGCCTACCTCAAATCGCGTGACCCTGATAATAGTGTTTACGGTGATTATGACTTATTTGTTGCAGACCGTGATGGCAGTAATGCACGCATTATTTTCCCACGAGATGGACAACCCGGTATTACATGGGAAGATGTCGGGCTAACACCCCAAACTTACGCATGGTCGCCGGATGCGCGTCAGATTGCGGTTATTTATCAAGGCAATCTATGGGTCGTAGATGTAGTATCGCTCGTGGCGCATCAATTAACATTTGATGGACGTTCGCAGAATCCTGTTTGGACACTATAATGCGAAGAGTTATCATCTTTATCGCGGCGCTTATGGCTCTATTTGGGAGTTTAAGCGCCGTTTTCGTTACCTTACAAGCACGCGACTATGATTTGCGTGGTTATGTCGATGCCACACAGACAACGAACTTGCCCTATCGTCTTCCACGTTTAGGGGTTAATGCTGATTTACTGCAATATTCCCCTGATGAATTGCGCCAACATCTTCAATGGATGCAAGAGGCACATATCACATGGGTTAGGCAATTCGCTTATTGGGACATGCTAGAACCACAAGCTGGAGTGTATGAGTGGGCTGAGTGGGATATCATCATCGACACGCTCGAAGATTTCCCTGATTTAGAATTAGTTGTCTTCTTCATGAATTCTCCGCAGTGGGCGCGGACAAGTGATGTTGTAACAGCGCCGCCCGATGACCCTACAGCGATGACTCCATTTTTGCAAGAATTTGCCCATCGCTATGGTGAGCAAGTTGATTATTATCAGGTATGGGATGAACCTAATCTTGATGATACGTGGGGTTTAGTTGACCCACGCCCTGCTGAGTATGCTGCATTACTATCCGAAGCATATACCGCGATTCATGGGACAGACTTAGAAGCAACTATTATTGCGGCTGCCCTTGCGCCAACAACAGAACGTAATGGTCAGAATATCGCGGATACTGTTTACCTTGAAGCACTGTATCAATTGGGTGCTGATAGTTATTTTGATGCAGTTGCGGCAAAACCTTATGGATTCGATTTTTCACCAGATGACCGTACTGTAAATGTTGATGTGCTAAATTTCTCGCGGATTGTGGCTTTACGCGATATTATGGTGGCTTATGGCGATGAATCAACTGCGTTATGGGCGAGTAATTGGGGCTGGAATAGTCTACCTTCTGATTGGGGTGGTTTGCCGTCTATTTGGGGAAATACAACCGAGCAAGACCGTATCAATTATACGCTCAATGCCTTAAGTCGTGCTGACCGTGAATGGGCTTGGTTGGGTGGAATGATTTTGCAGAATTGGCAACCTAACACCACCTTTGATGACCCATTATGGGGATTCAGTCTGATTGACCAATCGAATATGCCAAACACTTTATGGTCGGCATTGGTAGAGCGCGAAATACCGAATGTGGCAACGAATGGTTTGTATCATCCGCGAACACTCTATGCCCGTTATAGTGGTTTATGGACATTTAGTGACTTAGGTGCTGATATTGGTTGGCTAGAAACCACAGATAGCCAAGTTGAATTTGATTTTTTAGGTCAGGATGTTGCGCTTTTACTACGTGAGGGCGATTACTTTGCATTTGCATACCCACAGGTCGATGGTGAACAAGCGAATGCAACCTCGCGTGATTCGAATGGCAACGCTTATATTTTTTTGCGAAGTGGAACACTAGAGCGCGAATTAACAATTGAACCTGTATCACGTAATTTGTCGGACGCTGAACATACGCTATCTATTGTCTTTGATAAGGGTTGGGATCAATGGGCGTTAGCTGGTTTTGCTGTGAGTGATGGTAATTTAGCTGAACCTTATAATCGCCAATTGTGGGTTGCTTGGATAGCTGTTGCTGTCTCTGTTGTGACAGTGATTGTTACAGGGCGATTATTAGCATGGAAAAAGTTGATTCAGGTCTTACATCCCCTACTATCGCGTTTCAACTTTGCTTTGCAGATTGCTATTGCGGTTATCACATCTTTGGCATTGATGGCAGGTATGCTCCTAACATGGGCTGAACCGATTCCACAGATTATGAGACGGGCTTTATGGGAGTCCCTTCTCCCGATTATCCTCACTGGTGGCTTACTGGTTCTTAAACCCGGTATTTTGTTAGTTGTTATCACCTCACTTTTACTATTTCTCATTATCTATAATCGACTCGAAATTGGTTTGTTGCTGGTGATTCTATATGTGCCATTTTTCTTATTTCCTGTCGAGTTATACACCTATGCTTTTCCGATGTCAGAACTTGTTTTGCTGATTACGGCTGGGGCGTGGACAAGTCGTTTATTAGCACAGTGGGGCTATGAACGACAGTCTGCCAACGGAGATTATCCATTGCGCCTGACTATCTCGCTTAATATTATAGATGCTTTGGTGTTGATATTGGGCATTCTCGCAATAGTCAGTTTGCTATGGACAGAAAGATTGTCTTTAGCAATAACGGAATTACGGAAACTGATACTTGAGCCGCTATTGTTCTATATCATTTTGCGAAGTATCAAGCCGAATAAGCATACTCTGTTGCGCTTGGTCGATATGCTTCTTATAGCAGGGATGTTAGTTGCCATCATCGGACTTTATCTCTTTGTGCGCGGTGAGGCGATTATCACTGCGGAGGAAGGCGCACGGCGGTTAGCAAGCGTTTATGGTTCGCCCAATAATGTGGGCTTGTTTTTGGGACGTTGTATCCCCTTTGCATTGGCTTATATCTTAATTTCGACACAACGTTATAGGCAGACAATGGGAGTAATCGTATTTGGAACAATGCTACTCGCTGTTGCCCTGACTCAGAGTGTAGGAACGCTGTTGTTTGGTGTACCTGCCGGAATAGGTATCGTTTTATTATTGGTATGGAAACAAAGAGCTATCTCCATTTTAGTGGGGTTACTCATCGCTGGGATTATGATAGTTTTTGGATTGACACAAGTATCGCCGCGTTTTGCTAACTTACTGGATTTATCAACAGGGACAAATTTCATTCGTTTGCGAATATGGGAAAGCAGTATCGACATTATCCGTGATAATCCCATTACAGGCTTGGGCTTAGACCAATTTCTGTATGCCTTTCGTGGGCATTACATTCGACCTGATGCTATTTTCGACCCCAACTTGTCGCATCCACATAACATCTTATTTGATTTCTGGATTCGTCTGGGCTTAGGGGGGGTATTGTGGCTTATTGCTCTTCTGTTCAATTTCTGGCGAAAAATGCTGCAATCTTATATGACCACAGTTCATGACCCTATTTGGCAAATGCTGATAATAGGAACAATGGCTAGTATGGCAGTCGTGGTAGTTCATGGATTAGTTGATAATAGTGTTTTTGTTGATGACCTTGTGTATGTATTCATGCTGCTTTTGGTTATTTGTGCGTGTAGTGTAAACGTTCGTACTATTCTCACGGAATGACTTACGGAATGACTTGTGGTAAACTGCCCCACACAATGTTTATTATGCGTACAAAGGATTTAGAAACTTGCGTATTCTCATCACAGGCGGAGCTGGTTTCGTCGGTTCACATCTTGTAGACCGCTTCTTATCAGAAGGTCATCGGGTTGTCGTTATGGATAATCTCATTACGGGTAATCTCAACAATCTGAATCACCATATTGGTAATATAAACTTTGAATTTATTCATCATGATGTCAGTAACTTCATTCATGTACCCGGTGATATTGATGGAATTTTTCACTTTGCTTCCCCTGCTGACCCCGAACAGTATCTAAAATATCCGATTCAGACGCTCAAAGTCGGCGCTTTAGGGACACATAATGCACTCGGATTAGCACGGGTAAAAGGCGCACGATTCATGTTAGCCTCAACATCAGAAGTCTATGGCAATCCATTAGAACATCCGCAAAAAGAAACATATCCCGGTAATGTAGACCCCATTGGACCTCGTGGTGTTTATGATGAGGCAAAGCGCTATGCAGAAGCTCTCGTGATGGCATATCATCGGACACATGGGCTAGAAACTCGTATTGTCCGCATTTTTAATACTTATGGACCTCGGCTAAGTATGCAAGATGGGCGCGTTGTTTCAAATTTTATTCGCCAAGCTGTTCGCGGTGAGGCATTAACTGTTTATGGCGATGGTTCGCAAACTCGGTCTTTCCAATATGTTGATGACTTAATTGAAGGCGTTCACAGGCTATATTTTTCGGATTATTCAAATCCCGTTAATATTGGCACGACATTTGAGTTGACCATTCGTGATTTTGCAGAACTTGTGAATGAAATTGCAGGTAACGAAGGTGGGATAGTTTTCAAAGAAAAAGCGCGTATTGAAGGCGACCCACAGACTCGCCGTCCCGATAATTCACGGGCGAAAGAAATCCTTGATTGGCAACCGACAGTCAGTGTGCAAGATGGTGTTGCCAAGACAATTGCCTATTTTCGTGAAGCACTACAATCTAGCAATTAACCATGTTGGCGATGGCACGCCGTCTTGACATCAAGCAGGGATTATGGATTCTACTGGCTATCATAGCCGGAATCATGATTGCTACACAGCCAATTTATATTGCATTACTAGCAATCGGCTTTGTATTACTTGTCATCGCCTCAGCCTTTACCCCTTTGACAATTCTATCTGTGCTGCTGATACTCGCCCCACTACGGACGCTTGTTACAACAGAAGCCGTTATTTCAATGCCATTTGATATTGGTCAACTGATGTTCGTAGCATTTGTCATTGGATGGTTGGCATGGTACATCATTCGCCGCAAACCGCTATTAAATTTTCAATATAGCAAGATTCTGTTGCCAATTATTGTTTTTGTGATAGCAATCGGTTTAACTGCATTTACGGCTTTTTCGCTCCATGTGTGGATATTTGAATGGCTTAAGTGGTTGATAATTATAGTTGTGATTTTGCTTGTATCGCGTTTTGAAGATAATAATGCACCACAATGGTTAGCCTTTATGCTGATAGTCGCTGCTGTGGCGAATGCGATTATCGGATTGTATATTTTCTTCGGTGGCAGTGGCGCAGACCATCTACTCATCAATGGGCGTTATTTTCGCGCATTTGGAACATTCGGACAACCTAATCCTTTTGGCGGATTTATGGGATTGACGCTACCACTTTCTATAATGTCAGTGTGGGGTTATGGCACACGATTCATTCGCAAATATCATCATAGTGGCAAGATTTCATATAGCAATCTTTTTCTTTGTGCTTTTTTCAGCTTAACGACGGTTATTCTGTTAGCAGGATTAGTCACATCTTGGAGTCGTGGTGCGTGGTTGGCATTCATCGCGTCAGTTGCAGCGATGGGGTTTGCGTTGCCACATAAACTTTGGCAGAGTATCGCTTTATCTAGCCTAGTAGCTTTAATTGTTGTCATGTTGTGGCTTGGCGGATTGATTCCTCAGTCTATTATGCAACGAGTGACAAGTTCTACCGAAGAACTGATTACGATTCAAGATGTTCGTGGCGTAGATATCACATCAGCGAATTATGCGATTAATGAACGTCTCGCACACTGGCAAACTGCACAAAATATGGCACGCGATTATCCATGGCTCGGTGTGGGATTAGGAAATTATGAAATAGCCTATGAAGAATATCGACTGATTAATTGGGATGAAGCACTTGGACATGCACATAACTACTACTTGAATATTCTAGCTGAG
>JAUZRW010000102.1 GCA_030950085.1 Anaerolineae bacterium
TTGGCAAGATTGCTACAGGTATAGTTCACTGGCGTACTGATTAAATATTCGATGTACTCTTTTTTCCTTATCATGCTCTCAATGATATACTATCTCTTCGCTTCAAGCGAAAGTCCTACCTTATATGAACGGTTTCAAAGATAAGAAAGTCTCGTCCGAAATTGAAGCATTGTGGATAGTCTATAAAATGCAACTATGACTCCCTCGCCAAAGTTTGGCAAATGCGTTAAAACTAATCATTCCAAAATAGACACATTGTTTAATAGATAGGATTTTCCATGAAAATACTTCGTTTCGTGCTGTTTGGCATTATTATCATCGCTGTGATATTAGGGGTAAGTGGTGCATTTATCGTCAATCGGTTCACACAAGATCCCCTCCCCACGCATGATGGCACAATAAGTATTGCCGGACTCAATGACACAGTAGAAATTATCCGTGATGAATATGGCGTTCCACACATCTACGCCAGCAATACCCAAGACTTGCGCTTTACACAAGGTTATGTTCAAGCCCAAGATAGGTGGTGGCAAATGGAATTTTCGCGCCATGCCGGACGGGGAACATTACAAGAACTCACGGGCAAAACAAATAGCCTCATGGGAGCTGATATTTTCATCCGCACGGTTGGTTGGCGGCGAGCGGCTGAAAACGACCTTGCTAATCTATCCGATGAAGTCCTTGCTGAGTTGCAATCCTTCGCCGATGGAGTCAATGCCTATATTAGCAGTCGCTCGGCGGGCGAACTGGCATTTGAATATAATGTCCTTGGCATCACAGGGGTTGATATTCCGATTGAACCTTGGGTACCGCTCGATACACTGGTCTGGACAAAAGTGATGGCAGACGACTTAAGCGGCAATCAAAGTTCGGAACGCCTCCTGTCAGAATTGATTGATGCTCTTGGCGAAGAAGTAGTCGCCGATTATTGGGTTGAATTTCCGTTCGGCATGAAACCCACAATTATCCATCCGCAAGACTTCCCCACCGCAGATGATACAGCTTCTCAAACAGCAAATAGCAGTGCAGGCTTACTCGGAATCGAGACACAACTCGCTGGCAATTATGATGCGAGTCAGGGTCTCATTTTCGGCAACGGCGACGGCATCGGCAGTAATAATTGGGTCGTATCCGGTGACTTGACCGAAAGCGGAATGCCGCTACTGGCAAATGACCCACATCTCGGTATCGGGATGCCCTCTATCTGATATGAAATCGGGCTACATTGCCAACCGGTGAGTGAGGATTGCCCGTATAATGGGCGCGGCTTCACCTTCCCGGCGAGTGCTGGCATCGTCATCGGGCATAATGAGCGCATTGGCTGGGGTGTAACCAATGTTGGTTGGGATACACAAGATTTGTATCGTATCACAGTCAATCCCGATAATGATTTGCAATATCTCTGGAATGATGAATGGCGTGACATGGTTGTTCATGAAGAGACCATTTCATTTGGTGATAGCGCAGAGCCAGTGACGATTCAAGTTCGGGAAACCCATTTAGGTCCGATTATCAATGACAACCGCTTTGACCGTGAGACAGGTGAAATTCTCGGATTTAACAACGAAGACCCCTTAGCCTTCCGTTGGACAGCTTATGAAAACAGTACGATTCTTGAAGCAATTTTACAGTTAAATCGCGCCCAGAATTGGGATGAATTTCGGGATGCTTTGCGCCTATGGGATACTCCTGCACAGAACTTTGTCTATGCCGATGTCGATGGCAATATCGGCTATCAAACGCCGGGCAATGTTCCTATTCGCGCAGCAGGACATACAGGTCGTCTCCCTGTTGATGGCTCAAGCGACGAATTTGAGTGGCTTGGCTTTGTGCCATTTGATTTATTGCCGAGTGTCTTTAATCCCGAACGAGGATATATCGCCACCGCGAATCAAGCACTTGTGCCAATGGCATACTACGATTACCTCGCTGCCGAATTAGCAGATGATTACGGGGAAGATGCCCAATACGTATTCGATTATGGCTGGGCTATTGGCTATCGGGGACAGCGAATTGTCGAAATGCTGGAAAGCACAGACCAGCACAACTTCGAGACATTCAGTGCGATACAAGGTGATAATAAAATCATCGTTGCCGAAGAAATTGCGCCTACACTAGCTGAAGTCGATATGGGCAGCGATACACTCAATGAGGCACGCGATTGGATGCTGAATTGGGATTATCAACTTCAAATGGATAGTCCACAAGGGGCGTTATTCATGCACTTTTGGCGACGCTTGATGTACAATCTCTATGCTGACCAACTAGACGACATCACAGACCCCAGTGGTAGTGGTATGAATATGTGGGCAACCAGTTCGCTCATGAATGACCTGAACAATATTTGGTGGGACGACATCAATACTGATGAAACCGAAAGCCGCGATGACATCATCACACGATCATTCAGTGAAGGCTATGATGCGGCGGTTGACCAGCTAGGCGATGACCGCACACAATGGGCATGGGGAACGATGCACACGGCTACATTTGTCAGCAACCCACTAGGACAAAGTGGCATCGCCCTCATTGAAGATTTCGTCAATGCTGGACCCTATGCTGTGAGTGGTGGCGCGAGTATTGTCAATGCCACCAGTTGGCGTTTGAGTACCTATGAAGTTCGTGCTGTACCCTCCATGCGGATGATTCTCGATTTTAGTGATTTGAGCAATAGTCAAACTATCCACACCACCGGGCAGAGTGGGCATCCTGCTAGTGAACACTACAGCGATTTCATTGATTCATGGCGCAACATCGAATATCACCCGATGTATTGGACACGCGAGCAAGTTGATAATCACGCTGCCAATACCCTCACTTTGCAACCACAATAGACCATTAACAAAAACAGGAGCCATAATAGGCTCCTGTCATTTACTTCGCAAAATCATCGCCCTAAAAAGTCAGCCGTCCAGTTGCCATCAATGCCCCAATCCCTAAGACGACCACATTAAGAAAGACCATCACCGAGAGAAAGGCACGTTCGCCGCCATTCATACCGAGAATGCGTCCATCACCACTCGCCCCTGTTTCATCAAAGTCATCAAAATCGTCGCCATCACCTATGATTTGACCTATAGGCATTTCGCCATCGTCGATATCAAAACCGAATTCACCATCACCAAATTCATCATCGTCATCGTCAAATAATTCATCACGCAAATCCATTACACACCTCATTTCTCTATTTCATCATAAAACGATTGTAACATATTCGCAAATTCGGGCGATTAGTACATCAGGGCTAACTCGCCCGTCGCCACACATTGTTCACGAGATTGAACAACACGATTTCTTCACGTTGCCCGGCTGTATCGTTTATCTGTACACGTACTTGTAATTGGGGTATGCCATCGCCCGTGCTTGCTTGAACCATACTGAGAATTTGGAGTGATTGTACGGCAACATTGGCATTGTAACGACCATAAGCAATATCGCGCACGCCTAAATCGCTAAAGTCATAGAGCATTTGCCAGTTCGCTTCATCCCCTATCTGAATCAAGTTGACTTCGGTATTCAAACGCCATTCAATGAAATCGCGCCAATCCAAATTTGTGTCAACCAACGAGGGGATACCTGTGATGCTGGATAATAAGCTAATCGCCGAATTGGGCTGGAGGCGTGCCAGTAATTGACCGATAGCGTTTGTGCCATAATTCGCGGATAGACTTTCAATCAGGTAAGATTCCGGATTCAATTGTACGAAACGTCCAACCATCCATGCCACAGTAGCCGAGCGCAAGAAAAAAGCATCATTCGGATAAATAGCACCGCGATTCGCCATCGCATGGTCTACAATGCGCTCTGCAAGCAATGTCGCGGTATCAATTTGTAGTGTCGTATCAAAGGGTCTATCCGCACGCGCACGTCCTAAATAGGGCGATGCAATCACCATTTGCCATGCGTCCTGTTCATTCGATGCCCATTGCGGCTCAAGTAGCGTATCTGTGATAATATCAAAAGTCAGCAGAAGCAAATTAGCACATTCGAGATAGCTACACACATCATCTAACCACCGTTCGACTTCTGCCGCTATTTCTGTTGCGACAGCCATATCTAGCGTGCGATAACGAATGATAAAACGCGAAGTCTCAAGCATAGCAGAATCGCCCCAAAAAGTTTTGTCAGCAGGGACATGTCGCCAACCATCAGGTTCAGGATAACGCCAATAGAACCATGTCTGAACATAAGGGACACCGCCAATAATCTCCTCAACTTGAACACGCCCTCGTTGTCCGTTAATCGTAACATCAACGACATTGCCACTTAAGGTTACATCACCAGAGGTTTTTAGTTGTTGATAGGTGTTGAAGGTATTGGCTTGTAAAACTAACCAGTCATCGGATGCACTACGCTGAATATTGATATACGATTCATAATCGCCAATACGCAAAGCCGCAACTTCCGCTTGGACTGTCTCAGTGAGCAAACTTTCCAGCCGCTTTGTCACTTGATTCCAGCGTTGCAAAACGACGTAAGCAATACCAGCCACAATCGCTAGAAAAACCAGTATTGTGAGTATCAGTCGAAAAAACCTACGATAGCGTCGGCTACGATTCTTAGAATCTTCTTTATGTTGTTTGCGTTTACCGTGTTCGGATTCAATATCCCAATCGAGTTTGACACTCATGGCGAGTTATCCTTCGTTTTGCGGCGGTAAGAGGCTAACATCACCTGCCAGCACTCGTTTGATGCTACCATCGGCAACAGTGATGAGCAATGCCCCACCCTCATCTACGCCCTGAGCTTGTCCGACAATACCATCTACTTCGACCTGTTGCCCTATCGTATTGAGACGCGATTTCCATATGTCGAATAATTCAGGGTTGTTGATACGTGCCATCCAATAATCAATGCGATTCATCAGGGTTACAAGCAATTCGATACGGTCAAGTGATTGCTCAATTTCATTTTCGAGGCTGGTTGCTGTCTGAGCCAATTCGCCCTCAAACTTAACGCGCACATTGACACCTAGTCCGAGTACCACGCCGAGCAATTTCCCAGTATCCCATGCAGCTTCCGGCAAAATACCGCTTACTTTCTTACCGTTGATTTGCACATCATTAGGCCACTTAATGCCGATATTTTTCGCACCAACAGACTCGCACAAGTCATAGACAGCGACTGCGCCTATCATACTGATACGATTGGCATTTTCAGGCGATGGTTTCAAAATGACAGACATAGCGAGAGCCACTTTCGGCGGCGTATACCATGTGCGACCTTTACGACCTTTGCCTTGACGCTGTTCATCGGCTATCACCACACTACCTGAGACAGCGCCCTCCTGTAGCCACTGCATCGCAATATCATTCGTACTATCGACAGAATCGAAGTAGCGGCATGGATACACTAATCGCTCATCTAAGGTTTTTTGCGAAAGAGTCATAAGCGCCCTCTGTTTTCAATCATATAGACAATAGCGCCGAGTCCCAACATCGCCACTGAGAACAAAACAACATAGATTGGCTGTATCCAAAACAAGAAAATAACACCAATCAACCAAGCCAGTAAACCTACTTGGACACCATTTTTTGCCATTAACCACGCTTCCCTGTGCTACGTCGTCCGAGTGTCACCACGATTACACCAAGAACAAGTAATGCTGCGAGCAATCCACCAAAAATGAAAAATGTAGTAGAAAGAGCATTGGCATTATTGTCTTCTATAGTTGCTTCAGTATTAGTCGCTTGTCGTGTTGCTGCCTCAACTAAGGCGGTTGCTGTGAGTGCAAAGCTATCGTCTGATTGGACATTTGTAGTAATCGGTACGGCTGTTTCTCCTGTGAAGGCTTCGGCTGTTTGTGTCGCTGCCCGAACCAATGCTGTTGCAGTGAGTACAAAGGGGTCTTGTGTCGATTCCACATTGGGCTGATTGCTTTCTGCGAGTGCTGTTTGTGTTGCACCTGCCACAATTGCGGTAGCCGTTGCATCAAAATCTTGTGCATGGAGCATCATCGCACTGCCTATCAACCCCACTAATATTAATATTGCTCCAAATCGCATCATTGCCTTCTCTCTGCAAATCCCGTACTGCTTATGAATCGGGAGGCTGTTATTCAAGATGATAATTCTATTGTACTGTAACCCGATTGAATACACCTCATTTACAAAAGATTGCGACCCTTGGCGATATTCCGCGTGTCGTAGCTTACCATTGTCACGATTTTACAGCATTGCTATACTCACGTCCCGTTTAATGAGGCTATATCCATGCAGCAACGACTCAACAAATTCGATTGGGGCATCATCGCGGCACTTCTGCTACCATTGATTGCTGCCCTACTCACTTGGGGCGAAGGCATTGTCGCAGGTGCTGATGTTACAGTCCATGTGCATCGGATTCATGCCATGTCCCTCGCACTGCAAAATGGTGTGTTGTGGCCGCGTTGGATTAGCTATTTACATCTTGGCTATGGCTATCCGATTTTCAATTTTTATGCGCCGGGCTATGCTTATTTCACGGCACTTCTTGAACTTGTCGGATTCTCCATTACGACAGCCTACAATCTGGTTCAGACCCTCGCATGGTCTTTTGGCAGTGTTGGCATGTACCTACTAGCAAGGCGATTCCTCCCTGCTCCGGCGGCATTATTAGCGGCGGCACTGTGGGTCTATGCACCCTCTCGATTATATGAGGTCTGGTGGCAGGGTAGCCTCGCACAAATTGTATCAGCTTCGTTTATGCCGTACTTGATGCTTGGCGTAGCAAAAACATCACGAGAGCCTAATTTGCGCCGCATCTCATCAATCGCATTGCCTTTTGCCGCCCTTATCTTGACCCACACCCCGATGATGTATATTGCTGCCTTATATGCTGCACCCTTCGCCTTTGTCGCGCCAATCTGGTATAGCAACAGTAAATTCAAACCCATCTTGCACCGTTGGTTAACTATAGGTACAGGTTTTGCACTCGGTATCGGGCTTGCTTCGATTTTTTTGCTGCCAATGCTAGTCGAACTGCAATATGTCGCCATTTCGCAAGGTATTAACGAAACATTCAATTATTTGAATGCCCAATTTTTGCCAATTTCAGAAATTTTTATGATGCCACGTCTGCTTGATAGCACTGACCTCTATCTCGATTTTCCGCGCACACTCGGATTAGTCGGGGGTATTCTCAGTCTGTTGGGGATGGCAGCACTGATTAAACGCAAGCAATGGGGTTTATTGCTGTTAACTGTTTTCGGGCTTGGGTTCACTCTATTTATGCTCGTTCAAGAGTCACTATTTTTGTGGTTAGCGATTCCCGGCTTTGCGAATTTGCGTTTTCCGGCACGTCTGCTACGAATGGGGGCTGTTCTTATAGGAATACTTGGAGGAGCGAGTATTCTATTGTTGCCAAAACGTTATCAGATTATCGGAATGGGCTTTGGGATTGTCGTCATTGTGGCTCAGATTATGCCAATTATCAAACCATATGATGTCTGGTTGAATTGGGACAATATCTCAGCACTAGATGAAATTGAGCAGGAAGCGACAGACCGCACATGGGGGACTGTTTCGTATAATGAATTTAACCCGATTTGGGGCGCAACCTACTTTTTAGATGTGCCATCAAATCCGAGCCGTTATGTCGATAATCCATTTCAAATCCGAGTTTTTGGGCGTGATATTGCGGCTGTTAATTGGCAAGGGTATTCACAAGAGAACATCACAGATAATACCCTGCGTATTATCACCGACGAGGCACGGGCAGTACGCTTCCGACAATACTATTTCCCCGGCTGGCAAGCGACAGTGAATGGCGAACCTGCGGAAATTTATCCCGAAGATGAACTTGGCTTGATTACGCTTGATTTAGCGGCTGGCGAATATATTGTAACACTCGAATATGTCGGGACAGTCGTACAGAAGGTAGCGACAGCACTTTCGCTTATCAGCATCGTAATTGCCGTCGCGCTATTTCGATTAGGCAAGTCTGAGAATAAGTCTTTATCTGTCGATAAACTTGCCTTCAAACCTGCTATGAGCGTGATTGTATCTGTTGTTATTTTTGCACTGTTCAATCACACCGTCATACAAGAAAATAATTGGTTCAAATATCAATCATCGCCTACACAACCGCGCTATATGCAAACATCGCTCAATATCCGGTTTGGCGAGGATATGATTCTGTTGGGATACACGTTGCACGGCGATAGCATCACACCGAATGACCCTATCCAAATCGACTTGTACTGGCACACGCCAAATGGCACAGAGACCAACTATAGACCACAAGTTCAATTGCTGAATCTGACACAAAGCGCAGCATGGGCAGTTAGTAATCCACTGCAACCCTATGCAGGAGAAACTTCAAGGTTTACGCCAGACTATTTCGCTCGTGACCCTCATGTATTGCGCCTCAACAATGCCGATACTCCTCCTTATGTTGGGCAAATTATGATTCAGTTATTCAGCCCCGATGGTGCGTTGACTCTGCCAGATGGTTCAGACAAATTGTTACTTGACCCACTCATTCGCATCGAAACAGCGAATACAAAGGTTAATAATCGTTTCGATTACCAACTTGGTGATAGTGCAAATTTAACTTGTGCCTCTATCGTTGCCGATGAAAATCAATTTTTGCTTGATTTGTACTGGAATATCACAGGCGAAACAGAGCGCGAACTCGTGGTAATGGTACATGGCTTGGATGAATCCGGCACGCTAATCGAAAATGGGGATGGTGCGCCATTTGGCGGAGACTACCCTTCGATATTGTGGCGTGACGGTCAAACACTGCACGAAACGCGCACATTACCTTATAATTCCGACATTGCAAGCATCGCGGTCAGCCTCTATACCCGTGATACAACTGAGCGCCTGTCTGTCACAGACAATAATACACTACTACCTGATAATCAAATTCTGCTACCCATAACGGAATATCCATGCTCACAGTAAATGACATTAAACGACGCGACCTCATTATATTGACGCTTATCTTGTTCATTGCCGCTTTGATGCGCTTCTCGCAACCCGGCATAGTCGAGTTTTTCCATGATGATGCCATGCTTTCTACATTGGCACAAGAAATGGCGGCTGGCGAACGCTTTCCCGTAACGGGTATCAATTCCTCAGTGGGTATTCCTAATCCGCCGCCGAGTGTTTATGTGATGGCACTGCCGTTTGCGCTTAATTCCAATCCGATAGTTGCCATATTTTTCGTTATGGGGCTGAATGTGATTGGCGTAGGGTTGCTATGGCTCATCGCTCATCGCTACTTCGGGCGGACTATCGCTTTAATAACGGGATTGACTTACGCGGTCAGTCCGTGGGCGGTCTTGTACAGTCGCAAAATCTGGGCGCAAGAATTCCACACCCCCTTTATCTTGTTCGGTCTTTTACTTGGCATTTATGGTTTCTGGGAATCGGCAAAACGTAGCGATATCGAAACACAGTCGCGCTGGTTTACACGACAAGAATGGGCGCAGGTGTTTTCTTTGCCTGTCCTCTTATTCGGCTTTCAGATTCACTTTGCAGCATGGGCATTAACGCCGCTCTATGCAGTGTTCGTATGGATTGGCTTCAAGCGCATTTCGTGGCGTGCTATGGCGCTAAGTGCGATTGTCAGTTTTCTCGTTTTAGCCCCTTACATTGTCGGATTTTGGCAAACCTATCAACGCAATCCCTCGCAGGTGAGACCGAGCGCAGTCAGCACCCTAGCAACAGATGATAGTAATTTCTCATCACAATCGCTCGAATATCTCCTATACCTTGCCACAGGTTTCGGCATGGAAACATGGATTGCACCACAGCAGCAAAGCGAAATGATAGATACGATACCCCCGATTAGCTTATGGTGGATAATTGGCGGCATGGTCATTTTAGGCACAATCTTACTCTATCGAAAACCGATGCTTGTATTTGCGCCGTTACTACTCATATGGGCATATTTACCGGCTGTCGCACTGATTCCACAATGGGCAGGCGTTTATCCACATTATTTCATTGCGAGTATTCCGGCACTGATGTTACTCGCTGGAATCGGTGTCACATGGATAGCAGAAATCGTCCCACTACAACCCAATGGACGCTCAATTATTCTAGTCGCTTTTGCCTTCATTTTACTAACACAGGCATTATATTGGCGTGGTGTGCTGCGTTATGTCGATAATACAGACATTCGCTATCCGGGTTTTACTATTCCTCTGCATTATCTCCAAAATGTTGAATCTGCTTTAGCTGAGGCGGATGATGTGGTTGTTCTCAGCGACGGTATGGCATGGGATTTGAATCATGAATCAACAGTCTGGCCCGTCTTACTGCGTGATACAACGACCTGCGTTCGTACTCTAATTGGCGACGGTTACGCTGTTTTTCCAGCAGGTGAATTTGTAGCATTACAAGCCCCTAACACGCCACAAGATGGAATCGGTACACTATACCAGAATGATACTGCACAATATTTTCCCGAACGTCGCAGTAGTTTGGGATATACGCTTTATCAGTGGGGGAGTGCGCCGCAATGGGAAGGCGCAGAAATCACCCCGATTGAACCTGTGCATTTTGCAGGAAATGTACAATTAACAGGTTATCATCTCAGCGAGAATCTGACGCTGTTGGAATGGCAATTGCCACAACGAACAGTCGGTTTAGATTATCAATATGGCGTGCATTTTTATAATACGGCTGGTGAAAAAATTGGTCAGCGCGATACTGTTTTCTGGCATGGGCGGCATTGGTGCGAAGGCGATAGGTTGCTGACATGGATTTGGGGTGCTGTTCCTGCGGATACCGCACAACTCCAAGTTTTCTTGTATGAATTAGGAGATGCCAATCAACCGCGTTATATCAATGCACCCACAATTGATATTACTGGAAATCTTATCGGCGACCATGCGATTATCGACTTGCCAGAATAAAAAGGCGACCCACCATGAGCCGCCATCGATTCGTTATTCAGATTTAACCACCTGATTCTTCTGTCGGGGTTTCAGCCGCTGCCTCATCAGTCTCAGGTGCTGCTGTTGCTACTGATTCCTCTGTTATATCCATATCAGGTTCATCTGTAACATCAGCGATTGCCTCTGTTGCTACTGATTCTTCGGTTATATCAACATCTGCTTCACTCGTTGCCTCTTCTGTCACATCGAAGAAGTCTTCCATGAAGGTTTCTGTTTCTTCTGGTTCATCAAGGTCAATCCTGATAGTCCGTCCGGCATCCTCTGTGGCTTCTGCATCAGGTTCGACATCACCCTCTTGCGGCTCTTCATAACTAGGCCAAACGTAGATTCTATTCTCAACTTTTTCAAAGGTCATCAACTGGAAGAAGTCGCGCTCATCCTCTTCTTCGTTAGTTGACAGAATAGGCAATCTTGGGTACGTCTCGCCATCATTGATATACAGCCCAACCACCACTGTATAGTCACCCAGCGCCAAATCCAAATCACCCTCGAAAAATTGAATATGATGCGATGTCACGTACATTTCGCCGAAACGCCAATAGTGTGTGGGTAAATTCGGGAAAACATCTGCTTGACCCACGAGTTCACTATCGCTGTTAAGGACATGCAAAAACATCGTGTAATCTTCAGTAATCGCGCTACGAGTTTCCCACAATATATCAATGCTAAAAGAGCGTGGATCTACATTGAAACTGTTGATGAGAATCTGCCCACCAAAATCACGGTCAGCTTGCGAAATCAGTGTCTCACCCTCTTCGTCAACACGCAATTGCTCAACGGGGGTGAAATTTGTCGTACTCGGACTTACGCCCGTATTGACAACAGCACCGACCCCTAAGACAACATCAGTTATTGCGTCACCATCAGAAGTCGTGACAGGTAAAACATCTTCCGGTATATCTTCATACCAGTTGACCTGTACACCAAATGGATAGCTCTCTGCGATGGCAAATGACAAGGGTATCTGATAGGTATCAGCATAAATCTTGCCCTCTTCCCATGTACTTGTCCGCAAAGTGCCTGACCCCGGATAAGAATCAACACCACCTAATCGTTCACCTCTAGGACCCAACAATGTGATACCTACACTCAAGTCTTCGTCGCTTTGTTCTTCTACTTCCCAATAAAAAGTGACCCGTACTGCTTCACCCGGTCTATAACGACGGTCAACCGCTTCATAACCGATAAGTCGAATATCACCATAATCCGCATCAACACGATTAATCTCGGTGGGTATTGCATCAATAGGACTCGGTGCGCGATATTTTGGCGCAATGGTTGTAAAGGGTATCAGCAAGGCAAAAAACCCAATGAAATAGACCGGCCAGCGCATACTGCGGTTGAGTACGGTTTCCGGCACCGCTTCACCTGCTCGCACGAACGACCTATCCGGTGGACTCAACAAAAACAATATCCACCACACAACTTCGACTAAGCCAACAGCCAATAGTGGACTCAGTGCCGCCAAAAATGGGAATAACAAGCGTCCTTGTGTCGCATTGGTTTGTCGTGTCCAGTTGAAAAAGGCAATCATGGCGACGACTTGAATACCAAGTAGAAACAACAACAATGTCAACTCGCGTCGTGCAAAACTAAAGTCTTGCACGGCAAGCAATTGTGCGACAAGGAACACAACCCCAAACATGGAGAGAAAGATGATAAAATCAGCTAGGGGATAAAATATCGAGAGAACACCTGTCATCTGAATGTTGAATGCGCCAAAAACACCCCAATAGGACAAGCGGAATCCCTGAAATTCAGAGAAGGCTGTGCCAATTGTGAAGGGGTCTTCTCGTATACCCGCGACTTGTGCCATCGTGGAAGTGCCGAATAGTTCACCATACAAATTGATATTACGAAGATACCACCATCCGGCAATCGCGCCCCATACAACAACCATTGCTACGCCGAGTGTGACCAGCCCTTGCCAATCTTTTTTGCGCCGTGCCACCCATAATGCACCGAGCGCAATCACTGGAATCAGTACCAGCGCACTCAATTTGGTCAAACTTGCTAGTGCAATTAAGACAGCAATAGCAAGGCTACGTTTCAGGTCAAAGCCTTCGCGCATGGTCATTAATGCCAACCAAATTGCCAGCGAATTGAGCATAATCACAAGCGTATCATTATTGACCGATGCTGAGATAAACAAGAACATCGGATTAAATGCCGTGAATGCCGCAGCAACTAAGCCAACAACGGGACGCTGTGGTGATATCAACTTGCCACAGTGATACACTGCAAATACAGTCACACCGCCCATAATCAAGCCCAAAACTCGTAGCACATAGACAGCAAGCGGTGTTCCACTTAAGGGTGGGCGACCTACTTCATGCAAAACATGATTTTTGTTGCCGAAGTTACTGGCATTGCCGAGTATGGCATGAGGATTTAACTCGCGGTATTGTTCGGCATCACTAATGTCGATAGGACTTAAGATAAGCGCCGAAAGCAAATAATACAGTGGCGGCTGACTGCCTTCTTGCCGATAAATCGTGTCCCGATTATTCTCAAAAATCAATTCGGGGTCACTAACATCAATTTCTGGCAGCGAGAAAGCATTCTCAGTGATGTACTCCACCATACCAAAGTGCCATAATTCGTCCGAAGCCTCAAAAATCGGCGTGGCAAGCAAAAACATACTGCCGAAAATCGCATAAAACAAAAGCACCCACTGGATAGCCGTTAGCGGAATATCCGGCCAATTGATTGCCTGCCACCTGCCCCACAATTTTTGCAGCAATACAAACAAACGCTGCATCCATCGTAACAATATTTCCGACGCTTTGGCTGACCATTGTGTCAGTTTTTCAAGCATTGCATTTGTTGGTTGGTTGTCGTTGTTAGCTTGTTCGTCCATGCGACTCATTCTATCTCAAAAAAGTGTTTATGAATCCCCCAATAAGCCCCTTTCGGGGTTTCACCGCGCCTCACACAAAATGGCAATGTGAGCGAGTGTCTACAAGCTCAACATAGTCACTTTGTTAAACAAGTGGGGGCATATTGTCTCTAGTATAGTGGACAACGCTCATTTTCACAGGTACATGCCGATAATTGACATCGTATTATTGCTATACGTATCACAGGAATCACTTGTTGCAAGTACGAACATTGTATCACGCCGCAAAATCTTGGTATAATCATGATAAACGGAGGCAAAGGGCAAGCTAATGAAAACCTCACGAATTCGCATGACACATAAATATGATGAAACACCAAAAAATATTTTCAGTGATTTTGATTGGATTCGCCGCCATGAAAAAGAGCTACTTGAGAAATATGGAGAATGTTCAATCATAGTTTTCAAACAGGAAGTAATCGGTGTCGGCAAAACTTACAAAGATGCTGTTGCCAATGCTGAACGCGATTTACCAGAAAATGTGGAAGAAGTCACACCTGTTCACCAATGGTTGTTTCAACGACACCCATTGCAAAGGATTTATCCAGAACCCATAACAAGCGATGAATAAACCATATGACACGTATCAATCTACAGATATATATCCATCCCGGACAAGCGGAAATCAGCTATGCCCTGCAACAAAAAGATGGTACTTCTGAGCGTTTTACGGCAGTTATTGATACAGGTGCAGAAGTGTCAGTATTCCCAATGAGATTTCTTGAGGGAACGAATTATCGCCTCAGTGAAAAAGGCAAGGTCAAAATTGCACAAGCTGGAATTGCCGGACAGGATTTTGAAGCCATAGAAGCCTACGTAACTATCATATTAGAGGATGCTAGTGGAAATAGGACAAAGCCGTTTGAAATTCTGGCATGGTTCGCGCAAACACGATTAGCATTGATTGGCTTTCAAGATATATTAGACCGTGCTGTGCTACATATCGACATGCCAAAACGCAACGGTTGGCTAGAGATTGATACCTGAACAGTTATTGAGATTAATCGCCCACTACTTCTGTGAGGCGTTCACGCGAGTTTTCAATGTAACTCAATGATTGATGGCGAAAATAGGTATTGTAGAGTTCGGCATAATGCCCATCCTGCGCTATCAATGCTTCATGACTACCTTCTTCAATAATTGCCCCATCACGCAATACGATAATACGGTCAGCACTCTGAACGGTACTCAGCCGATGGGCAATCAATATTGACGTTGATTGTGCCAGAATCATATCAATTGCTTCTTGAATCTGCATTTCTGTAAAGGGGTCAATACTGGCGGTGGCTTCATCAAGGATGAAAATTGACGGTTTCTGAATCATGACGCGCAATAGGCTCACCAATTGGCGTTGTCCCATACTGAGACGTGCGCCGCGTTCACCAACATCACTGTATAAACCTTCCGGCAAGGTATCCAACCATTCACCATTACCGATGCTATGTGCTAATGCTTCGACTTCGGCATCTGTGGCATTGGGGCGAGCATAACGGATATTCTCGATAATCGACCCACTGAACAAAAAGGGTTGCTGCGGCACAATCCCTAAGCGACTACGGAATGATTGCAAATTGAAGGAGCGAATATCACGTCCATCAATACGAATATCTCCACTTTGGAACTCATAGAAGCGTGAAACAAGTTTTGCTACCGTACTCTTACCTGCACCCGTATGTCCGACAAAGGCGATGCTTTCTCCGCGTTGGATGTGGAGGTCAAAATCTTTTACGACCCATTGCTCATCATCGTAAGCAAAACTCACCTTCTCGAATTCAATCTCACCGTGAATGTTGTCAACAAGTTGATTGTCATTCTGTATCACTGTATTTTCAGCATCAATTAGGGCAAACACCCGTTCAGCAGAGGCTAACCCCTGTTGGAACTGACTCCAGAAAGCGACAAGGTTGATTATCGGGAAGAGGAAACGGTCAACGCCTTGAATGAAGAGATACCATGTTCCGGCAGTAATGGCAATCTCTGGCGCAACAACAGTCCGCGCACCCGCATACATGATAAGGGCAATCGACATCCCACTGAGAATCGTCATTGTGGGAAAAACCAGTGCCAATACAAAGCCCCGTCGCAGATTCGTGTCGTAGGAAAGCGTATTTACATCCACAAATTCATTATAAATCATCGCCTCTCGACGAAAGTTTTTCGCCACTGTAATACCTGTCACGCTCTCTTGAATCTGGTCATTGACCTCTGCCATAGCACGCGACCCTTGACGAGTCGCCATCCGTGCTAGATTTCTCATTCCAAGTGCCACCACGACATAGACAGGTATCGTCAATAATAAAACAAGTGTCAATGTCACAGAGCGACTCAGCAGAATAAGTAGCAAAAACCCGACTGACATCAGTTGCGCGATAACATCACTGGTGAACATCATCACATCACCAAATTCTTGTGTATCGCTGGTGATACGGCTCACGATTTTGCCTGTTTTATTATGGTCATAAAATGCCATATCACGCTCAACTGCCGATTCAAAAGAATCTTTTCGCATGTTAGCGACAGTATTGCCAACAACTCGTGTCAGCAAGCGGCGACGACCCCAATTTGAGAGGTATTCAATCACAGCAGCCGCCGCTAAACCGATAAAAATCGCTTCTAAAACCCCTGTATCAGATTGCAGTGCATCTACGCCCAGCGCAATAATAATGGGGCGGATAGCTTGCATAATCGCCATCGCTGTAAAACCAATCGCAATACCGGATAACTGCGAACGATAACGCTTCATATAACGCCAGATACGCTGTGCGAGATAGAGGTCAGTATACTTTCTGTCGTACTTATCCGCATCAAGATTTCTGAACATACCCATACTATGCTTGCTCCGTTGCTATCACATTTGCCTGCTGTTCGGGTTCATCATATCGTGCAAAAATACGGCGATAAGATTCTGATGTTTGCAGTAATTCTTCGTGTTTGCCTTGTGCCGCAATTTTGCCCTGCTTGAGAACGATAATATGGTCTGCCCATCGAATCTGAGAAAGGCGATGGGTAATTAACAAGGTCGTGCGCCCCTCGGCGGCTGTCCAAATTGCCTTCTGGATTTTGTCTTCTGTTGCGCTATCAATAGCACTTGTACTGTCATCAAGAATCAGCACCGGTGGGTTACTCTCGAATGCTCGTGCCAGCGCAAGGCGTTGTCGCTGCCCGCCACTGAGAGTCACGCCGCGTTGACCGATTTTGGTTTCATAACCATCTGGGAAAGACAGTATAAAATCATGAGCCTGTGCCTTTTTCGCGGCATCTTCAATTTGCTCACGGGAAGCCTTATCATCAGAAAAAGCGATGTTTTCTGCAATGCTACGACTAAACAAGAAAATATCTTGCTCAATATTGCCAATCTGTGACCGTAACGATGCTAAATCCCAATCGCGCACATCAACACCATCAACAAGCACACGCCCCTCAGTTGCATCATATGTCCGATTGATAAGTTTCGTGAGTGAACTTTTACCTGACCCTGTTTGCCCGACAATAGCCACTGTTTGTCCCGGTTGCACTGTGAACGAAATATGCTTGAGAACAGGCGCGCCCTCACCATAAACGAATGTCACATCGTCAAAGACAATTTCGCCTTTCATGGCTGCATGATGACCGTTTTCATTCTGGTCGAGGGCAGTTTCAGTCGTGATAATGTCCAAAATGCGTTTTGCACTCGCATACCCTGATGCAACCCGTGACAGTGAAAACAGTGTCACAAAAACGGGGAAGCCAAACATATAGATTAAGCCAATATAAGTAACAACATCACCTATTCTGATAAGTCCAGCTTGAAACAAGATAGACGCATGAATTAATGCCCCCACAAAGGCTAAACCCCATAGCAATGTCGAAAGATAACGGGCTTCGACTTCGCCTTGTTGAATATAATAATCACGCACATTATCCGCGAGATTGGCAAAACGTTCTTTTTCGTTTTCTTCCTGTGCAGTTCCCTTCACAACCTCTAGCCCGTCAAGTGCCTCAGCGAGACGACTATTCATATTGCCAAAACTGCCTCGCACCTTTTGGGCAATAGGGTACAAATTGAGAATAAAACGAATCTGCACAATAAGATGCAAAATCACAAATAACAATGGCGTGAGTATCAATTGTGGATGAATCGTCGGCGCAACAAATAACGGCATCACGAGGAACATGCCAGAACCGACCACCATATTTAATCCCGGATTCATCATGAAATAGAGTTCGCGCACATCGTTAGTGACACGCGCCATGATATCACCGACAGGCTGCATATCGTGGAAGGTCATGCTTTTACCCAGCAAATTGGCATAAAGTTCATCACGAACATCACGCTCAATTCTTTGACCGAATGTTTCTGCCGAGAAGTTCCGAATCAACTGTAAAATAGAGCGTAAAAATTGTGCGCCTATCAACAAACCAACGAGAACAAGAATACCCTGCATCGCGGCATCACCTGTAATCGTACCTGCCTCAAAATCTTGCAATTTATTCAATGTCCTCCCAATGAGTATCGGGACGGTTGATTGAAAAGCGGCATTACTGAAAGCGCCGATAACCAGCGCCACCGCAACATACCAATGTCGTCTAACGTGGGATACCACAAAGCGAGTCGGACTACGGCGGTCACTCTTATATGCAGTTTTGGAATTAGCAGTAAATTCTGATGACATTAACTCGTCCTATAATTTCATCGGTCATTGACGCAATAAAACGCCCACGTTAACGGGTACATAGTTTTTTGAAAAATAGTTGTTGAGGAAAGCATTAATTTTGCTGTAAAACGGTGAGTGTAACAGGCAAAATACCGATTTCGCCATCCATTGTTTCATCACCCATCACAGATAGGCGCTCATTGCCACCACTTGAAGTCGGGTAGAGCAGTACCCAAATTTGATACTCCCCCGTAGGAATATCTGTAGGGAGTTTGATAGCACGATTATCCCATATAAGGTCGCCAACATCCCATTGTGAAGTCGGTGAAAATCCGCCATTGGGCATTGAATCGATACCCTGTATTGGAGCTTGACCCAAATCACTTTTCATAATAAACCATGCTATCACATAATCGCTATCAATTGGTCTTAATGGTTGCCACCAAAATGTTATTGGCACAATATCGCCTGCCTGATACGCCGTTCCCGAAGGCAGTGTGAATCCTAATAACTGGATTGCTTCATCATAGATGAGATTCGTCGTCTGCTCTGGTAAGCGAAAATCATAACGATTAGGTGCATTGACCGTGCGATACTCTAGCAAACGAACTCCGAGATTATCAGTTCTATATTCGCTGACGAGATAGAAACGTTCGTTTAGATAGCGTTCAATTGGGCGGACACTCCATGCAAAAAATTCGCTATTGTGGGATAAAAACCAGATGCGATCATGGCGTGTGGCAAGAAAATCAATCGCTTCAATCGCATACCAATCAAGCATCGCTGGTGGGTAGTCAGAATCGAGACAAACCGCCTCACGCTCATAGACTGCCCAGTCCGCTATACATCCTCTATCGGCTTCGCTGGCTGCTTCGGCAGGCGGGAAATCCAACACAATCGGACGGATAACAGCGACGCGATTGTAATTCATGGTAAAGCGTTCATGCGTGACATCAGCATTCGCTTCTAGTAATAGCGGTTCGCCATCTGTTGCGTTTTGCTCAAGCACTGCTAAAACCTCAAATAGAGCCTGATTTGTCGCCTCATATTCTCTATCATATTGATACAGTAACCGTAATTCAACGCTGACTGTTATAATTAGCCCTAGTGTGATAATCGGCAGTAGAAAGCGAAGTTTTTTAGATTTCCAACGCCATAAAAGCAGTAAACCGAGCATCACAAATGCCAGATAAACAGGCACGAAAAACGGCATATTGAGGCGTGACCATGCGGTGTCAAATCCTACACTTGACCATGAACGCGGTAACAGAACCCAACGTAGATATCGCAAGTCAGTCAGACCACCTGTCCATTCATACAAACCATTGGACTCCGATGGTAATAAACTATTGTATGCCAATAACAACGACAATCCACCAATAACTTGTATCACGAAACTATAGAGTACGAGCAAAAATGCTAAGATGCGCCACACAAGCGAGCGTCCACCTTGCATCAGCCATTCAAGCACCGGCAATACAGCCAACATCGCAAAAGGTAGCGTCGGTATCAAGAAGCGCGGCGACCAAGAGACACCCCCAAACCAGTGCTGTTGGGTGAGATAGGCATGACTGACAGCATAACCGATTATCATGGTGATGATAGACCACACCAAACGCCGTTTGCCCTGTCGTGCCAGCATGACAGAACCTGCTATACCAAGAAGAATAACAGGCGATGTTCCCCAAAGACTGCCACCGATACTGAACAGATAAGTAAACAGCGCCTCTTGTCCATAATCAATACCGCCCCGAAAACGCCCAGAAATCTGTAATAACAGTTCTGAAAACTGCTGATACACCGTGTCATTAAAAGTCACGGCGATAATCAGCAGCACTACGATAATCAGACTTGTATCGCTCACACGCCGTACAATTCGCTGCTTGAACACAGCATCCGGAGCCAGCAATATTAGTAAAGCAGGAAGGGCTATCAATGCCGAATTTTTGGTCAATATCATGACGAAAATTATCAGACCAACTACGAAAGCCAATCCAATGCCGCGCAGATAGCCAATTTTGCGCCATCCTTCTAGGGCAAGAGCTGCACTGAGCAAAAATAGGGCGACAAGTGGTTCGCGGAAAAGTGTTTTACTATAAACCCACAATGCCGTTGTCAAGCCGAGTAGCAATGCGCCTATTATCGCCACAGAATCAGAATAATCGAGTAGCCGTGCATACTGAAAAAATACGCCACAAACGAGGGCAACAACAAAAATGTTGAATAGCCACGTCCCATGCACTAAGCCAATAGATGGGATAGCATCCACAATCCGAAACCAGAGCGAAACAATAATTGGCATAGCAGGTTCGTTGGGGTCGAATCTGCCAATAGGATAATCAGCAAGATAGTCAAATGTATCAGGGGGGTCACGCCACAGGGTTTCATCACGCCCTAAGTCGCCATAGCGTGCCAAACTACTCGCAGCATCGTAAATGCGAGTCGCATCTTGACTCTCGAAAAATGCGCTGTACGTGATGAAATATGCACTCATCAGCGTGATAAGCAGAGTCAAAAAGAGACCGAGACGAACTCGGCTCAAAAATGATTGCCAATTTGATATCATGGGATTGATAAATCTTTAGGCAGGGTTGCCACCGCTAACACGAGTTACCAGATTAGACAAACTCTTGATGATACGCAATCTACCGGATAAATTCTCGCGGTTTTCCAAGGCAACCATGTATGTCGCAGCCCCTTGAAAAAAATTAAAACCCCGTATTTGCATCGCGCCAAGTGCCATCATCGTATCCGAGTATAGGATTTCTTCACCCAACTCGTCAAACAAATTAGCCGCTTTACGATAAGACATCTCAGCTTGTTCACTATCCCCTAGTGATTGATACACACCACCGAGATTACCGAGTACCTGTGCCATTCGCATCTTATCATCTTTATCTTCAAAAGTGCGAAGCGCCTCTTGCATCATCTCAAGCGCCTGCTGCGCCTCTCCCAATTCCCGATGCACAAGACCAATATTGACCTTCATCTCGGCAACCATTTCATGTTGGTCGGCTTCAGCATAAGCATCTTTCGCTTGCTGGAAGGCACGAGCAGCCGCTTCATAATCATGTTGATTGTAAAGCGTTATTCCTTGTTCTTTGATACTATCTGCATCACTCATAATCTTCACGCCACGAACAGCGTTATTACTCCTCTCTTGATGAATTACATCGCAATTTCAAGCAGTCCTTCTGCCGCTTTCCGTAATTGGTCAACAGGCATCTTACTAAATGTAATCGCAATTTTGATAAAAGCAACATTAAGAGGGTTCGCCGCAAATTCCCGAATCTCAGGGTCTAAATCTGTAAAGCGTTTCCATTCCGCCTGAATCTTGAGCAATTCACCAATATAACTGCTTGTCTCCAGAAAGTAATCCACGTTACGATTAACAATGCTGGAAAACATCGACAATTCACTCATTGGGATAGACACATCACCTAGTTCATATTGCTCTAGTATTTCGACTGCAATGCGCGATTGTTCTGCCACTTCTGCAAGTTCTAGCCCGGCTTCCTCGCGTGCTTGACGCAATAATGCTCCAATCATGCGGTCACGCAATTGCATATACTCCGATTGTGCGCTTGCTTTTTCTGACTTGTCCGTTTCTATCGTTTCCATACTCCAGAAATGACTAACAGGCACATCCAGATAATACGCTAATAATTCAAGTTGCGGTAAACTAGGGACATCATCGCCATATTCCCACGCTTCAACCAATGCTGGTTCAATCGACAGCAAACGAGCGCAATCTTCAACTGTACGGGCAGCGTTCAGTCGTGCATCCCGAATCAAAACACCGAGCATTTTGCCTCGCAGCCGATACGATTCATCATAGTCGTATTCTGTGGGTGTTCCCATTTTTTCTTGTTGTTCTTTTGCTTTAGCCGCCGCTATACGAGCAGCAACATCTTTCAAATCGCCCATGAAATCACTCCGTAAGGGATTGAAACCTGCCTGCATTATAGACTCTACCTGCATGTGAGGCAACTGATAGCCGCAATAAGTCCGATAAATTGACCATTGCGTAAGATCAGACGGCAAAATGGCAGAAACAATTTCCATTATTTGCATTGCTGACTATAATAGAAGCAGATACAGTAGAAAGCAAACGCGCATGGACAAAACCAATCCGTCTTCTACAATTGATACAGAAATCATCGGCTTACGGGCAATTAAGGCATTCAATGAACACGTTGCCACTATCCTAGATGATAAAATACGCCCTTATGAAAAACTGTGTTCCACAATCGCCGACATAATCAATACCTCGCGTGTAGTGATATTTAGCGCCGATAATGAGAATGCGATATTAGACTATGTGGGAAGTTATCCTGCAAAACGGTTTCCTGCCGATGAGCAGCCCGCTATCAACATATTTAACCCAGAAAGTGATTCGCTATTCGCATCTGTTTTAGAGGGTCATTCCGTTGCTTATGACCCCAGCACGGCTGACAGTAGTTTGGGTGTTTTAACAACCCTGTTAACCGAAACTAGCGTGATACAAATGCTAACCCATCACGAAGAACATATCGGACTCATTGCGGTCAGTTCAAGCGAAGATGGACTAAGCAATACCCAAAAGTATCAATTTGAAGCACTGCTCCCTAGCATTACATCAACGTTGTATTACATACAAAATCTTGTAGCAATGCGAATCAAAGTTACGGATGTTGAACGCGAAGCTGAAATCTTCCGTCAAATTGATGATGAACTCAGTGATGTGATTAAGCTAGAGTATGTCTTTACCATGATTATGGATTGGGCGTTGCGCTTCACCAATGCTGATGCTGCCGGATTGACTTTATATGATGGTGAATTGAATTCATTACGAATCATAGCACATTATGGTTATCGTGAGGGTGCAATGCCAATTGGTGAACGCCTACAACCGCATCAACATGGCATTACCTATCGTGTTGCTACAATCGGTCAAGCAGAGATTGTGCCAGATATCCGTGAAGACAAAGATTATCACTCAGTTGCAGACGGTATCCTCACCCAAATGACAGTCCCTATCTTACGTGACCAAAAAGTGATTGCGGTACTCTCGCTGGAAAGTCGCAAACTGAATGGCTTTAGCGATGACCATCTGGCATTTGTTCGCAAATTAACAGGTCGGGCAGGTGTCGCTGTTGATAATGCACGGTTATTTGAAGAAACTCGTCGTGAACGTGAGAAGTTGTCGCATATCCTACGAACCATCACCAATATGGTTATCGTTGTGGGTAGTGATAACCATATTGTCTTGATGAATGATGCGGCACGGTTAGCTTTCCAACTAGCACTTGAACAAGATTACGAAGGACAACTCTTTTCGGAAGTGGTGTTGCTGAGTCAATTGCAAGATTTGTATCGTGAGACTCTCGAAAGTGGCGAGGAAGTGACGGGTGAAGTCGAATTGCCGAATAATCGAATGTACTTTACCAACATATCGCGTCATGTGGGTATCGGACATATCATTGTCATGCAAGATATCACCTACTTTAAAGAGACAGACCGCTTAAAAACAGAGTTGGTGGCGACGGTATCACATGACCTAAAGCAACCCCTCAGCGTCATGCGTGGCTATCTTGATTTGCTGCGAATGGTCAATACCTTTGATGAGCGTTCACAAAATTATGTCAATAGTCTTGAATATGCCTTTGGGAATATGCGCCAACTGATTGATGACTTGCTTGATATCGCTAATATTGAGGCGGGACTACAACTCAGTATGGAAGATGTCAGTTTGTCTGATGTGTTGCGACGCTGTATGAAGAATAACGAACAAAATGCAGGCGCAAAATCACTCGCGGTCTCGTTAAGATTGCCGCCGCAGTTACCGAAAATCACAGGCGACCCATCACGCTTAGAGCAAATTTTCAATAACCTGATTAATAATGCCATCAAGTACACGCAGCCCGAGGGATGGGTCAAAATCCGAACTGAGGTCAAGCAAACGATTTTGCGTATTCAAATCCAAGATAACGGTATGGGTATCGGACCCGAAGACCAAGCCCAAATTTTTGAGCGATTCTATCGCGTCCGTCGTCCCGAAACCGATAGTATTGACGGAACAGGTCTTGGCCTAGCCATCGTGAAGTCACTCGTCGAGAGTCACAATGGCAAAATTGACCTCAAAAGCGACTTGGGCGAAGGGTCAACATTCCGCGTCACATTGCCCCTCATCTAACATCTCAAAACCCAAAAGAGGCTACTCGAAATAGAGTAGCCTCTTTAATATCTTGTCAACTAATCCTTATCTTCTTCGTTATCCGTTTCATTAGCTTCTGATTCAGGAGCATCTGATTCAGCCGGATTTTCAATCTCTTCATCATCAATGATTTCGTACTTATGTTCAAGTTCCTCAGCATCAACCTCTTCTTCTGGTCCATGCGTATGAATACCGACACGTCGCAATTTATTATCAGCAGAGACAGAGATTATCATCTCAATATCAACTTCTTCTGGTACAAGCCCAAATTCTTGTAACACCCAAACAGTCGTAATACGGTCACTGAGATTAGGCCATTGGTCTTTTGCCCAACGATATCGTTCACGACTGAATTGCCATACAGTTTCCGGCAATTTCTCCCATTCAAAATTGCTGAACTCTTCCCAGATATCATCGCGTGCTGTCATCGGAAATAGAATATCTAACATAGCCTGTTGTACTGTCGCGCTGTCACGCCCCACCTTGGCATTAACCCAATTCGCATGATATTTATCAATAAAGGTGAAAATGCCATAATGAGAATAATGCTCGATATCATCCAGAAGCTGTTCACGCATGTTATAGGCATCTTGGTAAGTTTTCTCTAAGTCCGTGCTAGGTTCTTCAAACCGTTCGTGATGGTCATGACCATAAGACAGATTGAAATACTTTGCTTGAACACTATGTAAATGACTGATGAGTGTCACAATGCGTTCGGGGTCAACATTGAATTTGACAAACGCGCCATCTTCCCACATATCATGAAGCGCATCAGCAACGCCCCGTTGCCGAGCCTCGTCATGGGCGCGAATGACACCATCTTCATAAACCGGTTTTAATGTACCTATCGGTGGGCGAAGAGCTACTTTGCGTTCTTTCCGTTTGAGGCCGCCATTAGCAATGAATAACTGTAAGCCTGTAATCGTAGCCCCAGCAAACGCAATGACTATCAGAGCATCATATTTTGTTACGATTAGCACAATACCCATGATATAGCTGGCTACCATACCCCGTAAGCCAGCAAACTTAAGTGATTTTGCCTCGCCGGACCCCGGCTTAATCCCCCTATTTATCAACACATCATCCCGAACAAAAAATACGGTTGTACTCGTGATGATAAAAGCACTTACAAAGCCAAAGGCATAATAAGCCTCAACAACCACAACTTCCCGAATGATAGGAATGAGAACAGCCGACACCCCCCAGATAACCGCAATGCCAATACGGTCATCTTGGAAAAAGCTCGGCAAGCGTCCCAGTTGTGACGCATTAGAGGCAACTGCCGCACCGCCGATATAACCGCCGCCCTGAGCCAAAAGCAAGATAATCGCCAGTAAAATACCGGCAACTAGCAGCAGATTTGTACCCAGTTCGCCTGTCTCAAGCCGTTGGACACGCTCAAAAGCTGCAACCTCCGCTAAGGCATCCTTAAGATTGTTTTCAAGCTGGATAAGCTCTGCCTCACTCATCTCACCTAGTTCACTACGTTGCACATCCAATAAGGCTTCTTCCAGCGATTCCAGTCGTTGCGGTGTGAGATTGTTAAATGTTCGTAGTGCCGATTCCCTATCTTCTGGGATAACGACAATTTCAGCCTCGTCAATCCCATCTCCAAACATTTGCGATGCCACAATCTCATATTCAATGAGCAGCGTACTATATCCTTCGGTTGCTGGGATATTCCAGCGTTGTGCCGCAAAAAGCTGTAAAACACCTGTACCAATCAAGAAAACTGCTGCCAGTGTCAGAGCCGTATTGATGACCTTCCATTTCGGGCGGGCGGCATGCTTACCACTGGCTGGAATGACTTCGTAGCCACTAAAACCCAGCATCGCGCTAGACATTGAACGGAAGAAGAATTGGAAAAAGACAACTGACCCAATTGCTGGAGCATCTTCTAGCGCCCGTGTCACATGGACAACCGTACCATTCACCTGCAATTTGCTGACAATCCCTTCCGTCAAAAATGCCCATTCGGGGTTGCCTGCGGCACTTGAGCCAACAACTGCCAATGCTGCAATCGTAAAAAGTGTAAAAGCCCCACCGCCAATCAAGAACAATGGCACAGCACGTTTTGGTCCAAGCGCGACCAGCACAGCCATAATGAAAAATGCGAACATTTCTGCGAGAATGATACGAAATTCAGCAAATTCTGGATAAATTAACATCGTGACATCAGCAGCAGATATTGAACTGATGATAATGGTCAAGACCGCATCAAGGAAAAACAAACTTGTACCAATCCATGATAACCATCGCATCTTCGGTGGTCCAATCGCTTCAACCAATGGGCCACTCCCACCGGCATTCGGCTTAAGATATGACCCTGCTTTATACGCTGGGACAATGCCGAGGAAGAGTAAGGCAGACAAGACGATAAACGCCATAATCGCAATGCTGTGATAGCCACTCGCACCGAGGATAGCGAGTAATGTTTGATAAGCTGCCACACTAAAAGCATCGGCGGCAATTTCAAAAATGAGTGCCAGAACACCCAACCCTGTTCCGCCAAGCAGCAAGCCCTCTACCATCAAATGTGGTAGTTTGCTATTTGCCTCGCGTCCCTCTTCAGGGTTAATATAATCCTTAAACATAGTGAGATATTCCTCTGAATTCTTTCAATCCACAATACCAAGCCCGCCAGATTATATCTTCTTGGGCGATTCCTGCTCACACAAAAAGCGCCTGCCAACCTATTATCTATATGGGGCAGGTGCATATAAGAAAAATATTGACACAATATGCCCTACTATACACCCACAAATCATTGGTGACAATCGTAGCAACTCCCCAAAGATTGGGGGGGGTATTTCACAAATTAGCAGTTGGCACTTCGCAATGCTCGGCGGTAATATCATGTCATTAATCCAAATCAGCGTTGGGGTAATACATTACAATGCAACGTATTGAAACGAAAATCGACTTCAAATCCGACGACTATAAGACCTATTATGATCATAATTGTGAATTGATGAAAACCCTTGCTGAACGCCAAGAAACTGTTCGCAGCGCAGGGCAACGAGGCATCAAACGCATGATTGAGCGTGGCAAGATTCCAGCGCGAGAAAGAGTGGAATTATTGCTTGACCCTGATACCTCTTTCCTTGAATTATCGACTCTCGCGGCATGGGGAATGTATGACGATGAAACTCCCGGCGCAGGTGTCATCACAGGGATTGGCACTGTCGGGGGTGTCGAGTGCATGATTAGTGCCAATAATCCGGCGATTAAAGGCGGCACATCGTATCCCATTACCGTCGATAAGGCACTCCGCGCACAAGAAATTGCCCGTGTGAACAAGATTCCAACAATTTACCTAGTCGAATCCGGCGGCGCGAATCTACCGCATCAAGCCGAACTCTTTGTCAAAGGGGGGCGCGGCTTTGCGAATCAGGCTCAGATGAGCGCACTCGGTTTACCGCAAATTTCGCTGGTTTTCGGCAATAGTACGGCAGGTGGCGCGTATATCCCCGGTCTCAGTGATTACACCGTTTTCGTGAAAAACCAAGCTCTCGCATTTTTAGGGGGCCCCCCATTAGTCAAGATGGCAACGGGCGAAGAAGTCGATGAGGAAACACTCGGCGGAACAGACATGCACGCTAAAATTTCCGGTCTCGTGGATTATGTCGCTCAAGATGATGCCGATGCCCTACGTATTGGGCGCGAAATCATGAAAAATCTCAATTGGCGTAAAAATATTCAAGCTGATATCCGCACGCCAGAAGCGCCCTATTATGACCCCGATGAACTACTCGGCATTGTGCCAATTGACACCATTCGCAAGCCACTCGATATGCGTGAAGTCATTGCTCGTATAGTCGATGGCAGCCGCATGATGGAATTTAAGCCCGATTATGGTAGTACCCTTGTTTGTGGTGATGTTCATATTAATGGTTTTCCAGTGGGAATCATTGCTAATAATGGTGTACTGTTCAGTGAAAGTGCCAACAAAGCCACACAATATATTCAACTGTGTAATCATCGCCGTATCCCGATTATTTATCTGCAAAATATTACTGGCTTCATGGTTGGGACAAAAGCCGAGCGCGAAGGCATCATCAAGCATGGTAGTAAGATGATTAACGCCGTTGCCAATAGCAATGTGCCACAATTTACCATCTTGATAGGGGGTGCTTAT
>JAUZRW010000103.1 GCA_030950085.1 Anaerolineae bacterium
TTTGCAGGGCTTGTCCAATGCTATCTATGGTGCGGCACGCTCTTAGCCCTCACTTCGTCTTTTTATAACACTTTATAACGAAAAGTAGCTCTCGACATATCGCCGTAGGCTACTTTAATGTGCCAAAGTCTAGGGACGAGATATATCTCGTCCGTTGTAACCAAAAATATGAACAAGATTTGAATCTATGGTTCACTGAGTTTAGATAAAAAGTAGGGCAAGCGAGCAAAAGTTACGTCACAGACCCTTACACTCGCTTAATATTATCTGTAAGGACTGTTATTGACAAATAGTCTATAATAGATAAAAGAGTGTCAGGATATAATGTGATGAGCTACGACCTCGATTTATTCATACCACAAGCCAATATTGACCCCATCACCACTATTCAAGAGGCGGCATTACACGCTGATTCTGCACAGCACCCCATCAATCATACGCTGATTACGGTGCTAAAAAAAGACAATCCCGAATTTCATGTGCAGAAAACAGATGCGGCGATTGGCATCATAGAGCATACGCACGGCATCAAAATCAGTTTGTACTATAACGGCGGACAGGTCAACATTCCCTATTGGCATAGTGACCAGCAAGTGCAGCGAATTGTTTTCTGGAATGTGAGGCGTTACTTAAGGCTGATTCAAGCCGAAACTGATTATGCGATTTATGACTCACAATTAGGGCGTGTGGTCACTATCGAAGACGATATACCCACGATTATAGCCTCTTATCAACGGGCTATCGCCAATATGCCCAGTTTTTTGTAGTCGGGTATCACGTCATCAACGCGATGGAATATAGCGCCTAATCATGCCCTGGTGTGCCTCGCAGGTGTAGGTCGTCAGGAACATTGATTCGCCAGAGAAGGCACGTCCTAGCATTTTACCAATACCACCGCGCCCACTCGTTTCCATTCGAATCCCATTAGTCATCCATGCCATGCCACCCGATTCTGTATATATGGCTTCTCCTTGCTGCAATCGCACTTCGAGATTGGGCATGGTCGTTCCTTCGATTTTGTACTCCATAACTTACAGTCCTTTCAGTAACCATTACAACCTGTACCGTCTAGGGATGTTAATGGTTATGATACTTTGTCCTATGCAATTAGATAAAATCCTATGACAAGATGTGATAGCGCAGTATTTACTAGGTGTGTTGTGTTTGCATCGAATTCCTTGTTCAGATATATTGATGATAGACTAACACATTGAACGACTAAAGCCAAGCACACAGCCGTAAAATTTATTCGGGGAAGCATCACCAATAAATTCTATAAAATGATAAGCCCCTTTCGGGGTTTCACCGCGCCTCACACAAAATTGTAATATAAGATGAGTGTTAGGACATTACCAAATAGTTTGTTAAACAAGTATTAACCGCTAAAATAAGGTTGTTAAGCATGGAAATTTTGGAAAGTCGCATCAACCTCAAAGACGAACACAGGCAACAGTATGAAATCCATAATTTGAAATTGGTACAAGAATTGCGTGAGCGATTAGCAAAAGTGCGACAAGGGGGTGGCGAAAAATATCAACAGCGTCATCGAGAACAAGGCAAATTATTTGTCCGTGACCGCATTGATAAATTACTAGATGAGGGGTCGCCATTTTTAGAAATTGCTCCTTTAGCAGCATGGGATGTTTATGCGGATTGGACTCCATCTGCTGGGATTGTAACAGGTATCGGGCGCGTATCGGGAATAGAGTGCTTGATTATCGCCAATGATGCCACAGTCAAAGGTGGCACATATTATCCGCTTACCGTGAAAAAGCATCTTCGCGCTCAAAAAATCGCCCTCGAAAATAACTTGCCTTGTATTTATTTGGTCGATAGTGGCGGTGCATTCTTGCCAATGCAGGATGAAGTTTTCCCAGATGAAGATGATTTCGGGCGTATTTTCTATAATCAAGCGACAATGAGTGCTAAAGGTATCCCACAAATTAGTGCTGTGATGGGTAGTTGTACCGCAGGGGGCGCGTATGTTCCGGCAATGTCTGATGAAACCGTGATTGTCAAAGGAACAGGGACGATTTTTCTGGCGGGTCCACCCTTAGTCAAAGCGGCAACTGGCGAAGAAGTGACCGCAGAAGAACTCGGCGGCGCAGATGTGCATACTCGTGTGTCGGGGGTGGCTGATTATTATGCCGAAGATGATGAACACGCTATCGAGATTTTGCGCGATATTGTGGCAACACTCAATCGTAGCAAAACAATTGACCAAAAAGTTCAAATCCCAGAAGCGCCACTTTATCCGCCGCAAGACTTATATCGCATCATACCGAATAGCTTCCGCGAGGGCTATGATGTACGTGAAGTGATTGCACGCATTGTCGATGGTAGTCAGTTTCGTGAATTTAAGCAAAATTACGCGACAACACTCATTACTGGCTTTGCCTACATTGAAGGCTATCCAGTCGGCATCATCGGCAACAATGGCGTATTATTTAGCGAATCAGCCCTCAAGGGAACACACTTTATCGAACTCTGCACAGCACGCAATATCCCTTTGCTCTTTTTGCAAAATATCACCGGATTCATGGTGGGGAAGGCATATGAAGCGGGTGGTATTGCTAAAGATGGTGCAAAAATGGTTCATGCGGTTGCCAATGCCAGTGTCCCGAAATTAACCGTGATTATCGGAGGGTCTTTTGGGGCTGGTAATTATGGTATGTGTGGACGTGCTTATGCGCCCCGTTTCTTGTGGATGTGGCCCAATAGTCGCATTAGTGTCATGGGTGGGGAACAAGCGGCGAATGTCTTACTGACCGTCAAGCGTGACCAACTCGCACGACGCGAACAGGCGGATATGTCAGCAGAAGAACAAGAAAATTTCAAAGCACCCATTCTCGAAAAATATGAGCGCGAAGGTAGTCCCTATTATAGCAGCGCCCGTTTGTGGGATGATGGCATCATTGACCCAGCACAGACACGGCGCGTACTCGGTTTGGCATTATCAGCGTGTTTCAATCAAGCGAGTGTCAAAACTCAATATGGGGTATTTCGTATGTAGGGGACATGAATCTCTGGTGTTTTATGATTGAAAATTTCATCATAAAACAAAAACGTCTGTACTTTCTAGTCACAGACGTTTATGGGTCTATTTCAAGTTGGTGCAAAATCTAAAACGACCCTATTACGTCTAAAAACAACCGTCTTTGATGTAGGGGCGTACCCGCGTGTGCGCCTGTTGTAGATAATCACGGGATGACACATGGGTCATCCCCTACAATTTATGCACTGAGATGAAATGCCCCCACGTTTATAAGAGGTGCAATTTAGGAACAGAAACTAAATAACTCTAGCAATTATTGTTCCAATAGTTTGGGAATAAGCGTGAAAAGTTATCAGTTTTTAGTCATCAGTTGTCAGAAAAACAATTATCGTGAACTGAAAACTGTGAACTGAAAACTATAAATCGGGTAACTTCTGCAAATTATCGAATTCATTGAAATGTTGGGCTTATTTAATCCTCAATCCTTAGCCGAAATTAGCTTTTTTCGGCTTTCTTTTCCAATATTTCACCAGTATCTATACGTACCATTGCGCGTAAGAAAGCAAGAGCCGTTTCCCTATCACGATACGTTTTCACTTTATCACGCGAAAGCAACTGCGTCATATAAGATGAGGCGCTCTCCTGCTTGACAAGAATCAACCAGCGAGTATTGGCATGATTAATGACCTGCAAAATCGCTGGCATATTCAACATCTCATTTGGCACGCCATCCGCATCGAGAAAATCCATCATAAAATACATAGGTTGTGTCTGTGCTGCCCCCAGATATTCCAACATTGAAACCTTGAGTTCACTACCAGAAACACGCCCAGAAAAGTATGTTTTAAGGATATAGGGTTCGTGTACCCATGTACTGAGAAATGGCATTTTTACCTCGTTACAATTGAGAAGGTTACGTAACGTCGTTTACCTAATTATAACGTATTTTTAACGATAATATTGAATGAAACCTTAAGATTCGTTGCGGCGTCGTGGAAACTTCGGAGGTCGTCCCGTGTCCCTATCCGGTGGTGGCGGTGGCGGATTCAGGTTCGGTTGTAACGGCGGCGGGTTGAAACTCGGTGGTCGTGGTGGTGGATTCTGTCCCTGTTGCGGCAAAGGCGGATTGACATTCGCTTGTTGCTGTGGCGGATACTGCCCCTGTTGCGGAGCATATGGATTACCTTGTGTTTGACTAGGATATTGCCCCTGTTGTGGCACAGGTGGATTAATATTCGCTTGTTGCTGTGGCGGATACTGCCCCTGTTGGGGAATATTCGGTTGTTGGTACTGTCCTTGTTGCGGCGCATAATCATACGCTGATGGCAGATGGTTAATCTGATAATCATAACCTGCTTGACTATTGGGTTGATAGATACGCCCCTCTGACATACTTGGTTGTGATGGACTCTGATGCGGCACTACCGATGGACGGCTGCGGTCATGCACCTCTGTCAAGCGTGGTTGATAAGGCGATGAGGGCGTGCCGGACGGATTGTTATTGCCTGCTGCTTCATGATACACCGATAGATATTCGCCCATCGTTTCACGCAGTTGTTTGGCACTTTCGGCAGCTTCTTGTTGCTTCATGAAGGCTTGCCGACGGGTAATTTCTTCTTGTACATCGAGTGGGTTGGAGATATTCTTAAAAATTTTCGGCTCATCTGCCCCGACTAACGAGACGCGCACATCGCCAAATTTGAATATTCGTTGCCATATGCCGTGTGATTCTGCGCCGACGTTATCGACCTGTTTGAGCAACAGTTGTTCGTTCTCGCTTTGTAACCACAATGGACGCTGATTGATAATCACAATATTGCTATCTGTGACAATATAATAATCGTGTCGCCAATCCCAATCGCTAAAGTAGAACCAGACCGCACCAAGCAGCAACATCACCATCGCTGCCGCAAACCCAATTATCCCGAAATCGCGCAGGAATGGCAAGAATACAGTTAGAAGTAGTAAGGCGAATCCGGCAACAACCCATATTGTGGGCAATAGAACGGCACGCATCCAGATTGACCAGTGCTTGCGATAAACAGTTGCGCCCTCATCGGTAGGAAATTTGCTGACAAATGGCGAGATGGGTCCGTCGCCTAATGTCCACATATTTTCGAGTTTCTTTTGCTTCGCAGCCCCACTCACTTTAGGTTTTTCAATCCTCGCAGACTGGCCAGTATTATATTGCGAGCCAATCCAACGGTCAACTTCAGCACGCATTGATGCCCGTTCGCCGGATGCTTTGGATTGCGTTTGGCGTGCATAATTTTCCATAATCAGTTTTTGGACACTTTGCGGATTAGGGATGAAATCGAGGGTGAAATTCCCTTCTTTTCCGGCTGTCTTCAATTGAACTTGTCCGTAACTAAATATCCATGCAAAAGGGTCTAGCGATGGAATCTCGGCATTTGCTTCTTGGATAGCCTCAATAGCTATTTCATCACGCACTTCTGAAAATTTTAATATCGTGTGTGTGATACGGACAACACGCTGGCTTGTTATCATGACTGAATCATTTGCCCATTCAAAATAGAGATAGGCTGCTATGATGACGACCAGAAGCAGCGAAATAGGGATGATGATAGGCGCAAAGGCTGGAAAATAGGCAGTTAATACCCAAAATGGAATCGCAATGAATAGCGGTAGCCACATATAACGAATGTATGCCCACCAGTGACGGCGTGTATGAAGCAAAACCTCTTCGTTTTCGCGTTGTGCCTTAAAATGAACATCGTGCAAATGTTGGTCAGGACTGCCATTTAAGCCCAAGGCAGCACGCAAATCTGGATAATATGTTAGGAGCGTTGCCATATTCTCCCGTGTGAGCAATAAGACTGTCACAGGTTTTATCACCTGTAAATTTGCGGTCTGTATGCCATCTTGGAAAATGGCGATCTCGTTGATGGACTGTCCATTTTGCAAAATGCCAAGTTGTTCAATCTGTCCGTTAGGCAAATAGCGATACAACGTCGCTTGCCCATCTACAAGCATATGCACGCCACGAGTGGGTTCACCTTGTCGAAAGACGAAATCACCTTGATTGTAACGTCGTACTTGCGAGGCTTGTGCGACAAGCTGCAAATGATAATCCGATAAATCTTTGAAAATCGGCAAGTGGCGAATATGGCTTTCCTGAAAACGGTCTGACATGAGATTTTGTTTCCATAATCATAATTATTATTCTTCTACCAGTGTATCATATTCTAAGCAAATGAAACGCTATTTAGAATTTTGAGGGGTGCATTTCATCTCAGGCATAAATTGTAGGGGATTCTTGGGAATTGTAACTCAGTTAATAGGGTAGCTAAGAGCTTCTAAGTGTGCTTTATGTGCTTCTGAGGCTTTGATGACCTATATCTGAAGGATTCAGAACCACAATCCCAAATCTTGGATCCCAAATATTCAAAAATAAAGATCGCGGCAAGGCGCCTGCTTCCAAGG
>JAUZRW010000104.1 GCA_030950085.1 Anaerolineae bacterium
CTCAATCTGCCCACGCATCTCCAAGATGATGTCAATCAGTTGTTCTTTATTCAGTTGTCTCAATTGCTCGCGTATCTCATTCATGTTTCAGATTGTACCATCTTTTCTCAATTTCCGTTACAATACCCCTGAGCAGTTACAGCAATTTAACTACGGCAAACGGGGCATCCTCGATATTGACCACAAACGGTTATTTACATTTGGCTCTTTACGACAGGCATTACGCAATAGCGGCTATGAAATTATCGAAGAGCGTGGCATCCCTGCCCCTTATCCTCTAGCCATTGGCGATAATATCTTATCGCGGTTTCTGCTGTTGGTAAATCACATCTTAATGTTTTTCTCAAAAGGGATGTTTGCTTATCAGATTGCCATCGTTGCACAACCATTACCGACACTTGAACATTTACTGGATGATGCGTATAAAGCCAGTGAGGAGTTATTGACAACTTATGGCGAGACAAGCATTAAGCACTGAGCAACGTCTTATTCGGGCGGCGATGCTCTTCCTGCTGTTAGGGTTGTTGTTGAAGGCGCTTTCAATGCCGTTGGCGACTGTCCACTGGGATAGCAATTACTATCTGAATATTGGCAGCAATTTTATTGAGCGCGGTGAGTTGACCCCGTATATGTGGCGACTGGGTGCAGATACCAACATTATCGCCGGTAGTGGTACGGGCTATGGTGTTCTTATACTCACCTACTGGTTCAAAGTATTCGGATTGTCGCTCTATTCGGGCTATGCTTTGATGTACATCGTCGGCGTGCTGAGTCTGGTTGTGCTTTATTTTTTAGCCCGAGATTGGTGGCAAAGCCGACAAGCTGGCATCATTGCAATTGTATTTACAGCCTTAAGTGGCGCTTTTATAGCGCAATTCTACATTCGGATGGATGCCCTAGGCGTGTTAGCCTATTTGCTGGTTTTATGGCTTCATTTGACTGCGGTACGTCGGCAACACAACTGGTTGCATTTTGCTGTCGGGGTGGCAATCATTGTTGCCGTAGAGGTTCATATTCAGACGTTGCTCTACATTGTTGCAATTAGCTTTTATTATCTATTGGAATACCTCCGGCTTTTGCGGCGTGAACGTCGTATTTTGCTGATAAGACCTTCTATATTTTACTTTTCAGGGGCATTCATCGCTGGTGTGATTTATCTCTTCATTCATGTCTTTCCTGACCCTGAAGCCTATTTCATCATTGCTCGTAATTGTCAAAATTGTACGTCCGCAGGTATTGCAAAAGAAATTGAACGTTACCTTATTTACATTTATGGTTACAGTTTAGATGCTTTCATTTTCTGCCTTGCCATAGCGATTGCTTGGTCACGTCGTAGTGCGCCGGACAAACATTTCTTCACGCTGTTAATTGGTTACCTTTTAGGACAAGCGATTATCAGCCCACCGGCACAAATCCACTATATAACCCATATGATTCCATTGGTTGGAATCGGCGTAGGTGGCATATTTCATACCACCCAAGAATCTGAAAACGGCATAACACAGCGCCAATTAACGATGGGGCTAGTTGGTGTTAGCTTTCTTTTAGTTTTTCAATTTATTTCGGTACTTGGCAATTCTGAAACTGATAATCAAGCACCAGACAATGTAGCTTATGTGCAGGACTATATTGCATCTGATACGGTTGTCATGGGCTTGCCGCCTTTATATCATCATTTAATAGAGTACGACAGATTTTTATCCTACCGTGCAGGAGAACAGCACGGGATTAATCTACGCGACGAAGATTACATGACTTTCTGGGAGCGTGAACAACCGCAAGTATTTATTGGACAAGCACGCGAAGATGACAACCTGTGGTGGGAATATATGAACATCCATGATTTCCAACAAGTTCGTGCGGATGTCTGGGTTGCAGGTGATTTATTAGAAACACTCATCATAGATAATCCTATGCCAGAAATTAGCTTTGCAAGTACGGAAAGTTCGGTATTATTTGGCGATTGTATTGTATTGGAGTGGTCAGTTTTGGATGCTGATTCTATTACCATAAACAGGGTATCTGAAAATTCATCTGGTATGAAGGAGATATGTCCTAATACCACAACAGATTACACCTTATCTGCTTATTGGGTTGGTGGCATTGAAACAGAAACTATCACAACAGAAGTTGATTAATCTAGCCATTGCACCACGAAATTTGATGGTCAAAATGACTGAAACGGGACGATATGTAGTAATCGTCCCTTAGTATTTCTATCTAACTGAGCAACAAATCGCCTTTTGTGCCTTTTTTCTCTATCAGCACACCGCGTAGCTCAAATATTTGGTCACGAAGCGCCGCCGCTTTCTCGAATTCGAGGGCTTGTGCTGCCTTCTTCATTTCTGCCTCAAGTTCCTTAATCATCTTGTGCAGCTTATCCGGTGGGAGTGCTGTCATATCAACTTCTGTAGCACCCTCTGGTATATCTTCCATCGTATCATCCATCATTGCCTTCACTCGGTCTGTGATATCGCGGATAGATTTGATAATGGATTTCGGTTCGATACCGTGTGCTTCATTATGCTGCATCTGAACTTCACGGCGACGATTGGTTTCGTCAATTGCTGCTTTCATAGAGCGTGTTGTTCTATCGGCATACATGATGACCTTGCCCTCTATATGACGGGCAGCGCGACCTATCGTCTGAATGAGTGACGTTTCGCTACGCAGGAAACCTTCTTTATCGGCATCTAGAATCGCTACCAGGGACACTTCCGGCAAATCTAAACCCTCACGCAGAAGATTGATCCCGACAAGTACGTCGAAAACTCCCGCCCGTAAATCGCGCAGAATTTCGACACGCTCTAATGTCTCAACTTTAGCATGGAGGTATTGTGCTTTGATACCCATCTCATTGAAGTATCCGGCAAGTTCTTCTGACATGCGTTGGGTGAGTGTTGTCACCAATACCCGTTGTTTATTCTTCACACGCGCCGCGACCTCTTGCAGCAGGTTATCAATCTGACCTTCTATTGGGCGCACTTCTACTTCGGGGTCAATGACTCCTGTAGGACGGATGACTTGCTGCACGACTGCTTGACTCACCTCGTCTTCATAGGGTCCGGGGGTAGCAGTCGTATAAATTACTTGATTCCAGCGTTCTTCGATTTCTTCAAATTTTAGAGGGCGATTATCTAGTGCTGATGGCAAGCGGAAACCAAAATCAACCAGTGTTGTTTTACGCGAACGGTCTCCATTATACATACCGCGCAATTGTGGAACAGTCATGTGGCTTTCATCAATAATCAACAGGTGGTCATCTGGCAGATAATCCAGCAGTGTGAAGGGCGCACTCCCCGCCGGACGTTGATCCAGATGACGTGAGTAATTTTCGATACCTGATGTGAATCCCATTTCGCGCAGCATATCAATATCGTAATTCACACGCTGCTCTAGCCGTTGCGCTTCGACCAACTTGTCTTCTTTACGGAAGAATTTCACTCGTTCTTCAAGTTCTTTTTCGATATCCATGATAGCTTGCTTGATATTCTCATCATCAGAGATATATTCACGCGATGGAAAAATGGTAATGGACTGATGTTCATTGAGGATTTCACCTGTTAAGGGGTCAAACTCGGTAATGCGTTCAATTTCATCGCCGAACATCGCAATCCGAAAAGCAGTTTCGCTATAACCGGGAATGATTTCTAGGGTATCGCCTCGTACACGGAAGGCACTACGTTTGAGGATATCATCGTTGCGATTGTATTGGATACGAACTAAGTCGCGCAGAATCTTATCACGGCGTTGCACATCCCCGACAGCAAGGACAACTGACGCATTGTTCCAGCTATCAGGACTGCCAACCCCATAAATACATGACACAGATGCTACAATAATTACATCACGGCGCACAAACAGCGAAGCCGAAGTCGAGAGGCGCAAACGCTCAATCTGGTCGTTAATCTGTGTTTGCTTCTCGATAAACAGGTTATGACGCGGCACATAAGCCTCTGGTTGATAATAATCGTAGTAGCTCACGAAGTATTCAATGGCATTGTTGGGGAATAGCTCTTTGAACTCAGCATACAACTGTGCTGCAAGGGTCTTATTATGGGCAAGAACCAGTGCTGGTCGCTGTGTTTTTTCTATTAGCTGTGCGACTACAAATGTTTTCCCTGTGCCAGTCGCCCCTAATAAAGTCTGATGCTTCAAGCCATTTTCGACATTAGCGACGAGAGCATCTATTGCTTTTGGTTGGTCGCCAGTCGGCTGAAATTCGGAGACAATCTTGAATTCGGGCATCATCACTCCTGTACAGAACGTCAGTTCGTATGAGATGAATATTATAGCGTGAAAGACAAGGAAACTGTATACTGAAAATATCGTTTTCATAACAAGGCTTTCACAGAATGCTTGTCATGACAGATTTCCATATTCGTGCAAGTTCTCAGATTAGGGCATTGACATTGCATCATACGAGTGCTAAGATACCTGAGCGTTTGAAAAATAATGCACATTAACAAAATCATATTGCGGGGTAGAGCAGTGGTAGCTCGTCGGGCTCATAACCCGGAGGTCGTGTGTTCGAATCACACCCCCGCGACTGCTCGCGTTTAGCCTCAACACACATTATCCTAAAGTGAGGTGATGTAGCTCAGCTGGTTAGAGCGATCGACTCATAATCGATAGGTCGTGTGTTCAAGTCACACCATCACCACAGCAAAAGTCCATACAACATCAGTGGGCTTTTTTTGATTCTGTCAATACAGGTTTCCTACAATCTAACCATATCCAAAATAAAATCACTCACTATACTAACAGGGCATCATTTGAGAATGAGTTTGGAGTTGGAATACCGATGAGTAATTTGATACCTGTCCAACGTGTAGAAGATATTTCGCTACAATATCAATCGACACCGATAGGATGCTTATTAGCATATCACAATCTAAAACACCCCTTTAATGCTTATACTCGTGCTGAATTATTGGTTGGCATGTGTATGGATCATCGTAAACATCTCCATATCCCCGACAACTTTGCTTATATCATCCGTACTGGTGGCGCTAATCTGCGCTATAGCGAATTCAAAGTGTCATATGCAATCGCTGTCGGAGGGGTATCGGCAATTGCACTGATTGGGCATACCGACTGTGGCATGGTCAATCTCGCAGCACGCAAAAGCCAATTTATCGAAAATCTGGTTGGCAATGCCGGCTGGACACAAACACAGGCTGAAGAACATTTCATCAGTTTTGCGCCACTATTTGAAATTGGTAATGAGGTTGATTTTGTATTGAGCGAGGCAAAACGCCTCAGACATAAATACCCGAAAATTTTAATTGCTCCGATGCTCTACCGAGTAGAAGATAATCACTTATACCTATTAGATGAGGGCGAAACTAGACCTTCACCGACGGCGCAATTTTGATGAAGTGATTCTGCGGCTCTTTGAGCAATGCGTAGAGATGTATTGCAGCTTCTGGTTGATTGTTCAATTCAAGCGTTTTGATATAGTGGCTCAGTAATTGGTGAACATCCTCTGCTCCATTTTCGTCTAAGGGAACAATCTCTACAGGCGAACCGGGCGCAATGCGGTAACGAATCGCATCAATGGTCAGATTCATCTCCGATTGAATGCGTTGATAGACAGCACCCCCTGTCATCCCGGCACAAATCCATGGGCCGGGGTCGCCTAATACCAACACACGCCCACTCGTCATATACTCGAAGGCATACCCTTTCAAGTTAGCACGCGCCCCTAAACCACCCAATTCATCGCGCAAGGGTTCGCGGATTTCACCACCAAAGACCACATCAGCACCACTCATACGGATACAAGCACGAGTATCGGCATTGCCTTGGATGATAAATAATCCGCCTTGTGCGCCATAAGCAAAACTCTTACCCACTGAACCATCAAGCCGTGTACCATTGTGATTCAGTCCTTTGAGAATGCTGATTCGACCTGACTTGGCACATTTTCCAACACCATCTTGCGCCCCACCTTCTGCGAGAATGTTGACAGGGCTTTCGAGAAATGCACCCAAGCCGTTTCCGGGGACGGCACTATTACTAAAACTCAGGTGAACAGCCTTCAAACGGTCACTGTGTTGCACTTCGCCACGCGCAATCGCGCCAGAAAGATGTGTGCCGAGTGCGCGGTCTTGAGCCATCACCTGCTCATCATCATAGGTCAATTCGTATTCACCCTTGGCAACATAATGCGAAACAACATCAGAAATTTGACGACTGACGATGTTACGAGGACGGGCAACACGCAAACCGCCCGGTTGAGCGCGTTTTTCCGGTTGCTCTGGTGCGGGTTTTAGCAATTGTGTCAAATCAATACGGTCATGCAGGCTGACTTGTTCCAATAAATCGGCACGCCCGACTAAATCTTGAGTCCGTGTGAAACCGAGCCGTGCAGTTAGGCAACGAACATCTTCTGCAAGCGCCTCAAAGACGCGCACAATACCTTCTGGTGAACCTTTTTCTTGGAAGGGGCGAAAGGCTTTGAAACCCTTCATTTCGGCTTCTTCAACTGTTTTGACATGCGTTGTAATTCCTACATGGCAAGTCCCGTCCTGACAACCGCGACAGATTGTACAACCCACTGCCAGCATAGCCAATGTACCGAATCCAACGCGATTTGCACCTAAACATAAGAACTTCACAACATCGCGTCCGGTTTTCATGCCACCATCAACCCACAACTCAACCTCTTTGCGGAGTCCACTATCGAGCAAGGCATGATGCGATAGCCAAACACCAATTTCCGCAGGTAATCCGACATGACGCAAAGCATGAGTCCGTGCTGCACCTGTGCCGCCGCTATAACCAGTAATGGTGATAATATCCGCACCCGCTTTGGCAACACCGACAGCAATGATACCCACACCCGGTACAACCGGAATTTTGACACTGATTTTTGCCAATGGATTAGCATTTTTCAGTTCATCAATGAGTTGTGCTAAATCTTCAATACTATATAGGTCATGATTATTACTCGGTGAAATGAGCGCCACACCGGGAGTCGTGCTGCGTGAGGCGGCTACTTGTTCTGTGACTTTGAAGCCCGGTAAGTGACCCCCTTCGCCCGGTTTCGCACCCTGACCAATCTTGATTTCGATAAAATCTGCCGAATTCAGGAAGCCAATATTGACACCAAAGCGCCCTGATGCCACTTGTTGACCGCGCCAAGTCTTGAATTTACCGAGCATATCTGGCAATTCACCACCTTCACCATTCATGCAAACGGTGTTCAACAGTTTTGCAGCTTCGGCATAGGTACGATACGCCAATTCGCCCTGTGAGCCAAACGACATCGCACTAATAATCATCGGCATACTATGATTGCCAACGGTCATGTCAACATCTGCTGGGTTCACCTGTGGCTCATCGGCGGCTTTGATACTTAAAATATGGCGGATACTGACTGGCAAGCGATTTTCGAGTTCTTGTACTTCATCACTGTATTGTTCCCATGACATTTTGCCATCGGCAACCGCCTCGGCTTTTTTCCAATATTTGGGATTGAAACGGTCAGGGTTTTTGAGTCGCGCTCGTGCCTCACCACGAAATTCTGCTGCCCGTTCTTCAGCATCGGTTTGGAGTGCTGTCCATGTGAGGCCGCGTGCTTCGCTACCAAAATAATTCGGGGTGCTAAAAATATTGGCAATCCCTTTTGCGAGACCAATCGAGCTAAAACTATGCCCATAACCTCTTAATTCATGGCAACCAATCGTCGAGGTCACTTTTTCTAAGCCGACAGTGAGTGCTTTCACGGTATTCGATAGCCAATGAATAATTTGGTCATCATCGGGATGATTACGGCTGCCGCGTGGCGCAATTCCGATGGCGACAGCATACAAAGCATACGGCAAAATCGCATTTGCACCGAAACTGATACAAAGTGCCATATCATGTAAATCACGTAAAGAAGCAGAGCGCACCACAATCCCTGTTCGACGACGCAAATTCGGTTGTGCATCTGCCTGTCGTAAAGCCTTATCAACGGCCGATGTTAATAGTAAGGGGTCAATCCAGAGACGCTGACCATCTGCTACTGCGGTATCGTCTAAGATGAGGCATTGAGTCCCATTGAGAACTGCGTCAATCACCTCATTTTGTAGACGTTCAATCGCAGCTTCAATAGTTTCATCAAGAGCCGCTCCTGCTGATAAAATCGTGGCGCGGTCATCAAAGAGTGCTATCAGTTGGTTAATGGTCATCGTGCCATGACGGTCTGCAATTGCGCGTTGTGCTGCTTCACTACCGAGTGCTTCTAGCCCGCCGAGCAAGAAAGGTGTTTCAAGCTGAATGAGGAGGTCGGCATCATCGCGTCTATGACCAATTTCAGGACGCGCACCCACTAGCATCTGCGTACTAAATTGAGATTGTTCGCGTTCACGGTCAATTGCTGGATTCGTTACAACGGCAACAGTCTCCTTAAAGTAATCTGCGAGGTTCATACGAGTTTGGCTCATCGCTGCCAAAGAACCATCCCAGCCTAGTGAGCCGATAGCCTCTTTTGCATTTTGCGCCAGCGTACTAACCAGATTTGAATGATAGCGTTCCCACCCCATGCCAGACATCACCGCAGCATCTACGATGGCACGCTTATCTTGCCATGGATAACGCTGTGCCGCAGGAGAAATCACAGTAGGATAATCCGGCGTTGACCCTATTTCGGCGACTACAACAGGGACAGGTTGTTGTTCAAGTTGAGTCTGTGTTCCGCTATTTCCATTGCCTTTATTGCCAAAACTTACAGGAAATGGAGGTTGTGAGTTTGTGTCAGCACTTGCCCACATACTCGGTAATGCGCCACGAGCAGCCGGATTGCGTTCCGTATAGCGTGCATACACATGGCGTTGAATCGCCGGATAATCTAGGACTTCTAGGTTATTACCGGGAACGAGTTGAATGGCGATTTTTTCGCCGGGAGCCATCGGTTTCGGGCTTCTTGCCATTGCATCTAATTGATAAACACCGCGCTCGGATGATGCAAAAAATTCTTTTTCTGTCTCACCAAACCATAGTGGGCGTAATCCCAAGGCATCAACACTGAATACCAGTTGATTGCCCAAGCGTGCTGCGACTGCCGCCGGGCCCTGTGCGAAGTGACCCCATGATTGGCGTATCGTGTCGTACATTGATTTAATTTCAGGGCGATTTTGAATCAAATCGTGTTCATAAGGTGGGAAGATATGCTCCATTGTTTCGATTAAATCTAAGTCATGATGTGCTATCAGTGCGTGAATCACACGGTCAATATCTTGTGAATCCGAGCCACCGTGTTGTAATGGCATATCAAGCATGAGAGCTTCGAGGCGAAACCGTGAAATCGTATTGAATTCGCCATTATGACCGATGACACTAAAGGGTTGTGCGCGTTCAAAAATGGGATTGGTATTGGTGCTATAACGGGCATGTCCCATTGTGACTGTTGAGGCATACGCGGGGTCGCGCAATTCAGGGTAATAGCGGCGCAAAATCTCAATTGTGCCTTGTACTTTATAGACGACACTATAGCGTGAGAATGATGGGAAGTGGACACCTAAATCATCTTCGAGTTGGGTTTGGAGTTCAAATAAGGTGGCATCAAGTTTATCCGATGCCACTTGCCCGTTGACACCGGCAATCTGCCAAAATGCAGGTTCGTTCTTTTCCGCATTGGGACCGAGTACGCGGCTATTCACACGCCCTTCGCGTTCCGTCAGCAAATGTAATCCGGCTTCGCTTATCGTGCGACAAATTTGCTCAATGATGTGACGGACGCGAGGTTTATCTTCTGTCGGGATAAATACGTGTGCTATCCAAAAATGACGGTCTGCGGCTAGAGAACCCATCAGTCCATCTTCGGCTAACCACTTTGACCATAATTGACGTGGAATATCGGTGAGGATACCGACTCCATCCCCTTCACCATTAATATAGCCTGTCCGATGTCCCATCCGTGCGAGAGCCTCAATCGTGCGTTTGACATTGCCATGAGTCGGTTGACCGCCTTTACGAACAGTGCAAATGAGCGCACAAGCATCATGTTCAGCCGTATCTATTTCATGCAAATCAAGGTGGCGCAGATGGGAATTAGAACGTTGTTGCGAAATATGGTTTACCATAAAAAGCGTCTCCTTAACCGGATAGGCTTTCCGGAATAATTGTCCAATTTTGAGTGGGTGTATCAGAAAAAATCAGTTTACGCCGCTTGCGTGACGAAAGAGTATCAAAAATTTGGGAGGTAAAATCTCCATAGTGAAAATTTTAACGAATCAAAACCTAATCTGCATCGTACAGGTTAAATGGTTATTTTGACTATCACACTGGACAAATTGCACAAAGACGATGAGGTATCAACCGAAGAATTGATTGATTATTGTGCATATGGTACATTTGTAATGATTATCTTCATAAATGGGTGGCACAAATATTTAGAATATAGGGAGTGTTTGTGTGCGCTTCCGAACGGGCGACCACATGGGGTTCGCCCCTACGAATAAGCCCCTTTCGGGGTTTCATCGTGCCTCATACAAAATTGCAAAGTGAGACCGATGGTAAGGCATTATCGCAGATAGTTTGTTAAACAAGGTACTTTTACTTTTGTGTAGCGTGGGTTAATTGTACGAAAGCAAACGCCTAATCGTGAGTGCAAGATGCAGCGCAAGCCGAGTCTCTGGGCGATTGAGGTCAATGCCTGCGATTTGGTTGATGCGATTCATACGGTACAAGAGCGTGTTGCGGTGAACGATTAATTGTTCGGCTGTCTGGCTTAAATTGCCGTGACAATTGAAGAAAGCCTCTAGCGTTTTTATCAAATCGGCATTCTGACGCATATCATACTCATTTAATTTTCCCAGTGTATGGTCACGAAAGTCTGTTAATTTATCGCGGTCACTGAGCGACAATATCAGTTGGTATACGCCCAAATCTCCGATATATAAGGGCGTATCCGTTTGCAAGCGAATCGCCAAATCTCGTGCTTGAACAGCATCTCGATAGCTCGTGCGCCACGCACCGACATCACGCGCTGGTTGCCCCAAGCCAATAGCGAGATGATTGTTGGCATATTGTCGGTTGATATCTCTTGCGAACGCCTCAGCTAGTTTGAGGCTGAAATCAACGGGGTCATCGGCATCTGTCGCTTGGAATACGACCACTTCATTATCGCGCTCACGTTGCCAAACCAGTGCGTCAGCATGTTGATTTTCGATAATACTATTAATCATTGTTTCGAGTCGCCGCATTGATGGCGGATTATCGCCGCGCCATGCCATGACTAAGGCAAGATGATTGAGTGTCATATCATGCTCAAAGCGTTCGCCCTGCCGAATCGCCTCTTGATGACTGACATCACCAACTAAGAGACGGTCTAAGAATGTGCCTCGTAAACGCTTTTCAGTTTCGCTAACAGCTTTAAGTTTTGCCATTTCTAAGGCACAAGCAGCCGCGCCATGTTCGGCAACCAGCAAATCTATATCATCAAGTTCGCTGTCATGACCAATAATCGACAAAAAGCCGCGTCCAACGCCTTTAGTAATAATGGGAGAAATTAAACGTGCGATACCCGGCATCGGTAGCGATTGCATCAAAGCCGAATGGTCTACCTCACTCACACGATGGCGGTCTTGGTATTCAACTGGAATATTATCACCCTTGCGTAAAAATGCTTCAATTTCTTCCCATACTGCCGCAAATTGAGGCTGCAAAGTATATTCAGAAACGCGCAAACGCTTATCTTGGATAACGACTGCCTTGCCTGTCAAACGCGCCATGGCGCTGATGAGTTCTACCATGCCTTCGTTTCGTGAGGAGATTTGGGTTAATTGGCGATAAATTTGTGTGCCACGTCGTTCGAGTTGACCTTTGCGGTCAACCAGTAAACTAACCACTGTTTTTTCAACGATGCGTGGACGATTCCCACTCGGCATGGTCATGATTGGGATACTATAGGCTTTGGCTTCTGCAATCGCATTACTTGAAGGAGGCATAACCATCACTAGCGCAGACGCATGGCTATCTGCTGCCCAGCGTACTATATCAACATCTGTCGCCACATTTGCACGGGGCTTAGTTGGCGGCGCGACAATCACCATTTCGTCTTGTTGGAGCGATTTGGATGAAAAATTGTCATCCAGATAAACAACGGTTGTCCAGCTAACCGGACGATTCAAGAGTCCATCGCCCGTAATGACCCGTGTTCCAAGAGGGAGTGCTAATTTTCTAATATCTTCAACAGTTAGGATATTGGTTGCGTCAGTCGTCATCGTAATTTTTCCAAGAGCCATTACTATAGTGACTTGTAACCTATCCTGTGCCTTATGTCAATATGCACAAATACTTTCAGCTAATTTTGATGAATGTGTGAACGATAGCACAAAGTTTAACTTTCGTTAGAAAATATGCCAAAAAGGATGTGTGCTACTGTAAAGCCGATAGAAAGCAATATCAAATCAATATAGATATTCACATAGAGCGATGTGATGGCTAGTAAAAATAATGCCACCGATATCATCCACGTTATAGGACTCACAGTCCATTTTTGTGAGATTTGATAAATTCCACTAAATAGTAAAATAAGGGACAAAATAATCGGAACAAAGATAGAGGGTATAAGAGACAAATCACGGTCAAACCGCAATAATGCAAAGACGAGAACCATTGCAAACCATGTCGCCCGTTCAAATTTTGCTTCTGTGCCTTTTTTACGTGCCATGCACCTTAATCCCAAGTTGAATGTTTATACAGACTACATTATAACACTATTTTACAGCGCGACTTCGCAATTGCATCAATGATGATTGTGAATACAATGAATCGTAGTGTGATAAAAACATTGGAACTTGGTAATTATGAGTAATTGGGTTTGGTATGGGGTCATTTTAGTGATGTTGCTATCAGCGTGTACAGGCGATAGCACACCACAGGGTCCACGCCTCATTCAAGAAGTGACAGTCGCAGCCACAAATGCTGTGTCAACGCGCTCTTTGAGTCCAACTATCACACAAGAGCGCATCGTGACACCCGAAAGATTATCGCCGTTGAACAATGTGACAGTCGATGCCAGCTTTGTTATCGTAACGCCGACCTTACCGCCCAGCAAAACACCCACGCCTACGCAGACACAATCACCCACACCGACATTAACAGCAACTGCGACGATGACAAACACAGCAACAGCAACTTCATTTTTATTGCCGACAAGTGAAATTCTCTCTGTGACGGATGCTGTGGCTGCTCCCAATGACCAAATTTGTGATAGCAATTGGTTTTTCATTGAACCTGACCCCGGTAGCTGTCCTGTCTATCCGCCTAATGCGAGTCCGGGAGTGTATCAAGAATTTCAGAATGGGGTCATGATATGGGTTGGAAGCCAAGATGCGATTTATGTCATGTTCAACGATTCGTCAGTCCCCCGTTGGCAAGTGTTTCGTGATTTCTTCAATAATGGAATGATAGAGGAATCGCCAGCTTATCTCACGCCACCGACAGCAACCCTATGGCAACCTCGTCGTGGTTTTGGCTTATTATGGCGTGACAATCAGGTACTTCGCAATCGACTCGGTTGGGCAACGCAACAATGGGAAGAACCGTACAGTGTTCAAGTACAAACGGCAGATAATGCTTCAATTTTCTTGGGTACACCGAGTACTAATGTCATCGTTCTCTTCCCGAATGGGCAAAATTGGAATCGCTATGCGACAACAACAGATTCACTACCCACTATTGGCGGCGAAGCTATTCCGCCGAGTGTGCCATTACCCACTGTACCCTTCCCGACTGCATTGCCGCCGCAATCGGGCTTGTGATAGAATCAAAAAGGGGCGTTCTACTGTGTTTGCCCCTTGTACTTACCTCTTAATCTTCCATCAGTTTGTCGTAGCACCCTTCCCAATCTGAGGGATTGCGTGTCATTTTGTTGATGACAATATTGGAAAAGTGTGGGAACAACTTCATCATGATGTCCGGCAATTCATCCCAATTTTCGGCACGCAGCATCTTTTCTATCTTTGCTGCCATATTGCCTGTCCACATCCATTCTTGCTGGAATTTATCGGCTTTTGTCCAGTAGCCGCGTTTTTCCCATGCTTGGATTGTCTCGATAATGCCGTCGTCAATTTCTCGCAGACAAAAGATAGTCATCGCAACCATATCGCGCACGTCATCATCAATATCGCCTTGATGTTGACCTAACCGTCGTATAATTTCGGCAATTGTTCGCATGAGATGACCGCGACGTTTGCCGGGAGAGTTGGGGTTAATGACTCGTCCCATAATCTTTGACTACTCCTTTTGCACAATATAGCTAATGACCTTGCATTGGACGGATTCCACGATAAACACGAATTCCACCGAATGTTTTTAGAATAGTACGTGCATCACGCCCTGTATCTGCTTCGAGTTCTTTTGGTGAGCGTGGGGTGTTCCCATTGCTCAAAAAAATACGAAATACACTATCAACGAGTGAGGTTTGTATAGTGATAAAATCTTCGCGTTTGGCAGATTCTTGAATCGCCAAGCCCAATTCATCAAGGCGTTGCACTTCACCCGTTTCGGGGTCAATATAATCAACGACTTCAAACTCATCACGCCCGACAAACTTCTCGCGCAAGTCTGGGGGCAAATGCGTCAACATATAGGCGCGTAAATCATTGTTTTCGCGTTCCCACCAATCGTAGTCGATATGAAACAGGGTCTTGAGTGTCGGTTTAACGACGGTACTTGATTTTCCAGCTTGCATTGAAAAACCCCTTTCTAATTACGTTGTATTGAGTTTCCAATAATGGTTGCCCACATCTTCAAAGTCTGGATTAGCGGTCAATAGTGCAAAGATAGGACCCGGCGCACAGCGACGAATCACATTAACGGCACTATAGAGCGTCACAGCATGGACTGTCCCTTGTGGCGATAATTTAGCCAGTTCGGTAATTAATTCGCGTAGGATAGACACAATGGTTTTGTCTTTATAGGTTTTAGCAAGTTTGTTCACGGCTTCTATATCATCCACGCCTATAATCATCAATTCATCGTATTCTGCCCCAATCGCCCGTTTCTTCTGTTCAAAGGTAATCTGGTTATTTTTGGGAGTCAGGATACGAATCCACTCTGTCCGTGGGTTATATGCTTCATGACTGACAATAATCTGGCTTTCTTCTTCACCGAGTTTGACACTGATATCTGCGCCAATTGGAAGGCTATGCTTCGTGTAGTAATCCAGCAAGCCAAATACATACTTATGGTTATGGACAACCCAGCCGCTGAATGTTTCACCATCCGTCTCGTCGACCAGTTCAACATGGATGCGTGGTGTTCGTGCGACTGGGAAAACTGTCCGAGTTTTAGCATTCAACGGTAATGTACCTAGTTGCCGATGAGGATAAATCAAGGCAGATGTTGCTTTGGGCAAACGCCCCTCAAATTCAATTGGCGTATGCTCATCATCAAGCTCGGTTTCGAGGTCAAAGATTTCATCACTGAGCAAGTCATCGTCGTATTCAATGGGGGTATATTGCAACAATTCAGGAATTTCACGAACTGCTTCGGGTTCCATACGGTTCAAAAACCACATGACCTGTCCCAACGAGCCTACTTCGTCAAAGCGGTCATCATTGTTGAGGGCAAAGTTAAGTGAAAACACCTGTAGTTTGAGAGGGGCATCACCCAAGCCACCAATTTGCTCAATGATATCCTCTGGTGCTAATGGTCCCCCTCCTGCCATGTCTAAAACGGCTTCTGAAAGGTGCATGACACCCATATCACAATCCATCACTAATTCACGCGGGAACCAAAAGCCAGCCACCCGCTCTAATGCTGAGTGTTCTTTGAGTGCCGCTAACGTCGTCCGCAAGATATGAGCATTATTCGCTTCAAGGGTTTCGTCAATGTCGATATCGCTATTGGTAGTCAGAGGATTTTCTTCTATTACTGTGTTGAGGATATGTTCTGTTGCGAGATTAGCAGCAAATTCACGGGGGTTGGCACCGATATTATGGTTTGCCTCATCGAATTTCACCGCAATGACATCAAATGCCCCATAGGTCTCATTATTACCAGACCGTACCGCAGTGACAGTCGCAGTGGCGAGAGCCATTTCGGTAAAAACAAGCCGCGTCCCAACATCATATTGCTTGGCTGGGATGTAAACTTGCGTATCTTTATATTGCTTTGTCAGCAAGTCCTGTGCTTTTTGTAAGCGCGTTTCAATCAGTAAGTGTGCTAATTCTCGCGTTGTCATGGGCGTTTCACGCTCCAATAAGACATTCACGAGGTAGTCTAGTTCTTCATCGCTTATGGTAAAGTTTTCTGTCCAGCGAGTCGCAAGCATAGTGTCATGCCTCCAAATTCAAATCTGTATACAAAGTCTGCGAAATAAACCCATTGCAGGATGTCATCAATCTTGTCTCATACAAAATAAAAATGTTCCATATAACGAGATGAACCGTAATCAAAACCTTTGTGAAACAAGATAGGGAGATAGAGGGTGCTACACCATTTTTAGGAAATATTAAATTGCGAAGCCGATAGAGTGCGACAACTATCAATGAATGTGTGCCTGATGATTGCTTAACTGAGATGATGTTGTACGCGAGTATCTCATAACTTGCTACTTTTATACAACTTGACCAGTATAACGGCGTGATGCAGGAATAACAAGCATGGGTTGACCCTACATTTTTCGTCCGCTATACTTGTTCGCTGTTCATTGAATTTTATGTTTGAGAGGAAACTGAAATGTCTACCAAGCGCACATGGCAACCCAAGAAGCGCCGTCGTAAACGTGTGCATGGTTTCCGTCAGCGTATGCACACCAAAGGCGGGCGCAATGTATTAAAGCGTCGTCGCGCTCGTGGTCGTCATGCCCTGACAGTGAATCCAAATCACATCAAAAAGACCAATTGGAACGCATCCTAAGCACCTATGCAAAGGCGATTACGGCTTCGTCATACCCGTGATTTCCAGCGATTACGTCAGCAAGGGCAGGTGAATCGCCATCCAACGATGGTTTTCAGTTTTGCCCTTAATGATTTAGACCACAATCGCTATGGCTTTATCACGCCGAAGCGATTAGGCAATGCAGTGAAGCGCAATCGTATTCGCCGTCAGGTACGAGAAGCTGTTCGTCTCTTGCATCCGCGCTTAAAACAGGGCTATGATATAGTTATCATTGTCCGTTTCCCTTTAATGGGGCAACCTTTTCATAAGATTCAACGTATAGTATCTGAGTTGTGCGATAGAGCTGGTCTGGTTTTGAAGGAGTTTTAACATATGAAATGGCTCGCGCTAAAATCATTGCGTTTTTATAAGCGTTTCATCTCCCCCGCCCTACCTTCTGCTTGTCGCTTTACTCCGACGTGTTCTGAATATATGCACGAAGCTATTGAAGTTCATGGCGTAACAACAGGTGTTCGTCTCGGTCTCAATCGGTTATGGCGATGCCAGCCGATGTATCCCGGTGGACTTGACCCTGTACCGCCTAAGGAGAGCGATAATTGATTATAGTTGCATTCCCAGCACGATTAAAAACTATCGTGTTTGTTCTAGTTTTGGCTATTGTAGCCGCCGGTTGTGCGAATACGCGAAGCGGTGTAAGTTGGTCTGCATTGGATACCGTGACAATTAATGGCACAACAGCGATTATAGTCTCATACGAAAAACAAATTGATTTGGTGAGTCCTGCTCTACCCATCAGCGTTGTCACCCTTCTGGATGCTGAGGGTAATCCTATCCCCGATGGCAGTGGTGGCTTACAAACATGGGTGATTGATGGCTCTGATTATGATGACGCGCAATTCTTCACCACACCATTGTTGATTGAAGATGATGGCGCAAGCCGCCTGATGTTCCCGACTTATAACAATCGTATTTTGGAATTTGACCTCCAAACGGCGACTCCCATTACCACGACAGGCATTGAATTAGAAAGCGGTGTCATTGCGACACCCCTCTTGACTGATGACATGCTCTATGTCCCTTATCGCAACCAAAATTTGGTGGCGCTTGATACTAGCACTTACACCGAGCAATGGCGTTTAGAAACCGATGGTGGTGTCTGGTCTTCACCTGTGCTGATTGATGATACATTGTATGTCACCTCGATTGACCATAATCTCTATGCTGTCAATGCGGCAACAGGCAACATCTTGTGGACAGCCGATTTGCAAGGGGCGACGGCAGCATCGCCGTTATATTATGATGAGTATTTGTATGTCGGCAGTTATTCACATAAAATGTTCAAGATTGACCTTAATGGACAGATTGTGGCGGAATATGAAGGCGAAAACTGGATTTGGCAAACACCTGTCATTGTGGATGATATCTTGTATTATGCGGATTTGAGTGGCACAGTCTTTGCTTTGAATAGTGGTGACTTGTCCGAAATCTGGTCGAACAAGGTAGCAGATAGTGGTCGCCGTCGTGGTATTCGTCCAGCACCGCTTGTCACTGAAGAATTTGTGATTGTCGCATCTCGTAATGGGTCGGTATACTGGTTGAACCGTTCTACAGGCGAATTAATCGTTGATAGGCAAATAGAGGGTGAGCCAGAGATATTATCGGATTTGCTCTTAATTGAAGCTGGCACAGTTGATAGGGTTAATGTTCCTCTGATTGCTGTTGCGACACTTGAGAATGATAGTCTCGTTGTATTTTTCCAGCTAGATAACTTTACACAGTATGGCGTATATGAACGCTAAATCTATTATTGGGAGTGTCATTTAATGTGGGATTTCATCATTAATCCAATGACGACGCTGCTTATCCTGATGTACAAACTGATGGGTAACAATGTTGTCTTAGCGATTGTCGTACTCACGGTTGTTTTGCGGATGATGATGTATCCGCTTTTCGCCAAGCAGCAAAATTCAGCCAAGAAGATGCAAGATGTCCAACCGCGTCTCGAAAAGCTGAAAGAAAAATATAAAGATGACAAAGAAAAAATGGCGCAAGTCCAGATGGAATTGTACAAAGAAGCTGGAATCAACCCAGTCGGTGGTTGCTTGCCGATGGTGGTTCAGTTCCCAATTTTCATCTCGCTGTATCAGGCAATTTTCTTTGCGTTAGCGGCTACTCCGTTCCAACTGGTTGATTTGTCTGAACGCCTGATGATACCCAGTCTGGCAAATCTCATTCCGCTACAAAATATGTGGCTGGGCATGAGTTTAACAGAGTCGCCTGCACCGCCCAACAACCCAACTTATGCTTTGCTTCTACCGGCATTAGTCATGGTGACAACTTATATTCAATTTAAGTATTCATCCGCACAAACAAGTGCTGCAAAAGCCCCCGCTAGTGGTGAAGATAAGCCTAATCAAGCACAAGCCATGACGCAATCTATGGGGACAATTATGCCGATTATGTTTGGCTTTATTGCTTTGTCGATGTCGGTTGGTTTGTCACTTTATTTTATCGCCTCTAATCTTGTCGGGATTGCCCAATATAGTCCTGCCCTAAAACCGACATTAGACCGTATTTTTGGTCAGACAGATGAGAGTGAAAAAGCGGATGACGATAGCAAAATTGAAGATGATAAGCAGGACAAATCGCGCAAGAAGGGTATGTCAACCTGAGATAATGCGCGAAATGCGAGAATTGTAGCCTCGCACAATTTCCCCTATAATAAAGAATATGGCACCAGACAGGCGGACTGTACAGGGTTGTACATCCGCCTATTTCATATTTATGAAAGTAGGAATATAACTTATGGAAACGATTGAAATAACTGGCGAAACAGTCGAAGAGGCTGTTGCCGCCGGCATGAAGGAGTTAGGCGTTGATAGTCCATCGCAGGTGATGGTTGAAGTTTTACAAGAACCCGATAAAGGCATTATGGGAGAAGGCGCACGTCTAGCAATAGTCCGATTAGTCTTTATGGGGTCACGCAATTCAGATACGACAACATCTATTGTCAGTAACCCACAGACTTCATCGCAAGGGACGCAGATTGTCAGTAACCCCTATATCCCACCGCCCACACCCCCGAAGCCAGAGCCAAAGGACGATAAGGGTCAAGAAGATGACTTTGAAAGCGATACCGAAGAGGTATCTTTTGGCGATGCTGATGAAGATGCACAAGTCGGCAAGCAGGTTCTTGATGAATTGCTAGAAAAAATGGGGATAAAAAGTCAAGTGGTGATTCGTAAAGCGGTCTCAACCCGTGACGGCGAAAGTACGCATTGGATTTTGAACGCGACAGGTCGAGATATGAATCGCTTGATTGGTCGGCGTGGCGAAACGTTGTCGTCGCTGCAATACATCACGCGCTTGATTGTGAGTCGTCGCTTGCAACGTCGCGCCAATATTATTGTGGATGCTGGCGGATACAAGGCGCAACGCTCAGGTCGCTTGAAGAAAATCGCCAATCGCATGGCTGACCAAGCGGTTCGTCAAGGGCGTACAGTGACACTAGAACCTATGCCGCCTCATGAACGGCGTATTATCCACCTGACGCTGCGGAAGCGCGAAGATGTCACGACGCGCAGTGTGGGCGATGGTGATAAACGCAAAGTAACGATTAGTCCCGCATAGGAGGAGTGAATGCCAAACATTGATTATTTGCTCATCGGACACTTAACAGCCGATATTGTAAAAGAGGGGCGTTTACTAGGAGGCACTGTCTCCTATGCCGCACCCATTGCCAAATTATTTGGGCATCGTGTGGGATTATTGAGTAGTGCTGCTGTGGGGGAAGACCTTGTAGAACCATTACTCAGTGTAGCAGATGTATCTATACGGCTGGCAAAAGATACCACCACATTCTCGAATATTTATGAAGAAAGTAAACGCACACAATACGTTCATGCTCATGCGGCTAAGTTAAGCTATGATATGATTCCTGTTGGCTGGTTAGACACGCCTCTGCTTCATCTTGCCCCACTGGTTGAAGAGGTGGATACAAGCATTGCGAGGCGCTTCCCCGATGCCACTGTTCTACTGACCCCACAGGGCTATTTACGGCGCTGGGATGCTGATAAGCGTGTTCATTTCAAACGTTGGCTTGATAAAGATATGCTGTCGCATGTCGATATTCTGATTTTCAGTAAGGCTGATATTGCCGATGCACCAGATTTAGAAGCCGAATTTGCACAGGCATCTGAGCATGTCATTGTAACGGATGGTGATAAGGGCGGCATCTACTATCACAAAGGCGAGGCAATACCATATGCCTCATACCCTGTTGAAGAGGTTGAACCGACGGGCGCAGGAGATGTGTTTGCGGCATCGTTGCTGGCAAGTTTGCCCAAAGTGAATCACGATATGAACGCAGCCTTGAAAGTTGCCGCCCGTTTAGCAGGAATCTCTGTGACACGCTTAGGCACACGCGACACAGTTTCGGCTGATGAAGTTCAAACGGCATTGGACGCGATACAGGAAAAATGATGATAGATACGATACTTTATAATGGCAATATTATTACACTTGATGATAATGCGCCCCGTGTAACGGCACTTGCTATCAGTATGGGACGTATTGTTGCGGCAGGTTCAGATGATGATGTTCTCAACTTAGCGACTGCATCAACAACAAAACATAATCTCAATGGTAAAACGGTTATCCCCGGTTTGACAGATGCCCATTTACATTTTGAATGGCTATCACGCTCATTAAATGCCGTGGATATGTATGAAATACCCTCTAAGGCAGAGGCATTACAACGTGTCGCGGATTTTGCAGAAGCGAATCCTGATCTTGAGTGGATTACAGGGCGCGGCTGGTCTCAAGATTTATGGGAAGATGGCACTTTCCCGACTGCGGCAGATTTGGATGTCATTACAGGGAATCGTCCGGCGTATTTTCAGGCAAAAAGTGGACATGCAGGTTGGGCGAATAGTGCTGCATTACGACTTGCAGGTATCACTGCCGATACTCCCGATCCTGATGGTGGCACAATCCTCAGAGATGCCAATGGTCTAGCCACAGGGTCATTCTTAGAAACAGCGATGAAACTTGTTGTCGATGCTATCCCTGAACTCACACCAGAGCAACTCGCTGACCATATGCAGATTGCCCAAAATGAGATGCTGAAAGTTGGTCTCACAGGTTTCCATGACTTTGATGACCCCTCGTGTATGGCAGGATTACAGGTTGTGCGCGAACGCGGTCATTTAGCCTTGCGCGTTGTGAAGCAAATTAATCGTGCATGGTTGCCTCATGCGCTGGAACTCGGTATTCGTTGGGGTTTTGGCGATGATTGGATTCGGTATGGTGCGCTAAAATTGTTTGCGGATGGTGCGCTGGGGCCCCGAACAGCGTATATGTTTGAACCCTATATCGGCGAACCTGATAATTATGGTATGTCACTGCTCGAAAAAGAAGAGATGATGGAATTAGTCACGACAGCGAGTGCTGCCGGATTGCCAACTTCTATCCATGCTATCGGTGATAGAGCCGTTCATGATGTGCTGGATGTCTTTGAGGTTGCCCGTCAACAAGAAGCTAAACGCGGCGAAAAACCAACACAACGTCGCCATCGTATTGAGCATGTGCAGATTATTCATCCTAGTGATAAACAGCGTCTCGCAGAATTAGATGTTATCGCTTCAATGCAGCCGATTCACGCGACATCAGATTGGGAACGTTCGGAACGATTCTGGGGCAATGAGCGCAGTAAGTATGCTTATAATCCACGCTTGCAAATTGATGCTGGGGCGCGTGTCGCCTTTGGTTCGGATGCTCCGGTGGAGCCCTTCCGTCCATTTGAAGGCATGTATTCGGCAGTGGCGCGTCGTCAACCGAACGGCACGCCGAGTCCCAAAGGCTGGAATCCTGAGTTGAAATTAACAGTCGATGAAACCTTGCGCGGCTATACACAAGGACCCGCTTATGCGGCTGGTATGGAAAATCGTCTTGGCAAACTTGCCCCACGCTTTTTAGCAGATTTGCTGGTGATTGACCGTGACCCCTATACGACACAGGGCGAAGAATTACTCCGCACGGAAATTCATGCCACGATGGTTGAGGGTAAGTTCCGTTATGGTAGTCTTGACTAAATCAACGATGGGCATAATTCGTTAGTTGTACCATATATTGAAATCCATTATGGCTATATGAACGCTTGATTGGAATCAGGTGTTCATCTAGCCAATAAAATACATCGTCTGAAATCTGATATTTTTTCGCGTCGATATGTTTACGCCCGACTGCAATTGATTCATCCCCACGCGCTTTCACGATGATTTTCTGCACCACGTTTTTACTCATTGATAACAACTGCGGTGCAAAGACCTCCGCCTGTCCGCCATTTGCCAGCACATCACGAATCGTCAAGCCCATGAACACTGTTTGCTTGATATAAGTAGCGCACTTTACGAGCAACGGAAATTCTTCGTATTCGCGGTCTTGTCCTTGCACCTTGCGCCCGATTTGAACATAGCCTTCGTTAAAACTATAATCAGCTTTGAATAACTTCGTTTCGCTATCTTTAGGATTAAAAGATTGCACATTATAGCGTTCTATCTGCCCCTCAGGATTGAGGAATGCCTCGGATAGAATCGACAAGCCGTCTTCATCACGCCCATCTTCATCCACACGATAAAAAATCGCGCCACCCATCAATTCATGAATTGTCCATTTTTCACGGATAGCAAGAGCCTCGCCATCACGAAAATAGCGATACTCGCCACTCGCAACAAATTTCTCATGTAGTGCAACAGCGTGAAGATAACGCATGATGAGTCCTCAATTTCGATATAGAAGCATTTATTCAACAAAAAATTGACAGTGATTTCGCTTGTTTAACAAACTATTTGCGATAACGCCCTAACACTCGTCTTACATTGCAATTTTGTGTGAGACGCGATGAAACCCCGAAAGGGGGCTTATTCCTCATCAAGCAAAATCCGCATTCGTAGCATAATCGGCGTGCCTCGCATCTTCTCTTGCCAGAAGCGTATACCCGATTGATTCGTGGATGCAACCGACAATTCGTAATGGGTCACACCGCGCAGGTTGAACCAGCCCTTCATCACTTGCATCAGGGCTGTTCCGACACCTTTGCCGCGCTGAGTCGGTAACACATAAATATCGCCAATCAGTCCGGCGCGTTCTTCAAGGAACATTTCCGGCACAATGTCGATAATCATACCCGTCGCATAGCCTAATAAATCACCATTTTCTTCGGCAACTAAAACACGCTGATACAAATCGTTGAGGCTATAGCGAATCCGTTGGGCATAGCGAAGATGTCCATCTTGGGCAGCCGTCGGCATATTAGCATCTAGGTCACGATGATAATTTACCAAGTCTAGCCATAATTCACTAATACGCTCACTATCCGCTACTTTAGCAGGTCGAATAATCATAAGTTCATCCAAAAAATGTCGTCCGTTTTTTTCGCCCCAACGCCTAACCAGAAAGCCTGTGCCACGGTTGCTTGTGTGGAAACAGAGACTTGACATTGTGTGATGTGGCGGTCAATAAAATGGTCTTTCATCGCTTGTAATAATGCACGCCCTGTCCCACGTTGTTTATGAGGGCTATGCAAATCCAGAATCAGCCAATCAATGTTGCCAATCCATTGTGGCGCTAACCCTGCTTGATTCAGTATTATCCGTCCTACAATGCAGCCTAAAACATCGCCCTTAATTTCTGCTGCAAAAAAAATCACTTCATCCAAAGCCATAAATTGCTGTGCTGCATCTTCCCAACAACGACGGGCATCTGCTAATAATCGGACACGCGGATTCGATTGTTGTAGCAGTGCCATATTGTCATACCAGAATTCTGATAGAAATGGTATATCATCATTTTTAGCAAGGCGAATAGTTAACATTGTCTGTTTTCCAAAAACTGTGTCACAATGAAGGTGTCACGTTATTCATAATTACAGGTAAAGCATAACGCATGTCCGCACAGACTGTCATACCCCAACAAGACCTCCCGAATTGGATGAAGCAAGCACGAGTCGGCTTTGATTGGGGTATCCTGATTGTGGTTGGTTTTTCTCTACTGATGGCATGGTCTTTCATCGAGAATCCGAATCTGCCGCGTACAAATGACAATATTCATTATGCCTTCCAAGCCAATGATGCGGCGACTGCCTTGCGCGAAGGTCGATTGTACCCACGTTGGTCGCCTTATGCGATGGGTGGATTAGGCGCACCCGTCCCCCATTATACAGCACCGGGGGCATCTTATTTGACAGCCGTTATTGATGTTTTGTTCACCAATGATACGATTTTTGCCATGCGGATTGTCTATGTGCTGTCATTCATTCTCGCGGGATTAGCGGTTTATCGACTGATGATGCAACGAGTCAATGCCCTTGCCGGAATTATCGCGGCATTACTCTATGTTTATAGTCCTTATTTTGGATTGACTGTTCCGCATGTCTTGGGTGATTTGCCACAAGTGATGGCATTAGCTTTAGTACCACTGCTGCTTTGGGGTGTCAATCGGCTGCTGCTTCATCATCAAGCTGCCTTAGTGCATGTGACATTGGCGAGTGCCATCTTATTTTTAACATCACCACAACATATGATATTAGGTTTTAGCCTAAGTGGTGTACTGTTTATCATCCATATTAGCAAAGTTGGCGAATGGCGACAAACACTATATGTTGGACTTGCGCTGCTACTCGGATTTGGCACAGCCGCTTTCTATTGGCTACCCGCCTATTACGAACAGAATCTTGTTCAATGGTTGCCTGTGGCGAATTATCAGCCTCAATATCGCTTATTTTTTTCAGAATTATTTCTACGAACACAGCAACTAGACAGTGGAGTAATCCGCCATATTGCTATTTTTAATCTAGGTTGGGCGCTATTATTGTTCATCGGCATCAGTGGGTTATTATTGTTATTTCGTCAAGGCACAGTCTTCCAAGCAATTTTTCTGGTTGTGGGTATCGTACTAGCATTGATAGCCGAAGTGCTTTTGCCCTCTGAAACATGGTTGATGGGTGGTGTTGTGTTATGCCTAGCAATCGGAGGGAGTACCATTGGCGACAAGCTATATGAATTACGTTCTCTATTGCGTTATATCTTGATTGTGATGATATTCGCTATCCTATTCTGGCTTGCTCTCCCAATATGGCTCAGTCAATCTTCTACAAGATTCATTGACAGCGTTAGCCCATCCGACCAATTCCAGTATGAATCTGATACCAACAACCTTGCCCTGCTACCGACACATGCTATCTATCCTACAACCCTAACAAGGGATGTCTTCGCAGCATCAGAATCTTCTTTAGAAGTTCCATTCAACAGTCGCAGTCGCTTTAGGAATACAAATTTAGCCCAACTCTCATTGTCAGAATTAGGAACACATTTCGCCCGTTATAGTGTGTTTACACAAGCCCCGACAACAATCATTTATGAACAAGCCTATTTTCTGGGGTGGCGTGCAGAACTAGACAATGTAGCGATTCCGCTTGCAGTTGATGAAGCGACTGGTTTGATACAACTGAATCTCCCCGTTGCATCTAATGGTAGTTTAACAATTGCTATGGAAACGGTGTCCATCCGTGTCGCTGCATGGATAATGACTTATACAATGTTGGGATTTGCCATTATTTTAGCATGGCGGCGCATGGTAGCTTCGCCCAATATATTCTACAAAACACACTTATTATCAATCGGTACTGTGCGTTTACTGGTATTCTTATTCATGATTGGCATCGCAAGCCGTACTCTACCGTCGCTACGAGATGCCCTTAATAATCTGCGTGAACCTACTTATTATGGACTAGAAAATAGGGATTTCACGACAGTTTACGGCACTGACAGTCATTTGGACTTTGTAGGCTATCGGATGCCAGATGACCCTATCGCAGCAGGGGATACTATCTCGCTATCATTATATTGGAGAGCTATCCGCCAAAGTGATAGTCTTTATCAGGTGAGTATCCGAATTCGGAACATAGAAAGCGACACCATTGTCTATGAAAGCGGCAATCGTCCACCCGGATATTACCCAACCTCACTTTGGGCTAGCAATATCTCTGATGGTGGAAATTTATACATGGAAGACCGCTATCAAATTCGTTTACCGCAAGATGTACCCATTGGTGACTATGTGGTTGAAGTCATGATGTGGTATTGTACTCCTCAATGTGATGGTGTGGTGAATTTCTATATTCGTAATCGGCAACCTATCGGTAGTTTGTTGCCTATTCCATTGACCATTCAATAGCGCGGCTTGTGCTAAAGGCAGACACTTTGTTAGAATAGCCATCGTTACTGTAGTGAATAGGTAACTGCTCACCCCACCCCCTAAATCCCCCTCCCCGAAGCATCAAGGAGGGGGACTTAAATAACTTGGAGGTCATTTTTAGGATACAAATACCCTCCAACTGAGTAGTTACGTGAATGGAATAATCAATTTATGGAAGGAAATAAAATAATGACAACAATGCCCACTGAAGAACGGATTGGCGAAGCATGGCGTATGCACCGTTCTGGTAATAATCCGGCTTCGATAAACCTATTTGAAGAGATTCTTGCTAAAACGCCTAAACATTTAGATGCCCTTTATGGGCTGGGATTAGCCCGTCGTGCGAATAATGATAATAGTGGCGCACAGGAGGCTTTTGAAACCGCCTATCAATTGGCACAAGACGCGCTGGATGCCGAAGATGAAATTTCGGCTGTTGATGGTCGTCATGGTGCAAATAACCTCGATAGCTATGATGATGACCGTTTCTTGATGCTGCAAATCATGATTAAACAACGTCTTGCAGAAGTCAGTTCTTAATTTCATGGTTGGACGTGATAACAAGCGCCCGAACCAGCATCTAACTCTTTAATGACAATGGAAAAACGCAGCCGACTCGAAAGAGCAATCGCAGGTGATATTGTAGACCGTATTCCGGTGGCTTTATGGCGACATTGGCCCGGTGATGACCAGCGTGCCGCCGATTTCGCCCAAGCACTGGTACGTTTTCAGCAATATTTCGATTGGGATTTCGTGGTTGTTCAACCCTCCCACAATTTCAGTGTGGTGGGTTATGGTTTACAAGATATTTGGCAAGGCACTCTCAATGGGCAGCGTGATATTATGCGGCGTGTTATTAGCCGTTCATTGGATTGGACAGAACTACGCCCACTGACACCTGAGCGTGGTGATATAGGCAAGCAAGTCGAATGTTTGCGTTTGCTCAATCAAGCCTTCACGCCCGAAAATATCCCCTTTGTGCAAGTTATTTATAGCCCACTCGCACAAGCAGAGCGCCTTGCCGGACGTGATTTGCTGCTCCAACATATGCGTACTCAAGCAGACCGCCTTCGTACTGGTCTCAATGCCATCACAGAAACGACACTACGCTTTATTGAAACACTACGTCATAGTGGAATTGCAGGTATTTTATATATCACTGAGCAAGCATCTTATGAGATTCTCACAGAAAAAGAGTATAAAACATTTGGATTGCCCTATGATTCCAAAATTTTAGACTCCATTCCGAGCGCATGGTGGTTTAATATGATACAAGTCAATGGTCGTGCGCCGATGCTACACCTCTTTGCTGATGCTAACGTACAGGTGTTAAACTGGTCTGACCAAGAAGCGCGTCCACCCTTAGACCGTGCGCCCGTAGAATTTCGTGGGGCATTATGTGGTGGTTTAGGAGAAAACAAGCATTTGCATCTAGCGACACCAGCTGTCATACGCAATGTTGGGCGAGAGGCAATGAGTCTCATGGGTCGGCGGCACTTAATATTGGGCTGTGGCACTGCCATTCCGATAACAGCACCATTATCTAATTTACAAGCAGCACGCGATATTGTCCGTATTTCTGCTGGCTAAATCTGACCACTTAATGAGTTAGGAATATTATGTCATCACGAGTTATTGGCGGAAGTGCCAAAGGGTGTCGCTTAAAACTTGTTCCGGGCGATAGCACTCGTCCGATTATGGATAGAGTAAAAGAATCTCTCTTCAACATCATTGGCACGAATATCGTCGGCGCGAATTTTCTCGATTTATATGGTGGAACAGGCGCAGTTGGTATTGAGGCTCTCAGTCGGGGGGCGGATTATGCTTTATTTACAGAAATTGACCGCATGGCGTTGAAGACAATTGATGATAATCTTGCCATCACAAAACTCAAAGAGCGTGCCGAAGTCCGCTTGACGGATGTGCTTGATATGCTCAATAAAATACCCGACAATGACTTTGATTATATTTTCATCGCACCACCCCAATATAAAGGGCAATGGCTAGAAACGATGCGAGCTATTGATAGCAATCCAGCATGGTTAGCACCGCAAACCATCGTTATTGTCCAGATTGACCCGCAAGAAAAAGAAGATGTTTTATTTGACCACCTGCGAGATTATGATGAACGCCGTTATGGTAAAACGTTACTCTGGTTTTTCGAATCGCTTGTGAAGGAATAATCGTGGAACAAAAAGAACTTGAGACCATTGCAACTGAAATATGTGATACGTATGATATATTCGCGCCCCCTGTTCCGGTAGAAATTATGCTACAAAAACCGCGTGATAATATGTGGGAAGAACTTGACCCATCGCAATTATCGGGGAGTTTTATGAGTATTAGAGACCGTTACTCGCCGCGCATGTCACTCGCCCGTATGTTGGTACGCCATATCGCCGCGAGTGATTGGGGGCAAGAACGGAATCTGCATACTATTTTAGGTGATACACAACTACTCAATATGTTTGCACGGATGCTACTGATGCCAAAAGATATGGTTCTCGGTCTCACGAGTAGCGCACGCAATCCTAAAACTATGAGCATTCATTTTGAAGTCCCCCAAGATGATGCCCGTGAACGTTTATTAGAGTTGTTGTAATTTGCTAGAGGCGTATCATGATTGCGCCTCGACTTTATTTTTGTGAATCTAAATATTGGCGTGCGGCTGATAATGCTTCGTCTCGTGTTATAATCTCCCCTATGACCTGACCTTCGCGGATGAGTGTCAACAATTCTCCAATAATAGGACTCGCTTCTATAGCGAGTTCTTCCATCAATTCATGACCATTGATGATAGACGGCGGCGCAACCACAGAATCATAGTGCAGAAAATAGGCTTGTAGTAACAAAACGGCTTGTTCAACCTGAGCCAGCCAATCATCTTGTTTGAGTTGGCTGCCGTAAGTCGCTAGATAATGTGCCAATCCTAGCAAACAAGCATCAACGCCCATAGCCCGTAGCGGATACCAGTAACGATGCAAGGCGAGTGGTGATTGCGAGTCAAGGGTAATAGCTTGCTCAAAATAGGCAATCATGCCTGTCAGCCGCTTTTTTTCGTGACTGCTGATTTTCAAGGCAGCGGCACGCTTAGAAATTATTTTGCTCACATTTTTACTGTGATTTTCGGGTTCGGGGATATGAAGCAAGGCAGCAAATACCAGAAGCCCGCGATGCGAACGCTCATCAGCCCATGTGGTAGCAAGGTGTTCATTGAGTTGCACGCGGAAGCGGTCAAATTGCATGGCTAACATGCCTAATCCAAACGAGGCTGTGCTATTATCACTGCGCCGATAGCCAATCACATCAACAATTGAACTCATCAATGAAACGGTTTCCAGAACATGGTCATAGGCATTGAAGACATGTGGAGATGGCAGTTCTACATCTCGTAAAAGGTCAATTTCTGGCACAATCGGCGTGAGCAATCCTAGTGCATCGGCAACACGCAAGCCCATTCTTACATTCGGCAATGCCAGCAATGCAAAAAATTCGTCACGCACTCGTTCTGGTGATGTCGCCATCAGGTTTGCTGATTCGGCACGAATATCTTCACGAGTCTGTGGCTCTATCTTAAATTTGAGTTGCACACTCTGACGCACCGCTCGTAAGCCACGAATCGGGTCATCATGGAGTGATTGTGGGGTACAACGCCGCATCACTTTGTCTGTTGCATCTTGTTCACCATTGAGGGGGTCAATCAGTAAATTCAAGTCACCACGTAAATCCACCGCCATAGCATTAACGGTATAATCGCGCCCTTGCAAATCTGCGAGTAAATCATCACCGCGAAAATGGGCAACATCAATTACTAAACGCCCTTCTGCGGTATCTACTAATGCCCGTGCGACACCTCTTTCGGCATCCATGACATATATATCACCATGCAGTCTATTCGCTATCAACTTGGCAATTTTTACGGCATCACCGGGAGTCGCCAAATCGAGGTCTTTTATCGGGTGATGTAAAAAAGCATCACGCACTGCGCCACCGACGATATAAAGTTCATCGCCAATTTGCCCGTGCAATATATCTTGCAAATCCAAGATGCTATCAGACCATAGTAAATTGCGGCTTTGAGGGTGTCGAGGGGTTAAATTAGTCATTGTTACCAAGCTCCTCAATATCCACAACACCGATGAAAGGCAGATTACGATATTTTTCGTCTAAATCTAGCCCATAGCCGAAGACAAATTTATTTTCGATATTGAAGCCGACATAATCTAGGGGAATGTCTACAGCACGGCGCGACTGCTTATTTAAGAGTGTGCATAGTCGCAAACTAGCCGGTTGACGCACTTTCAATGTATCTAGCACAAAGCGCAATGTATAGCCACTATCAATAATATCCTCCACAATGAGAACGTGGCGGTCTCGTATTTGCGATGTGACATCCATATCCAATCGTACTCGCCCAGTGCTAGACCGCGCTCCTACACCGTAACTACTCGCTGCCATAAAATCAATGGCGTGCGGCACAGTGATATGACGTGACAGGTCGGTCATGAACATCACCCCGCCTTTTAGTATGCAAATCAGCAACAAATCGTCTTTGTCCGCATAATCTTTAGAAATCTGCGCTCCTAGTTCGGCAATTCGCGCCTGTAAATCATTTTCAGGTATCAAAATTTCTTTGAGGAATTTTTCGTGAGCTTTGGGCATCCAACAGACTCTTTCTATAGGGTATCAATAGGCAAGCGATTATAGCAGCAGAGAACGCGACGTAAAGCTAAAGAACAAAAAAACGAGTACATTATCTGCACTCGCCTTTGTTTTTACTGATATTGATTGTAGGACTAACGGAACATAATCTGTATCGCCAATCGTCCTAGCAATACCTCATCGCCTTTGCGAATGATAGTCGGTGTATTGGGTTCTAAGCGTTCACCGGCGACATAGGTGCCATTGGTGCTACCAAGGTCAGTCAGGTAAAGATGACTATCATCTAATTGTAAAATAGCATGATAACGTGAGACTCCTCTATCGGCTGCGCCATAGGGTGTTAGGTCAACTTCATCATCCCCTTTGACACCCATATCAAAACGACCTAACGTATGGGCTTTGTGTTCTGCCATCATAAGACGTTCTATCATGCCGCGCACAAGCAAAATCACCTCACGCGATTCGCCGACAGATGTAGTACCATTGTGGTCAGCACTTGCATTTTGGTTGAGCGCACGTCGCAGCAATGGATTATCCGTCGATAAGATTGTTGTGCGTTTCCCAATATCGCCTGAGTCGTCATCTGGGAGTTGGAGGCGACGCCTCATCTTGGGTCGCTTTACAGCCTGAGTTTTACGGCTTTCATCTTCGTATGATTGCTGATTGTTGTTCGTATTTTGAGATTTATCAATTTCCGACATATTGATTAGCCGAGTCTGTCCATTTGTCTATATGATTAATTATATCATAAAACAAATTTATCAAGTCAGTATTTGCAACAAACTATGTAGTAATCATGTAAGGATTTCGTTATGGAAAAGAATGTTGTCGCTATTCGAGAAGCCGCCGCACGAGAAAATGTGCATCTTACACTAGAAAGCGGACAAGTATTATCGGGTCCCATTGGAGAAAAACTAGAAACCTATTTACAACAGGCTAAGGAATTAGGTTGGATAACATCGCAAGCTCCACTCATTGCAGCCGTCGTTGATGGCAAGTTACGCGAATTGACCTACCCAATCAACCAAGATGTGACAGTGCGCCCCGTAACCTTGAAAGAAAGTGACGGTGGGCGCATTTATCGCCGCTCGCTTGTTTTGCTGATGACAACTGCCGTCGATGAACTGTGGTCAGGGACACAAGTTAATGTCAATTACGCGGTGTATGATGGTGGTTTTTTCTGCGAAGTCGTTAATCGAGACCCCTTAACGGATAGCGACATCGCAGAACTTGAACAAAAAATGTGCGATATCGTTGCCGAAGATAATCCAATTGGCAAACGGATGGTTTCACTAGAAGAAGCCCGTCAATTGTTCGCACAACGCGGCGATAACGATAAAGTGCGCTTGCTAGAAGCCCGTACTCGTGACAACCTCACGCTCTATTCCTTGCGCGAACGTGACGATTATTATTTTGGGTATATGGTGCCATCAACCCGCTATTTACAGACTTTTCGACTGATGAAGGTTGATGGGGGCTTCATTCTGCAATATCCACGTAGAGAGACCCCAACTGAATTACACGATTTGCATCTGCATGAAAAATTACACACCGTTTTTCATCAAGCCGATGATTGGTTGGCAAAACTGCAAATTGAAGATATTGGGCGCTTGAATCATCTGGTTCGTCATAATCGCATTGATGAAATTATTCTCGTAGCAGAAGCTCTTCATGAACAAAATGTCGCTGCTATCGCCGCGCAGATTCGGCAACAGCACGAAAATGGTGTCCGCATCATCTTGATTGCTGGACCCTCATCGGCTGGCAAAACGACCTTCTCTAAGCGGCTTGCGATTCAGTTATTGGCGAATGGTTTGCGCCCCTACACGATAGAAATGGATAATTACTTCGTTGACCGTGAGCGAACGCCGCGTGATGAAAATGGCGATTACGATTTTGAGTCGCTCTATGCCTTAGACCGTGAGAAGTTGAACCAACATTTATTGCATTTGATGGCTGGCGAACGGGTACAATTGCCTAAATTTAGCTTTCAACTCGGCAAAAGCGAACCGGGACGCTGGGCGCAATTGCTCGATAGGCAAATTGTCATTCTGGAGGGTATTCACGGCATGAATCCTGAGTTATTGCCAGAATTGCCGACAAGCAGTGTTTTTCGTGTTTATGTATCGGTGATGTCGCAACTCAACATCGACAGTCACAATCGTATCCCAACGACGGATGTGCGGCTCTTACGACGTTTAGTACGCGATGCACGCAGTCGGGGTTACAATGCAATCGACACATTATCGCGCTGGCAAAGTGTCCGTCGCGGCGAAAAACGCAACATTTTTCCTTATCAAGAAAATGCAGATGTGATGTTTAATTCTGCCTTGCCCTATGAATTAGCGGCTTTAAGGTCACTTGCAGAACCCCTTTTACTACAAGTTCCGACCAGCACCCCACCTCATATTGAAGCGAATCGGCTCTTATCATTTTTGCGCTGGGTAGAACCGTTGACACCGCAACAGACGACTATGATACCGGATACATCGTTACTCCGTGAATTTATAGGTGGCTCAATTTTGGATAGTTATCACCCTAGTGAGGCAGGTGAAGAATAAATCATTGTGAAGTCCCCGATTTTTCTTAAAGCAAATTTGGGGACTTCATACATTTAGGACTTACGCAGTTGACTGTTATTTTCGGGCGCACACACGGGTGCGCCCCTACAATTTCATACGCAAGTGCGTAATAAATCTGCCGACTATATCGCACTTTTTTCATCTCTCCTGAATTTGCCCCTATACTACGGGTGTTCTAGCAAATATCACAAATACAGGAGAAACACCTCATGCCAATGCTCGAAAATTATAATAACTTTGGTGGCTACTACTGGCAATCAAGTTGTATTCATAATGCCTTAGCTTATTCTGGTTACAAAGCACCTCATACCAACGAAGCCTATTCAGATGCCTCGCTGTTTGGAATCAGTGGCGGCGCGAACTTCGGTTACTTCATTTTCCACTACGAAGGTCACGACCCACAGATTAACATTCTTACGCGCAATACTTTCAATCTATCAGTGAAAATTTTCCATTAGATGAGAGTGGAATGAGTCAGCTAAAAAATAATCTCGCGGAAAAAGTGATGGTCGTTCACAATATCGAAAAAGAGGCAATTACGGCTCTGCGTGATGCGATGACTTAGGTTCAAAATTAACCACATATGAATCAGTTGTCACGACTCATCAGTAGAAAAGAGGGGCGGACATCGCCAAAAAATCCGCCCATCAGCACCAGAAAACTGTCATAACTTGAGACCATTAACCTTATGGTGTTTCTGCAAACTCCGCACTTTGAGGGGTTTTTCGCTGCGGCGCTTGATGCCTTCCATACTTGCCATCGCAGCACTCATGGTCGTGATAATCGGCACATCGACCTGATAACACATGCTGCGAATTGCTGCGCCGTCTTCATGTGCCTGACCACCCAACGGCGTGTTAATCATCAATTGAATTTCGCCATTTTCCAAGGCATCAACAATATGCGGTGAACCTTCTGCCAATTTATTGATGCGCTCGGCGGGGACATTGTAACGATTGAGCCATTCAGCCGTACCGTGCGTCGCTATAATCTTAAAACCCATGCGATGCAAATTACGGGCGATGCGCGTCACAGTCGCCTTGTCCATATCATTCACGCTGATACAGACAGTGCCTGATTCGGGCAATGGTGAGTTGGTCGCCATTTGTGCTTTGGCGAAGGCATGTCCAAAATTACTGGCATGTCCCATGACCTCACCTGTAGAGCGCATTTCGGGTCCCAATCGTGCATCCACACCGGGAAATTTCTGGAATGGCAACATCGCTTCTTTGACAAAAAAACCATCAACATGCGGTTCTTCTAAGAAATCCAAATCTTGAAGTGTTTTTCCGGCAGCAATCATCGCGGCATATCGCGCCAATGGGATTCCTGTCGCTTTACTAACAAATGGCACTGTACGACTCGAACGGGGATTCACTTCTAATACGTAGACTTCTTCGTCTTTAATGGCAAATTGGATATTGAACAAACCCTTCACCTGTAAGCGTTTGCCGATACGATGTGTATAATCACGGATAATATCGAGATGATATTGGGGAATTTTGTAGGGGGGCAGTACACACGCCGAATCGCCACTATGGATTCCTGCCTCTTCAATGTGCTGCATAATACCGCCAATGGTGACATCTGTACCATCGCACAGGGCATCAACATCGACCTCAAAGGCATCTTCTAAAAATTGGTCTATCAACACCGGATGCCCTGACCATTCAACATTGTTATCTAGCCATTGAAGTAATCCTAATTCCTCAAAGATAATCGCCATACCGCGCCCACCCAGCACATAACTCGGACGCACCAGTATCGGATAACTAATTTTCTTCGCTGCTGCTAGTGCTTCCTCACGCGATAAGACCGTTGCACCCGCCGGTTGTGGAATACTCAATTCTTCCATCAGAGCATTGAAGCGTTTGCGGTCTTCGGCAAGGTCAATCGTCTCAACTGTTGTCCCCCAGATAGGCGCACCTGCTTTTTCCAGTTCACCTGCAATATTCAAGGGAGTTTGTCCGCCAAATTGCACCAACACCCCATCCGGCTTTTCGACATCAATGATATTCAGCACATCTTCTGTGGTCAGGGGTTCAAAATAGAGACGGTCTGCGGTGTCATAATCGGTACTGACAGTCTCAGGATTGCAATTGACCATAATCGTCTCATAACCCATATCACTGAGCGCAAAACAAGCATGAACGCAACAATAATCAAACTCGATGCCCTGCCCAATGCGATTGGGACCACCTCCAAGAATCATCACTTTTTGTTTGTCTGATGGGAAGACTTCGCTATCTTCTTCATAGGTTGAATAGAGGTAGGGTGTCTGTGCTTCAAATTCTGCCGCGCAGGTATCGACACGATAGTAATTTGCCACAACTCCAAGCGATTTACGTCGTTCACGCACGGCTATTTCGTCTTCATTGACGAGTTGTGCGATATAAGCATCACTATAGCCATAACGCTTTAATCTGAGAAAATCTCGCTTATTAAGGTCATCTAGTTTGAGGTTTTGCGTCAAAATCGTATCGTGGATTTGCAATGTTTCCTGCATCTGCTGAACAAACCACATATCAAACTGTGTCTGTTTGACAATCTCTTCTAAGCGGACTCCGCCGCGAATGGATGTTGCTATCTGATAGAGTCGTTGGGCAGTTGGAACACGTAATGTTTCAGGGGTTGTCACATGCTCAATTTTCGCGCCGAGACCATCAATGCCAATATCAAGCGCCCGAACAGCTTTTTGCAATGCTTCGGGGAAAGTGCGACCAATCGCCATCACTTCACCTACAGCTTTCATCTGCACACCGAGTATTTCATTCACACCAGCGAATTTCTTGAAGTCCCAGCGTGGGATTTTCACAACGACATAATCTAGTGAAGGTTCAAAACTAGCAGGTGTCACACGAGTAATATCGTTCGAGATTTCATCGAGTGTCATGCCAACAGCCAATAATGCCGCTATTTTCGCAATCGGGAAACCTGTCGCCTTACTTGCTAATGCTGATGAACGCGACACACGCGGATTCATCTCAATCACGAAGACTTCACCATCATCAGGGTTAATCGCAAATTGCACATTCGCACCGCCTGTCGTGATGCCGATGCAGTCAAAAATCATGCGTGAGTAATTCCGCAAACGTTGTAATTCTTTATCGGTGAGGGTTTGTGCTGGCGCAACCGTGATACTATCGCCGGTATGGACACCCATTGGGTCAAGATTTTCTATTGAGCAAACAACAACAAAATTGCCTTTGTTATCGCGCATTAATTCCAGTTCGTACTCTTTCCAGCCGAGCAGACTCTGGTCGATTAGTACCTCATGCACAGGCGATTGATGGATGCCGTTAGCCACGACTTTTTTCAATTCCTCTGGCGTATAAGCCACACCCCCACCTGAGCCACCGAGCGTAAATGACGGGCGAATCAATACCGGATAGCCGATTTCATCTGCCACCTTAAGCGCATCTTCCACTGAGCCAACCACCTCACTACGCGGCGATTTGAGACCGATTTCGCTCATCACGGCCTTGAAGATTTCACGGTCCTCAGCAACTTCGATACTCTCTAATTTTGCGCCGATGATTTCCACGCCATGCTTATCTAGGACACCTGCTTTTTTCAAATCCAGTGTGAGATTGAGCGCAGTCTGTCCGCCGACTGTTGGAAGTAGTACATCAGGTTTTTCTTCGGCGATGATTTTATCGCACATATCAACAGTAAGCGGTTCAACATAAGTCGCATCAGCAAATTCAGGGTCGGTCATAATCGTGGCGGGATTGCTATTGACCAGCACCACACGATAACCAAGTTCCTTCAATGCCTTACACGCTTGTACACCGCTATAATCAAATTCGACAGCTTGCCCGATAACAATGGGTCCACTGCCGATAATCATAATCGTTTCAATATCTGTCCGTTTTGGCATAGTTACCTTTACATACGTTCTACAATTAACAGCATTAATCCCATTTCAAACAGAACCTTGGGAAAACATATTCATGTTTCAAACACCTTCGCTATATCAAGTTCAAAACTGGGCAGTAAATCACCACCGGATAGAGTATCGCCTGAACGATAGGCTTTTGCTGTGCCATCCTGTGCATAGACCCAAATAATTTTCGGGGATGGTGCAACTACCCAAACTTGTTCTGTCCCGTGTGATAAAAAATCATCTATACGCTGAAACATATCATCTGCAAAATCTCGATAAACCACTTCTACTGCTAAATCAGGTGCGCGATAATAAGGTTCATCACGATTTTCTGTAGGAACATGCTCTTTAAGAACAAATGACACATCAGTACGTCGCATCAGTTGAATATTGTCACGATTGCCTTCCATCACAAAGCCGACGCTACCTGCATAGGCTCGTCCAATCGGATTTTCTTTCATAAATGCCGAAAAGCAATAAAGGAGATTCCCGTGAATCACACCAGATAACATGCCATGACCGCGATAAAAGTGCACATCCGCTTGACTCCAATCACCATCTACTACTTCGATTTTTTTGTAGGCATCCACTGAACTTATCTCGAATACACCGTTCAATGTAATCGGACGCTTCTCAGTTGGCTTTTTCTCGGCACTCATAACTAGGCACTCAGCACTATAAACTACTTGTTACTGATTATTTTATCATTATTTTTGACCGCATTGACAAACTCATCAAAGAGATAGAGCGAGTCATGGGGTCCCGGTGAGGCTTCGGGATGGTATTGCACGCTAAAGGCTCGTAAGCCTGTATGACGCACACCTTCAATGGTATTGTCATTGAGGTTGATATGAGTCACTTCGCCGCCACTGAGTTCACTATCTTGTTTGACAGCGAAACCGTGATTGTGCGAGCTAATTTCCACATTGCCATTGAGCAAATTTTTCACGGGCTGATTGCCGCCGCGATGCCCAAAGCGCATTTTTTCTGTTTTTCCGCCTAATGCCAGCGATAGAATCTGGTGTCCGAGACAAATTCCAAAAATCGGCACTTCACCCAAGAGATTCCTCACATTATCAATCGCATAACCGACGGCTGCGGGGTCGCCGGGTCCATTGCTCAGGAAAACTCCTGCCGGATTTTGTGCCATCATTTCATCAGGAGTCATCTGTGCCGGAACAACTCGTACACGCAAGCCTCTATCGGTCAGCATCCGCAAAATATTGTTCTTGATACCATAATCATAGGCTAAAATTAGGAGACCGTCAGGATTGTATTCATGGTCTGCATACCACTGTGGGTCGCTCTGTTCTGTCCAATTATAAGGCTCAGGTGTCGTCACATCATCCACGAGATTTGCGCCCGACATATCGAGTGATTCTTGTGCGATTTTGAGTAATTCAGCCGTATCATCTGCTGCATCACCATGTGCGATTGCCGCACGCATCACCCCTTTTTCGCGGATATGGCGCACCAATGCACGAGTCGCTACTTCGGATAAACCAATCACGCCCTGCTCTTTGAGATAAGTATCCAAATCACCGCGATTACGCCAGTTGCTCACAATCGGACTCAGCGAACGCACCACAAAACCCGATACCCACACTTTTGCTGATTCAACATCTTCTAGGTTGATGCCTGTATTGCCAATATGTGGCACAGTCATTGTCACGATTTGTCGATAATAGGAAGGGTCAGTCAAAATTTCTTGATAGCCCGTCATTGACGTATTGAATACCACTTCCCCTGTTTGAACGCCTTCAATGCCAAAACCTTCACCAGAGAAAATCCGTCCATCCTCTAATACGAGAACACCCTTGCTCATTCAGAAAACCTCTTATCCTACGGCTAATTTGCCTGAATTATTTGCGACACCGTTACGAACGATATTCAGCATTAATACTCACATAGTCATGGCTAAAATCACATGTCCAGACAAGAGCCTGACCATCGCCCGTATTCAAATCAAGTGTCACATAAACACTATCTTCGCTGATGATAGCCGTTGCTTCCTTTTCACTATAGTGTGTCGGGATGCCCTCTTGGAAGAGTAATAAGCCTCTATCATCTTCAAATAGTTCTTCGCCCGATGACATCCATAGCGATAATTTATCAGGGCCAAACTCAACCCCTGCGCGTCCTGCCGCCATTAAGATGCGTCCGACATTGGCATCATTGCCATAGAAAGCTGTTTTTACCAATGGAGAAGCGGCAATAGTATGGGCAATTTTTTCAGCATCCTCATCAGACACTGCCCCTGTTATGTTGATGGTGATGAATTTCGTCGCGCCCTCACCATCGCGCACAACTTCTTGGGCAAGATACGTGCCAAGTTGCGTCAATGCTCGTTCAAATTGTGCCACATCAGCAGCCGACGACAAACTAACACCACTCGCGCCATTTGCCAATAATACAACCATATCATTTGTACTGGTATCGCCATCTACGACAATACGGTTATAGGTCAAA
>JAUZRW010000105.1 GCA_030950085.1 Anaerolineae bacterium
TTTGCAGGGCTTGTCCAATGCTATCTATGGTGCGGCACGCTCTTAGCCCTCACTTCGTCTTTTTATAACACTTTATAACGAAAAGTAGCTCTCGACATATCGCCGTAGGCTACTTTAATGTGCCAAAGTCTAGGGACGAGAGATATATCTCGTCCGTTTTAATGTCCATAATCCTCTGAGGTTATGAATTGTGCAACATGGAACTTTGAGATTGGACTTCTTCCATCGCATCAATCGTATCTTGTAAGCTATTGACCTCATCTTTGATTTCGAGGCGTATGCGTTGGAAACGTGAGCTATCCGTACCGCCTGCTCGTGTGCCTAATAACGACATTTGGGCATACATAGTGCCTAACGATGATAGTGTGCTTTCAAGCGCAATTTCAGCCCGTCTGATACTATTCTTAGTAGATTCCAAATTCAGCCGTTGGCGTTCCAGCAATTCTAACTGCCCTTCAAGGTCGCCTTTAACACGCTCATCACGTTCGCGGTCAATACGAATTTTGACTTTTTCAATTTGTTGTGGCACGGACTTCATATCACTTTCAATCAGTGCGTTGCCTTCAAATGTATCAATATGCAAAGCAAGCCCATACATAGCGGCAATCCAATCATTGACATCGGTAATGGTGTCATTGAACTGGGCGCGTCCGGCTCCTTTGCGTTGCTTTTGGAGTTTCATCATGTTACGACGATATTCCATCGCTTTTTTGAGACGGTCTCGTGAAACAGCATTACGAACATGCGCCAAATCATATTGACTCTCAAATTCTCGCGCTATCGCTTGTTGGGTTTCTTCGGGGTCGGTCAACGTTGACCAAATCAGTGCGCCTTCTGCTACGCCGCCTAATACTAGCCAAAACCATGACGGCAAATCTATACCGAGTAGGTTAAATTGCGGCACGGCGATAAACAGAATCATGGTAATTAACAGCGTAGCAAATGTTTCCCAGCGCAATATGGCATTCGTCAATAAGGTGCCAAGCACTTTTTGGCGCACATTCTCGCGCTCACTCATGTCAAAAAATCCTCTATGTGTTGACTACTTAGGCTAATTTTACCACAATCGGGCGTAGAATAGGTGAAGCAAGAGTCAAAGACTCTCTTCAAGAAGCTGATTCAAACATGGTTCAAATGTCATTTCAAACCTGATTTGTGTTTTGTGTTGCAACGGACGCGATATATCACGTCCCTACAATCCAAAAAAAGTAGGGACAGCATACATGCTGTCCGTCGTAAATGCGAAATTAGATCTTATCGAATTTAGCCCTTGTCACCCAGCAAACGCTGACGACGTTCATCGAGTTGGCTTTCAACCATCCCACCGCCAACAGCTTCTTCGATTTCTTCACCCAGTTTCATTTGGGCAATTTCCAGCCGCGCATCTTCGCGGTCAACACGGGCGCGAATCTGGTCGGCAAGCCCACTGATTTCGGCATCATCCACATTGGCAATCGCATCAAGGCTGACGATGGTTTTCGTCATAACCTTCTTAGTTTCTGCCAGTTCAATCAGGGCGCGCAGACGTTCACGCTCTTGCTTAATGGTGGTCAAACGAGTTTCCAGTTTTAGGCGCATATCGAGCATTCCACGATATTGTTTTTCTTGCGACTGCCACTGTTCATAATATTCTTGTGCGAGTTCTTGCTTGGTATTCAATTCTGCCTGAGCCGCACCTGCGAGGTCGTCTTTCCCTTTCAGGATGAGGGTATCAATATCGCGGTCTAGCCTCTCAGCTTGATTAGCGAATTCTTCATACTTACGCTTCAGTGTGCGAACGGTACCGCCCACTGTCGCTGCGGAGTCTTCTAGTGCTTCTAAATTCCGTTCCACCTGACGGATATATTCATCCATCACCTTCACGGAATTGCCTTCCAGTGCACGGTCTACTAAACCATGCAAATTAGCACTAATTAGGGTATTGATTTTCTGGAATAGATTGGGCATTGTTTAGCCATCCCCTATCATGTCTTATACAAAATGATTGTTGTATTCAGTATACACGAACAGCGTTATGTTGCAAAATGCTATTGGTGATTTGTGTTGTATACGCAGCAATTGCCTAATTGGTTTCAGAATTGATAGGGATGCGGATGCTAAACACGCTGCCTTGCCCCAGACTGCTCTGGACATGGCGCGTTCCATTGTGCAATTTGACAAAGCCATCCACAATCGCTAAACCACTTCCTGCGCCTTGGTCTTCGTATTGTTCGCGCTCTATCTGGTAGAACGGTTGCCAGATATTTTCGAGTTCGTTCGATGCAATGCCGCGTCCGGCATCCGTTACTTGGATTTCAAGATGGTTATTCACGCAATGCACTGAAATCGTAATCGTCTGACCGGCACTAGAAAATTTCGCCCCATTATCGAGCATTTCACGGATAGCAATCGTCATATATTGCACATCAATGACAATCGTCGGCAAGTTGGGGGCAATATCGCGCTGCCAATTACGCGGACGTTGTTCCGGCAGTTCAACTTGACGCATAGCATCATCAATAATCATGGTAATATCATCTACTGGACGACTCCGCCATTCAACCGTTTTCTTTGCCTCGCCGCTATCTAACTCAACCAGCGAAATAAAATTCTCCACCAAACGTCGTAGGCGGTCAGCGCCGGAATTGACACCCTGTAAGAAAGACACCACTTCTTCATCATTCATAGTATCGGGTTCAAATTCTTTCAGCATTTCTGCATAAGCGACTACCAAGGTCAAGGGCGTGCGGAACTCATGGTTTAGGATGGTCAAGATTTTGCGTTTCTGATCCATCTCTTTGTCATCCGCCACGCGCTTAATATTGCCAGTACGCTTTAACACCGATGAGACAGCAACCAGTAAATCCTCAGCATCAAAGGGTTTTGTCAGGTAAATATCCGCGCCCAAACGACGACCACGATGTTGGTCTGTCTTTTCCCCTTTAGCGGTTAAGAAGATGAAAGGCACGAGTACCCATTTATCTTCTTCGCGCACTTTTTCGAGAAATTCAAAACCATCCATATGCGGCATCATAATATCTGACACAATGACATCCGGCGGATTATCAGGGTCAGATTGCAAGACGGTTAAGCCATCTTGACCATTTTTCGCCGTGAGAACACTATAATCTTCTAGTTGCAGAATATCGCGGATACCAGTTAATAGATGAGGGTCATCTTCAACCACTAATACACGTTTTTTATATCTGTTCGGTAGCATTTCTTCATCTCTTAGAGAAATCATTTTTCCCACATCTCTTTTATGCGATATGCTTAATATTATAGGTGTAGTTTAACGATAAACAATTAATATAGCACTATTCTCAGTTTTCCTAACGTCGCTCAAACACACTGTTGGCGATGAATGGCGAGTAAATCTGCTAAGAGTGCATAGCCTGTTTCGAGTTTTCCAGCACCCGCTCCAATCAGTGTGATATCGCCCATTAAATCAGTGCTGAATGTGATGGCATTTGTCGCACCGCCAATTTGCGCGAGTGGGTCACTCAATGGCAGCCGCATCGCTTGGACACGACCCCCTGTGGCGTTTGCAGATGCAATGAGTTTATAGCGTTCGCCAGATTTTTTCGCCGCCTCAATATCAGCTTGTGTGATTGCTGTGATTCCTGTAACTGATAAATCCGACTGCGCAGTTTGTTGACCAAACAATGCCGACAGCAAAATCAAGACCTTTGCCGCCGCGTCCCATCCCTCAACATCAGCAGTGGGGTCAGTCTCGGCATAACCGAGTGTTTGTGCCTGCTTGAGTGCCTTTTCGTAGGATAGCCCCTCTTCCATTTGCGTCAGAATGTAGTTAGTCGTCCCATTGAGAATACCGCGTGCCTCACTAATTGTACAACCTGATAATAGGTCAATGCCTGTTGCAACGGCAGGTGTCCCTGCCATGACCGTTGCTTCAAAGCGTACCTGAACCTGATTGTCGGCTGCCATTGCTTGTAAATGAGACAAATCGCGTGCAATGGGCCCCTTGTTCGCTGTCACAACATGCTTGCCGCTTTGCAATGCCGCTTCCATGTACGATAGTGCCGGTTGTCCGCTATCCAAATGAGTCGGTGAGGCTTCCACAAGTACATCTGCTGTCGCTGCTTGAATCATCTGTACAACATCGTTGTAACGATGCAGCCCCACACTATTGGGGTAATGGTCAAAACTACCCTTATCAATTGCCGCTAATAAATCCGCAGGCGATAAACCATCATCATGGTAGAGTATGCCGCGTGACCCCGTTGCCACACCCACGATACGCCCCTCGAAACCTTGTCGTTTTTTCAAATCTGCGGCTTTGTCTTGCAAGATTTGTGCTAATCCCTGCCCAACAGTACCGAAGCCAATTAATATGAGTCGCATGAACATGCCAACTTTCTTGAAGATATAATGACAGTATATGACAAAAAACGGTTGTCAGGATTTTATATTAGCAGATTCAGTAAATGATGTTTTGGTATTTTGCGGCGGACAGCATGTATGCTGTCCCTACAAATGACCCTTTTTGAACTGTAGGGACGTGATATATCACGTCCGCTGTGACCCACCAATAGATAAGCCGCGAATCTGTGATTTTTACAGATTATTGATAATTTCGCGTGCGAGTGTCACCCCTTCCCACAAAGCTGGAATTGCTTGAGGAACGAAGCCTGTTAAAGTTTTATCTGGTAAGGCATAGAATAAATTATCATCCTCAGCAATGGGTATCAACAATAGCTCATCGCGGCTTTCCGATGGGGCTACTTTGATAGGGCTACCCGACGCATTAACCCGTTGCCACCATCCGCTATCATGAATCAACGTTAACATACAAATTTCAGGGCGCAATGTCAGTAGATTCATTGCCATCCCTGTTAGGTACAATCCAGCTTGCTTATTGTCTTGCATTTGACGTAAATCTACCAGTGCTGGATGCTGATAAAAATCCATTGAATCGGATTCTGCCATACCGAATAATTCTTCTAGCCATTCCCGATAAAAATGATGTTCAATACTCCATTCGCTGTCGCGCATCGCCTCACTCATCGGCTGGAAAATGAAGGCTGGCAGCAAATGATACGAGTCGGAACGTGTCGCATGAGATTTTGTGCGCCGTGAAATAATTGCCTGATAGTCTTCGCCATCGTTGAAGACGATTAATGCCACACAACCAATTGCTGCACTGCGTCCGCGCCCATCGCTCAGGCTATTTTTCGGGGATAATTCTCGATGCAATTGAGAGCGTAGCGGCAAGCGAATAAATTTAGAATCGGACGAGTCAATCAGTTCTTGCTCCATTGAATAGCACGTTGCCAGCATATCATAATATGTGCCAAAGTGGGCATCAATTCGTAGCGGTTTTGTCCGAATTTGTTTCAGCGCGAATGTTGTGCCATTGAACAAATGCCGTTGGCTATTTTGCAACGAATGAAGATAGCCATAATCATAAATAGTGAAATCGTCTTTACTCAAGGTTGCGCTAGGGATATGCCCTAAAATGCTATCGACATGATTGCGCTGTCTCGCTTGTGCCGGATAGAAGATGACGGGATGGCTCATACCTTGCACAGTATAGAGGGCAACATCGTACAATCGAGCGAGGTAATCAGTCATATTGCTGTAGGCTTGGGGCGAAAGCTGCATTTCTATCCTGCTTCTGATATTGAGTATGCCTATTTTACTGTGTGACTCAACATATTGCCGCTATAATAGTCCGTAAGGGATAACTTGTGCAACGCAAATTGTGTTTTCTGCGTACAGCATGATAACAAGATGCCCCTTATTTGTGATGGAGGTTATCGAGGCTTGAGAGACGAATTGTGTCCGAACCTGATCCAATTATTTTAGAATGGATTCTGGCTGTTCGTGAACGGGCAGACCAAGACGCTTTTGCTGAAATAGTTTATAGTTTTCAAGATGCGGTTTATAACTTGTGTTATCGAATGCTTGGGGAGCGTACCGAAGCGGAAGATGCGACACAGGAGGCGTTTATGCGTGCCTATAACAATATCAATCGCTATGATATCGCACGCTCATTCAAAACATGGTTGCTGTCGATTGCATCGAATCATTGTATTGACCGCTTACGAAAACGCCGTCTGAAATTTTTGTCGTTGGATGAACCGTTACCGAGTGATATGCAGCTTGCCATCAGTTCCGATATACCGAATCCGGAAACCCAAGTGGCGCGTAGTGAGCATAGTGAGTATATTCAAAATTTGTTGAGCGAATTGCCAGAAGATGACCGCGTCGGAATTATTTTGAAATATTGGTATGATTATAGTTATGCTGAGATTGCAGAATTTTTGGAGACAACAGAAAGTGCAGTGAAGAGTCGCTTGTTCCGCGCACGCCGCGCACTAGCAGCATTGTTAAGCAGCAATATGGGTAACGCAGAAGACCAACAAGAAGCTATTAACCGATTGTCTGGAATTTGATGAGTTGCGTATGAATTATCGTCGTATGATGCAAGAGAAATTGGATGGTGCTTTAGATGCTGAGACGGCTGAGGAATTGTGGCAGTTTTTAGCCGAAGATGAACAAGCAGCACAAGAAAATACCCAATTAGAGCAGGTGCATCAGGCTCTAGCGACAGCCCCTCATGTTCGCGCCCCACAACGCCTCGCCGCAACCATTATGGCACGCTTGGCGAAAACCATTGAAGCACAAAGCAATATGCAGGAACTCCCCGCCGAAATCAAGTTAGCCTTGATGATGAGCATGTCGATTGTGCAAGTCGCCATGATGCCTGTTGTCTTGGCTGCGACCTATATGGTCGTCAATTACACGCGCAATCCGGCTGTGCTGAGTCATGTGATTCAGCGCGTGATTGCCTTACAAATCATGATGATTGATGCGCTCGTCATTTTGTTAGGAGAAGTTGAGCAGATGATAGAAAAAGACCCTGAATCAGCACCCGTTGCCATGTCATTGATACCCGTTGCCTTGATGGGGATGCTCGATTACATCAAAGACGAAACTGTGCATATGGATATCAAACTTCACTAAATTAAGTAAGTGGTCGAAAGACGTTGCAATGTGTAGGGGCGAACCCTGTGTGGTCGCCCGTTCGGGAGCGCACGTAGGCACTCCCCTACTTAGATTGACTTCGGTGCGTAACGTGAGTTAAATAAGTGTTTAGTTTGAATTGTGAAATTCCCTTTCAATTTATCTAAAATGTGTCATAATGTGCCTTGTGTACAGAATCGCAAACTAATAATTACCCAAAAATAGTCCTTAATAGTCATACAGGAAGCCAATCCTTTCTTGTATTTGTGCATACAACCATCAAGCAAAAAGCATAAAATCTAGGATAATCGGACTATGGTATCTAATCGCGTAGAACTGAATATAGAATCGGTGAGTGCTTCCGAACTGGTCTATTTTGCAGGTGACGATGTGCGCCTTGCTGGGCAAATTGATTATCCTAAGACCACCCTGCCATCAAATGGCTTCCCCCTCATTTTTATCATCCAACATGCCACTTGTCATTCGCGTAAGCGTTACTTGCACATTACCAAACTCGGCTCAGAGATGGGCGCGGCTGTTTTTCGTTGGGATAAGCGCGGAACAGGCAGGAGTAGTTCGGGCGGTAGTGGCTCAGTCATGGTCGATACCCTTAGAGCCTATGAAAAGGCTGTGAATATGCCTGCGATTGACCGTAATCGCGTCGTGATATACGCTCAAAATGAAGGCACGATGTTACTACAGCAAACCTATAAAGACTTTGTTTCGATACAAGAACCATTAGGTGCGATATTAGCTGGTAATATGCTAGACGAGAAATCTATTCTCAAAGTGCATATTCCCTTACATATTGTGGTCAGTAAAAATGATTGGAATGCGTGGCAGATTTATGCAGAAGCGGCTGCTGATGCCCAAGCCGAAAAATATGGCTACCATGCCTCATTTTACGTCGCCACCAATACAGACCGCCTGTTGATGTATGCCAATACTAAGACTTTTCATCGTGGCGCAGAGAGCAGCATCAAACATTGGTTGGAGCATACATGCCGGATTTCGTAGTTGATTTTTCACATAAAACTGCCATTGTGACGGGTGCCGGACAAGGTATCGGCAAGGCGATTGCTGAGGCTTTAGCAAAATCTGGCGCAGCAGTAGCATTAAATGACCTCAATCCGGATAGAGTAGACAGCCTCACAGACACCCTTAAGGCACAGGGCGCACAGGCTGTTGGTTTTCAGGGCGATATCTCGAATCGATTTCAAGCATCGGCACTCATCGAACGGGCGCGAGATGCTTTTGGGCAAATTCATTTTATGGTCAATGCTGCCGGGGTTTTCAAAGCTGACCCACTACAAAAAATTGATGAATGGGACTTTCGCCGTCAAATCGAAATCAATGTCGTTGGGACATTTTTTTGTGTGCAATTGATGAGTCGCGTTATGGCGGATGAGGGCGGCGGAGTCATTATTAATATTGCCAGCACCGCCGGACATCCCAACCCGATTGAACAAGGGGCAGCTTATGTATCTGGCAAATCCGGTATTATCGGTTTGACCAAACAAGCTGCCCGTGAACTTGCGCCCAAAAATGTGCGCGTCAATGCCGTCTGCCCCGGTAACATCTTTGAACCCGATATGCCCACGATAGAAAACCCGATTAATGCTATGCAGCGCGTCGGCACACCGCAAGAAATCGCCGATGTTGTCTTATTCCTGTGTAGCGATGCCGCCCGTTTCATCACCGGACAAGCTATTAACGTCGATGGTGGCGAGAGCTTTTTGTAGCATTATAGCATTTCAGCAAGTTAGCATTTCAGAGTTTTAGCATTTCACGGCTTTTCTTGGCGGTTCAATTTCAGATTTGTATTATTCGCGCCCATGAGTGTTAGCTTCGCGTGAGTTTGTCGGTGAAGGCATGACGATAAATCAGCGATTCAATGTCCCTGCCTTCCCACATTGCCAGCAAATAGAGCGCAAGTTCGGGCTGATTTTCATTGACCCACTGCCGAAAAATGTCGCCGTTTGTACGCGGCGCTTGCACGAATGCTCGGACTGTTTGGGTGTTGATATGCTGTACTGTCTCCTGAATTTCGATAATCCACTCATAAACTTCTTCCAGAAAATCATCTGGAATCAAGGTCGTCAGATAGTCAATATCGTTATTGCGAACAGCTTGTAGCACATTCGGGAAATTCAACTTCCGAATATGGCGATGAATCTCGACATAGCGGTCAGTCTTGAACTTCACCCGTTGCCCATCGCTGAACTCAGCAACCCAACCTTCAAAGTTGTCGTAGTGACCGCCTGTATTGGATATGATGTCATCAACACTGTTGTATTGATAAACCTTCGGCAGCGTGAAGCTATAATCTTGCGCCATTATGTACAAATCAGGAAAGAATGGCATGTAGTCGGCTGTGTGTCGGTTACGTGCGGCGAGTAGAATCAAATCTTCTTGTTTGCCATAATCCACAATGATGCGGTTTTCAGGATAGATTATCTCAAATAGCAGCGTCCATTGCTCAGGCAAATTCGACAAATCAAAATGGTCATTGAGGAACTTTGTTGCCCACCTTGCCTGTGGACTGAAGAAACTGCCTTTTGTTGTGATGAGATAGTCGCCTTTATGACGGAAGAGAATCCCAAGTGAGCCGTCTAATTTCTCGGTGATGTTGATAATATGACCGCTTACCTTGCGTCCATCTGATAGCCAATAAAAGAACTTATCAAAGGGACGCGCCACAATTTCGCCTGTTTGCTGGTTGATAATCAAGCCGCGACACACACGCTCGAAGAAATTCCAGCGATTGGCAATATGCGCCTGTGTGGTGTAATCAAACAACAGCAAATCACCACGCTCGGTCACTTTCACATCGCCATATTGTGTCCAATTATTGAAGCCTGATTTTGCAAGCTCTTGTATCTCTGCAATAGCGGTAATTTCTGTAGGGTTTATCTTTCGCATAATAGTACACTTTCTGCTCAGGTGAAAAGTTTGATACCAAACAAATCCATATCATGAGACATAGTACGCCTTGTCTTGATATGTAGATGCTGGGTTGGATAGGAATTGTTAGTGATTGAGCAGATGACGTACACTACATAGCCGTTTACCTTTCAGGATACATCAGCAGTATAATCTAAAACTGCTAAAGGGTCAAGAAAGCTCACATTGTCACAACAAAAAAGCGAAATAGGGATAACGACAGTCAATTTCCACTATTCGGTTGTTCGATGCTCAATGTGCCGTTGTAGACATTGATGCGATAATCAACTTGTATGGCTAGGGCATCATATTGGCGCGAGATGAGCATATAATCATCGCCTGCCAATTCGACGCGATAAATCAAATCATCATGCGTTTGTCCGGGACGTGGTTCACTATTGCTATTGCGATTCAGCATGAAACGAGTTCCAACACTTTCGGCGACAATCACACGCAAATTGCCCTCAAACACAGTCCATGTACCGGGATTATCGCGGACACTCGGCGACAAGGGGCTATATTGTGGCATCGTCACCAGCACATTGCCTTCTGTGACTGAGAACGAGAGGCGTTCCAAATCGAGGGCGGCTAAATCAAAGGTCATCGTGCCTCTATCGCCCTCAAAAGCCACAGCGACGGCAATATCGGCTGGGATTTGTAGCACGAGGTCGCTACGCCCGATATCTTCTAGGCGTGGAAAGTCATTGGCTAAACCTTCTTGCAGTGTGAACGTCGCAATCGAGGCATCTTCTTGATAACTGACAGTCACTTGACTATTGTTGCTACCGCGAAACTCGCCTGTAATCATGCGAACTTCATCCGAAACTTGGAGTCGCACATCGGTATCACGGGTATTCACATTAACTTGCAGTGTCGTGATATCGCTTGAAATGCTTTCGTCCACCATGACCTGATTATCATCGCGCATCGTATCGACACGTCTATTATAGGCAATGCTTATAATTCCCATGACTAGCGCCACACTGACAAATAAGGCAATCCAACTGCCAAAGGGCATCCGATAGCGCAATACAACCGATAAGCCGAAAAATATCAGTACCGCCGGCCATGACCGCAGCGCAATGTCATACAATCCGCCGGATAAAATATCCAGCGCACCGAGCAAAAACACAGTTGGGATGGCGACAGCAACCAATCCGAGTGTGATATTGCCGCGTCGTCCGGCAGCGACTTGTTTCATCAATAGAACCAGTGCCAAGAGTAAAAATGTCACAGGCAAATAGATTTCTGACGGGAAAAATCGCCCACGCAAGAACCAGCCAACAATTAAGCTAATACTCAGTAGCAATGCCAGCAAGCCACGGATTGCGCCGCCATAGCTGCGACGAATGGGAGAACCGAGTGGCAACATCCACCATAGCAGCACATAAGCAAGCGCCGCAGCACCCACTGTTACGAGTGTCAAAATGATAAAAATAATACGCCAAAGCCATGCGTTCAACGGCGTAGCACTGGCTAATCCACCACAAACGCCGCCAAAAATGCGATTCGAGAAACTGCGAACCATAAGCTGTCTTATCCCTTGTTTGACTAGGGTATCTTTATTAAGCCGATAAATATTATGTGAGCGCGTCCTTTGTATGAGGCGCGATAAAACCCCGACAGGGGCTTCGTGATGACATGCAGTTTATGATACTTGAGTTCTGGTTACGGGGCAATGTGGGGATGTGATGCCATCATCTCTATGATAGCCAATGCCGAATTTCTGCGCTAGAATCGGCGCACTTGCGAACAATTAAAGAGGAATTTTTTCTCATGATGGCAAACCAAGAACCGAGAACAGTCTTATTTATTTCCAGTGCATATAAAGGGATGCCAATGATTGAAGAGGTCAAAAATCTTGGCTTATACGTCTTATTACTGACCGAAGACCAATATCGGGACGAAGCATGGTCTCATGATAGTATTGACGAAATATTCTTCACCCCTGACCTCGCGCAATATCAAGCTGTGATTAACACCGTCGCTTACTGCTGCCGCGGACGCTCAATTGACTATATTGTGCCATTAGATGAGTTTGAAGTCGAAATTGTCGCCATGCTGCGTGAACATTTGCGCTTGCCGGGCATGGGTGTCACAGCCACACGCCAGTTTCGGGACAAATTGACCATGCGTGAAACTGCCCAAGATGCAGGGTTACGAGTGCCGGACTTCGTGCATATTAAAAATTATGACCGACTGCGAGATTACATGACAGCTATTCCTGCGCCGTGGGTACTCAAACCGCGTTCCGAAGCCGGGGCGATGGGCATCGAAAAAATCTATGACTCAGAAAGAGTCTGGCGTGCCTTAGATGAATTGGGCGATAAGCAAACGTATTATCTGCTGGAACGCTTTGTGCGAGGTGATGTCTTCCATGTCGATTCAATCGTATTGGACGGTCAGGTGCTTTTTGTCAGTGTGCAACAATACGGCGCACCGCCCATGGCAGTCTATCAAGGCGGTGGCATTTTCACATCGCGCCTTATCCCCAGAAAAAGCAGTGATGCCTCCAAACTCCGCAAAATGAATGAGCAAGTCATCACGGCACTCGGTATGGTGAATGGTGTCGCCCATACTGAATTTATCAAGGCGCATGAAAATGACGAATTTTATTTTCTAGAATCAGCAGCGCGAGTGGGTGGAGCGCATATTGCCGAACTGATTGAATTTTCAACAGGCATCAGTTTATGGCGCGAATGGGGGCGGATGATTGTCGCCGAATTGCGTGACCAACTCTATAGGCTACCGACAACGAAAGAGCAGTATGGCGGTTTGATGATGACACTCGCTAAACAAGAATATCCGGATATGTCAGCCTATGATGACAGCGAAATTGTGTGGCGTGCCAATGAACCCTATCATGCCGGATTGATAATCGTAGCCGATACGTACCAGCGCGTTGAATCCGTATTAACCGATTATACACGCCGCTTCATGGATGATTTTTCGACCAGTGCGCCGCCAATGGGAAGTCAGCGCACATAAATACCGTAAATACACGGCATCGCAACGGCATCGCAACTACATCCCAACATTAAACATGACTTTTTAACTGTTGTATTTCTGTAACATGGCGCATAATGTAGCTAGAGCAACTGCCTTCTAGGAGCATCCATGCCGGATGACATTCGCATTTTGTTAGCCGAAGATAGTCCAACGATTCGTCGTTACCTCAGTAGTATCATAGAGGAAACAGTGGGAATGCGTGTGGTTGGCGAAGCGCGAACTGGCGATGAAGCTGTTAAAATGGTCGCAGACTTGCAGCCGGATGTGGTCTCGATGGATATTAAGATGCCGCAAATGGATGGGCTTGAAGCTACACGACGGATTATGGCAAGTCATCCCACTCCGGTAGTTGTGGTGAGTGGTCTCTTAGAGGTTGATGTTCATTTATCGCTACAGGCTCTTGAAGCAGGGGCATTAGCGGTTGTCGGCAAACCACCAGACCGCAAAAATCCTGCTTATGCTAACAAAGTGCGTGAACTCATCATAACCTTACGCGCTATGGCAGGAGTCAAAGTGATTTCACGTCGCGCCTATCCGCGACCAACCGATGAAACGCAAGAATCAGGCAAGGCTTTTGTGCCAGTGCCAAATGACGTGATACGCCCAGAAATCCTCGCTATTGGTGCAAGTACAGGGGGACCCAGCGCATTGAACCGCATATTCAAGAGTTTGCCGTCAGATTTCCCGATACCCATCGTGCTTGTCCAGCATATGCCACATGATTTTATAGCAGGATTAGCACATTGGCTCGAAGATACGACTCCCTTGCATTTTGAAATAGCGCGGAGTGGGTTATCATTAAAGTCGGGAACCGTGACAATTGCATCGGGAACGGCTCATTTGGCGGTACTTCGGCGTGGAAACGGATTAGTGGCTCGTTTATTACCGGATGATGGGACGCGGCGTTATGTTCCGTCAGTTGATGTTTTATTCGAATCAATTGCGAAAATTTGCGCTGCGGCATCAATTGGTATTGTCTTAACAGGCATGGGCGATGATGGTGCCAATGGCTTACTGACCATGCGTCAAGCAGGCGCTCATACCTTCGTCCAAGATGAGGCTAGTAGCACCGTTTTTGGAATGCCGCGTGCCGCTATCGAAAAACAGGCGGCTCAATACATAGAGTCATTAGGGGATTTGGCGAGCAAAATCACGAAATTGGTATAGAATAGAGTAGGTCTCTTGAGGGATAGGTCATTATTTTCAGAAACGACTTCTTTCATCCATCCCAAACTATAGAACCAGAGGACATTATGGCACTTGAAGTATTGTTGGTTGAAGATAGCAAAACACAAGCCGCACAAATCAAAGAAACACTAGAAAGTGTCGGATTACGTGTGCGTGTCGCCTACGATGGACCGGATGGATTGCGCGATGCGATTGAAAATCCGCCGGCATTGATTGTCTTAGATGTCAAACTCCCCACGATGGATGGTTTTCAGGTCTGTCGGCGCTTAAAACGTAATCCGGATACTGCCAATATTCCCGTGATTATGCTCACCGAAAAAGCGGGCCCCAAAGCCACCATGTCGGGATTACGAGCCGGGGCGGATGATTATATCCCAAAAGATATTTTCGCCAGTGAGCATCTCATTGAGACATTACAAGAACTGGGTTTATTAGAGGAGTAAGAGGTTATTAACTCACGTTACGCAGTCGAACCTGATTTTCGTAGTAGAGGAGAAATATGTCTCTCCCCTACAAATAAGACACTTTTTGCGTAACATCCGTTATTATTTGCTGATTGATAACCTTCAACCAACATCTTGGAGAACAACATGGCAGAAACAACCAGCTCCTACAAAATGCGTCCCCCTGTCTTGCAAGTACGGGTTGAGGACAGCATGGATATTATGATTGTGCGCGATACGACCCGACGCGCTGCGGGGCTGCTAGGTTTTTCTCCGGGACATCGGGCGCAGTTGGCTAGTGCGGCTGCGACATTGGCAGAACTTGTTTTGAAAACCGGGGAGGCACATACCGTACATTTGAACGGTGTCCAGAGACAACGCGATACTGGCTTACAAATTTCATCTCAAACCCCATGGCTCGAAGGCGTATCGGTCAAGAATGTGATGATTGCACTCAAATCCAAGATGGGTGATTTGGTAGATGAAATTATGCTGGTTGAAGAACCACTCACGATTTTGATGGTGATGTGGCGTAAAGATGCGAAAAATAATGTTGAGAAAAATGTGCAATGAGCGCGGAAGATACCTTACGTCCACTACTGACTTTTCGCTTGGCAACTCAGCACTATGCCTTAGCGATAGAACAAGTGCTAGAAGTGGCTGCCATGGTCGCTGTCACCACGATGCCGGATGCGCCGCCAGAGATTTTTGGTTTAGCGAATCGTCATGGCGCTGTCTTGCCAATTATTGATTTGAGGAAAGTATTTCGCCTTCCTGCCGCCGATTTGACCGTTTCGACGATGTTTATTGTGGCAGATGTGAACAATCAACAGATTGGATTACTTGTTGATGAGGTTTTTCAGGTAAAATATACGATAGAAGGGGCATTAAAGCCGACGCATGGCGCTGGGCGATATGTGACCCATATTGTGAGTGACGGGGATACTGTATTTCAACTGATTGATGTCACCCCCTTACTGGCAACTTACCTAGCGGAAAAAGAATTGTAAATCAGTATTTGAGGGCTGCTGGATGAATCAAACACAAAAAGAGCGTATCCTCATCGTTGCCAAAGACGAAGAATTACGCGCACAATTGGCAGATACACTGGAAAATGCGGGTGGATACGGCATTGTCGAATCCAATACCTTTGAAGAAGCCCTCAGCGAAATCTTGCTGACAGATTTTGATTTGATTGTAACAGAAGCCGAACTGCCGGATTTGAGTGGCATGGATTTATTGGCAGTTGTCGGTGGATTGCGCCCCGGTGCCAAGGTGATTGTTATTGACGATGATTTGTCGGCTAAAAGCGCCGTTGCAGTCTTCCGCTTGGGGGCTGCCGATTATCTCTATAAACCATTGAATATGACCTTCGTGCTGATGCAAGTTGAACGCCTACTGGATATCAAACGAGCAGAAGCGGCTGTTCATACTGTTGAAAAAGAACCGAAGATACCCCCAGCCCCCCGTGACCGTTCCAAGCGGCTTGACCCAAGTACCCGTCCGGCAGCCTTAATTTTGGGGCGTAGCCAGTTTCAGCGCATAGAAGCTGAACTAAACCGCCTACTCGGTCATGTGAAAGCCAGTTTTGTTGGCTTGATTGATACCGAAGGCAATATGGTAGGTGCCGCCGGAACACTCGATGATTATGATTTGCAGGTGTTGACCAATGCGCTTAGTATTGATCATGATGCGCAAAAATCGCTGGCAAATTTGCTAGAAGAAAACAAATTCCACTCGACCTATTTTGAAGGCGAGAGTAACGGGGTCTACATCATTGAATTCGGGGAGCAGCTTATCGTTTCGTTGGCAGTTATCTGTGGACATCAGGTGAAGCCCGGTATGGTTTGGTTGTATAGCAAGCGCACCGCCGCCATTATTGATGATATTCTACAAACTGTTCCCAAGCCTAAAAGTCTTCCCAACTTACAGCAATTATAAGTTTCCGCACTGACAATTAGGAGGAGATATTACGGGGCATTGTTATAGAACGGGTCATCGGACAAAGCGAGCTGTTCTTCCAAATAATTGACATCAGAATATGTGCCTAAAATATCGGGATTATGACGCAGCATATCAAGGATTATTCGCAAACTGAGTCTTTCGCCCGGATGCCATGTATCCGTTAACTCATCGCTGTTGGCATCAAGGGTTTAATTCAGTTTCATAAAAGATAGACAAATATAAGTAAATATAGTCCTCTGTTTCCTAGAGCGATGATTGTTTGTATTCCAATCAGTTTCCATGTATAATTTGACATCATAAAGATTTGAGTCACTTGAAAAATC
>JAUZRW010000106.1 GCA_030950085.1 Anaerolineae bacterium
TCACTATTCCTGTCTAAATTCTCCCCAATCAGTGATTCAATTTCTTCCTTCAGAAGATGTTCAATCCCTGTAAGCTTAGAATGAGGCTTAGATTTATCAATTTTAGTTCCAGATTGTGCTTTCTTAGCCAATGTAGATAAATCCACTCACTTATCAGTAACTTTCGAGAATAAAATAGTAGCTTTATTAGTTTTATACTTCTGTGATGAAATATCAAATTGGTCAACCAGACCTTCAACTTCATCCAGACAATCTTCAAACTTCCCTTTCCTCTCCAAAATATCCTTTATATGCATTGCTTGCTTATACAACCCACAGATGCAGAAGAGGTAATCCTTCTTAAGCAGGGTGTTTATTGCGCCACTGAGGCTAGGCGATGAATTCTTACTTGACTGTTTAAGACTCCTAATTTCTTTATCCATTTTCTTCTTTGTCTTGGTGATACTATTTAATTCTTTCTTTAAAACCTCGATTTCTTTGAGGCTCTTCATATCACCCTTGATTTGAGATATCCTATCTGGATTTCCTTTTGATTCCTTCATCCGTTCAATGTAATAGTCTTTAGTCTCCTGGACTTGCCTTTCAAGGTCAGTAATCCTCTGGTCTTTTACATCTTCAGGGAGTGAAGCTGATTTATTCTTTTCGTATTTAATCTTCATTTTATCAATTTCCACTCTTAAATTCCTGATCTTCTGGTCGAACTCATTATCCTTATCCTGTAAGGTTCTCTTTAACTTCTCATTTTCCTGCTGAAGCCTTCTGTACTCATCCTGCTCTTCAATACTTGGCTTCACAGATTCAAGTAGTAAAGGAAGTGAATCAGGATTTCTCTTCTTTAGAGCCTCTTGTAAATCCCTAACTTGCTTCTCCAATAATGTGACTTTCTTCCTCCCTCCATCTTTACTCTTCATATTCCTCATTTCTTCCTTGAGTTCATCTATCCTCCCTTCTCTCTGCTTAAGCAGGTCTCTATCTTCCCCTATGATGTCCTGGTTCTCCATATACCAGTCAAGTTTCATTTTAATTTCTTCTTTATCATCCATCAGTTTACTCAAGGCTTTGTGGTGATCTTCTTTTATCTTGTCATTTGTTCCTAACTGGGTCTGGAGAGCACTATCAAGACTTATCATTTTCCTCTCAGATTCTACTCTCAACTCACGGATTTTACTAATTTCATTTTTATATTCAATTTCTTTCACTCAGAATTCTTGCTGCATTTCTCCATTTTCATGCTCGATTTTGAATAATCTTTCCTTCATAGAAATAAATTCTTTCTGTGTAATTGCATGTTCAACTCCTAAATCATTCATTAATTGAGTGTGTAAGTCCTTCTCCTCTCCCACTATCAATACAGACCCTGTTTCTTTTATCATTTTATGCTTGTACTCTTCCAACTTTTTACTCTCAGAGCGCAGGAGGTGGTTTAACTCACCTATTTCAGTCAACTGCTTCTTATTCTCAAACATCAGACCTTCATTCTCCTTTGTAAATCTTTCAATTGCGTTATCAATAGAGAGGAGTTCTTTTACCAGCTGCTCCTTAGTCCAGGAATTATAACTGACTCCTAGGAGAGGTTTGGCTTCTTTAGACTTCCTCTCCTCTTTCAACCTCATTTTGAGAGAGTGCATTTCATCTTCGAATTTCTTAGCTTTATTTTCAGCGTCTCTGATAGCTTTACTTCCAACTCTTAAGGCAACATTCTCACTTTCAAGTTTATCACATCTTTTGGTTAGATAGTCTATTTCTTCAAACTTCTCTTGGGAATCTTGCTCATGAGCTGCTTTAGTCAGTCTCACTGATTTCTTAAGGTCGTTGATCTCCCGATTATCCATCCTCACATTTGTATTTACATTCCTTTCTCTCTCAAGTTTTAACTGGCTCTCATGTTCATGTTTCACTTGGTTTAATTCTTCCTCTTTTGACTGTAGATTTGAATCTCCAAAGTCTACTTGCCTCTTTAAACCTTCAATTTCTACTCTGTACATGTTTATATCCTGAACATATCCAAGAATTCTATCTTTAAGCAGTTTATTAGTCTCTGTAGTATTCTGGGCTTCTCTTTTACTTATCTCAGCATCCATTTCATATTCCTTTGCTTGAATTTCTGCTGCGTATTTTTCCCGTGTCAGCACTGAGTTTTGGCCAGTTCCACTACTGACACCACCATCCCTAATCTGAGCAGATCTCTTGAGCAATTTAGACAGCTGAGTCTCTTCTCTAGTCATTTTAGACCCCTTCAGCCCTCCTGTTGGAGACACATTAAAAGATGCAGAACTATCAGATTCCTCCCTAATTTCATTCTGTGCTCTATAAGAATCCAACCTTTTCGTAACCTCATTTTCATGTTCTTGAGAACTCATAAACCCTTTCTTATAAGTCTCAAGCTTCCCTTTATATTCCTCACTGCGCTTCCTGATATCCTCAATTTCATCATGTGTTTCATGAGAGATTTTAACCTTACTGAGGCTACTACTCTCATACAGGTTAGAGGAGGCTTCGAAGTCATCATCGTATTCTGTGTCATTCTCTATACTCTTCTTATTCTTCTCATATTTTAATTTGCTCTTTAGAGTATCTTCTGACTCTTCATAGTTGAAATTCCTTGATAATTCTGCTGAGTCATATTCACTGGATAACTTTTTATTACTATCAAAATCTTGGGATTTATGGTGAAGTCCATCATCAGAGTCTGTGAGGCCAGTGGGGGACTTTTGCTTCTTTAATTTTTTCTTTGAGAAGGTATCATGGGAAGAGCTTATTTTGTAATCGTCACTCTCTACTGACTTCTTCAGACCAAGCGAACCACTTTCTGTGATTGATTCATCGATATTTGTGTTCATTTTACTCAGCATATCAGCTATAGTTCCTGGCTGGTTACTTTTCTTTCCTCCTAATTTACTTTTCAGGGCTTTATTCTCTATTTCATCCTCATCTTCTTCTGAGTCTGATTCATCAGATTTAGACTTCTTATCTGTTTCTGTCATCTGGCTTTCTTTTTCAACATGAAATGTTGTTACATCTCCAAAGCTCACTCCTTTACCAACATCTTTATATTTCCCTTGTTTCTTCAGTGAACTTTTTGAGGAAGTTGCGTACTTATTAGGTTTGTGAGTTGGCATTTCTGGAGCCTGAACTTTACTGAGGTCAACATAATCAGTGGCAATTGAGCCTCCGCCAAAATTACCACCACTTGCAGAATTCATACCGAAAGGATTACCTGCGTCTCCTATTCCTCCATACTTTGCT
>JAUZRW010000107.1 GCA_030950085.1 Anaerolineae bacterium
AAAAGTTTTTATGTAGGGGCGCAAGGCATTGCGCCCGAAAAACACAAACCCAATCGTCAAGAATTAAATTGGTCGAGTAGTACATCACCAAAAAAGTTTTTAAGGTTTCATAGGGGCGACAGCGTGCTGCGCCCAATCATCAAGAATTAAATTGGTCAAGTATTAGTCATACTCATTTCGTTTGAAAATAGCTTGTCAATATTACGGATTCAAAGCCTGAATAGCGCATCCATTCGGGTAGACATTACCAGCACTATTACCTTGCAAATACCAATCGCCGATTGTAACCAGATTCATCCAAAAATCGCCGCGTTTGCGAAGCCCAGGTAAATTATCGCGTTCAGCTTGCCTATCATGCGAACGTTTGCGGAGTTGGGCAACATAGGTGATGAGCTGCTCTTCTGGCATCCCACTATCAGCAGGTTTAGAGCGCGGTGCAACACCCAAATCTCTTTCTGCCAAGCGCACAAAACCATGATTGACACCAAAATTGACACCCATATCGAACAACAATGCCCATGTGAGAGGGTATTTCAATTGGCGCTGTACGATATAACCGTCAACGACAGCTTTCCAGTAGCCTTGCTCACCAATTTCGCCTTGTGCATCAATCATCTCTTGCTCATTAGCGGCGGCACGCAACAAACCCAAGAAATTTTGGTCATTTTTAAGCAGCGAATCACGATTAATCACTCGTTCCAGATAACCCCGAATACCCTTCGCTGTATCGCTCTGTGACCGATTTGTATAATTTTGTAGCACTGTTCCGAGTGAACCGGCTGCCAATGTAAATTGCAAGAATCCATAGCTGATAATCCCCGCATCATAAGTGTTAATTGCGCCGAAGCCCCCTTCAAAAGCGGAAGCCATATTGAAAGCAGCTTTGCGTACCCGTTCCGTATCTGCAAAAGCATCAGGAAAATTTCCACTTGCTAGGGTAGGGGCTTGGATAGGAACTGTCGTCGGGCCCGGTGCTTGCCATGCTGTACCGACTTGTGGCGCTTGTCCAATAGCTGTCGATGTTGTGGTCTGTATCGGCTGATTTGCTGCACTATCTTCTCCTGATGGACTTGCATCCTGTGTGGGTTCAGCTGGACTTGTCGATGTGGCTGTTCCGCGTGTCAGTGCAAAAGCAAACGTGAGTTCTGATAAATCAGGATAGCCGAATGTGCTTAAACCACCTTGGACTTCTAATAAATCATCACGCACCCAACCGATAGCGCCGCCGTCAAATTGCAGCTTGAACCACTGATATATTTTGCCATCCAGATTTTTGCCTTCAACATCTGGCTGAACATCCAAAATTTTCTGCCCACTCATCCCCACCAGAACTTTGAAAGCGACATCTTGATTAGTACCAGCGATAGGTCGCACATTGATTTCAGTAATAGATGGAATATCCGGTATTCCACGAATACGGGCTAATGCTTCACCGGGCATGTTTTTCTCCCTTTTTAATGTTCATGATTGACTACCCACTAGAATAACGTCAAATAACGATTTGTGAAAATTAAGGTCTTGAATCATAAACTGAAGTTATGCACTTTTGAAATTGATAACACCTGAATCTAATGTAGAATCTGGAAAGTAATTGGAAATAAAATCTCGGTTTTGTAGGGGCATAGCGCGCTATGCCCTTACGACGGAATTCTAAAAACTTTTCGGACTCCACATAAGTAACCTTCGATATATTTTTATAAAATGCGTAACGCAAAGATGCAAAGAGTGAAAGGCGCAAAGAAAGGTTTTGAATAGAAATTTTGGCGTTTTGGCGACTTGGCGGTTCAATTTCAGGTATCTATAGGGTTATCCATAACTCAGGGTAGGGGGCAAAAAAATAACACCGCAAAATGAAAACGCCAATTCTCATCTACGGTGTCATGCTAGGGCATCGTGACAATTTCGCACCCCGTAATTGTGAAAACCGCCACCATTTGCACTCTGAAACATTCTGCTGCGATGTCAACAGTGTAGACAATTATTACATTCGTACTGCCTGAAACAAAACAATATGGAAGTGTTAAAAAGGTAAAATACGCCCCGACAATCGTTTCCAACAGGGAAACCACTGTCGTTTGACCATTTCATCTGTTCCATTCAGCGCAACCTGTCTATACTATCTTTACGTTTTGTGGTTTCAGAGTGATCTGAACTGTTGGAAGGGGTGTTATTGGCGTAGCGCCCCTTTTCAATTCAAAACCCTAAAACTTACCCCTTGACTATAACCTACCTCTCTGAATTATGCAAATTTTCCTTGAATTTAATTTGTCAGTTTACGGTGGATGATTCGGTTTTTCTATCTCTGTGTCTCTGATGCTCTGTGTTACGCTTTTTTTGAACGGTGACTAAATCTTGTCTGCGATGCACAGACCGAATTGTCTAACAACTTGTTTATAATCCCGCCGTAATGTTACCGTAACGAAAAATTCAGACCGTTTTCAGATTGAGTTTGGGAAAATGTCAACGTGGGCAGGTAGCATGAGTGCATATTGAAAAATACACATTCATCAGCAGGAGTTATCCACATGACCACACCCACAACATACAATCGCAACCAAGTTGGGCAAATGTATGACCCCGACTTTCAAGCTGCCTATCAAAACGGACTCAGCAACTTTCAAGCACCCGCCAGCAAAGATAGTCCGCGTGTGCTGCTATGGTTGATTGATGTGCAAGTCGATTTCGTCTTCCCAGCACCCACCGGACGCTTAACGGTTCCCGGCGCAATCGAAGATACACAACGCACCATCGAGTTCATCTATCACAATGTCCACAACATCACCCAAATTGCCGCTTCGCTGGATACGCATACACCGTTCCAGATTTTTTACCCCTCATGGTGGAAAGACACAAATGACAATCACCCGCAAGCCTATACTGTCATCACAGCCGATGATGTGCGGCAGGGCAGGTGGCAACCGGTCACTGAGCCTGTTTGGTCGATTCGTTATCTCGATGAATTGGAAAAAGACGCTAAAAAACAATTGATGATATGGCCCTTCCACTGTATGGAAGGCACTGCCGGACGCGCCCTCGTGCCAGCCTTATCAGAGGCGATTATGTATCACAGTGGCGCACGCATGGCACAACCGACATATCTCACCAAAGGCACGATTGCCCACACCGAGTTTTACTCGGTGGTTGAGCCAGAAGTCAAATATAGCAAACATCCCGACGGCGGCTTGAATACGCGCTTCCTTGATATGGTGGCAAAATTTGACCTCATTTATGTTGCCGGACAAGCACGCAGCCATTGTGTCCTCGAAACGATGAATAGCACACTGCGCCACTTTGGTCAAACCAGCCCAGAAGTGATTAAAAAATTGCGCTTCTTAGATGACTGTACATCCAGCATTCCCAGTTTTGAAGATGCCACCGAAAAGCAGATTCAGCAATTTGCCGCGCAGGGCATGAAACTTGTCAATGCCGCCGACCCTATCGGGTAATCGAAGATAATCTCAAAGTATGGGACAGATACGCCCCGAAGGAGCAACAAACATGAGCAATGATTTACAATCACTTTTTGGAGATAGCCAAGCATCCGGCATGAGTCATCAGGCTGTTGACCTGATGGTACAAAACCTCGATGGGCAAACGGGACTCGGCTGTATTGGCGCACAAGTCGATGACCTCAATACCGATGATGTCACCCTCATAGTCATGGTCTTAGACGAAAGCGCCTCAATGAACAGCGTTCGTGATGATGTCATTGATGCTTTCAACCAAATGACTCGCGCCCTCAACGACTCGAAAGCCTCTGATAGTATTCTGATGAGCGCATGGACATTCAGCAACAGCCCAAAATTGCTTTTTGGCTATACCCCCGTTGACCAAGTGAAAGATTTGAGCAAGAAAGATTATAAACCGAGTGGCGCAACAGCCCTCTATGATGCGACACTCGATGGTCTCACAGGGATTGTCGCCTATGGTCAAGATTTGCGAAATAACGGTATTCGGACACGGGCAATTGTGGTGCTTATCAGCGATGGTGCGGATAATGTCTCACAGCGAACGGCACACAATGTCAAAACAGTTGCCGATGATTTAATAAAACAAGAATTCTACACGCTGGCGTATATCGGCATGGGCAGAGAAGCCTCCTTCAAGAAAATCGCCGATAGCATGGGCTTCCCAGAAGTGTTGACCATTAACAACACCGCATCCGAAGTCCGCAAAGCATTGAATATGGTCTCAGCTAGTATCATTCGTACCAGTACCGGACAAATCAATCCCAATCAGAATACCTTTTTCACACCCTAATTTGGGAGCAATCAGTGTACCTAAATTTTCGCGCTAGGTACGCTGATTTTTTCTTCGCGTTCTTCGTGCCTTCGTGGTGAATTTTCTATAGGTGAGCAGTTACTTCATTTGTGTTTTCATTGTGCAATCGAAAGGGCATTATCCCATGCTAAACAGTATTCGGGCGCGTGCTGGGCAAATTATCGGGCGCAGCCACATGACCAGACAAGCGAATTGCCAAGATAGTTATGCACTAGCACAAACAGAATCGGCTGTAATCGGTGTTGTTTGTGATGGTTGCGGCGAAGGTCATCATAGTGAAGTCGGGTCAACACTGGCTGCTAAATACATCATCGCACAATGTCTGCAACTGATTGATGAGAAATGTGATTTAGCAGAAATACCAGCCGTTTTGTATCCGCGCATCGTCGATTACCTTGAAGACCTCATCAAAGTGTCAATGCCTATCAATCGCCTACAATTCGTACAACACCATTTGCTGTTTACCATTGTCGGTGTGATACTCACGCAAGAGGGCGGCATTATTTTCTCGTCCGGCGATGGCTTAATCGCAGTAGATGACACTGTGAATAGCATCAACCAGAATAACAAGCCCGCTTATATTGCTTATCATCTCATTCGGGAAAATGTCATCAGTACATCGGTGATACAACATGATTTTACGACGCAAATAGTCGATGATTGGCAACGGATTGTCATTGCCACCGATGGCTTTGAAACACAATTGCTACCAGAACTTCGTGCTTTGCAACATCCGCGTAGTTTACAACGCAAGCTCAATGTGTGGTCAAATCAACAACGACGCTTCCAAGATGATGCGACTCTGATTGTACTCGATAAGGTAGAGAGTAGGGACAATGAAAGTACAGATTAACGGTCAGCCTGTCCAATTAGAAAATAATGCCGTCATTGGAGTCGGGGGCGAAGCGACGGTTTTCCAAGTGGGGTCGCAAGCAGTAAAAGTCTATATTGTCCCCGATGAAAAACGCGCCAAAAAACTCCAGCAGATGCTTGTCAAAACAAAGCAATTGCCAGATGAAGTGATTGTTCCGCAGCACCTTGTTTATGATGATAAGGGACAGGCGGTACTTGGCTTCACGATGCGTTTGCTCGATACGCAATATGTTGAAGTCCGTGAACTCACTAAGAAAAAGTATCGGACTCAGACAGGCATCACAGCAAGAGATGTTGCCCATCTGTTTTTGAGAATAGGCGCAACGATACAACACATTCACCAATCGGGCATGGTCGTCGGCGATTTGAACGATTTGAATATTATGTTTCATGCTGAGAAGGCGTTGTTCATTGATGTCGATAGTTTTCAGTTTGATAATTTCCCGTGTATGGTAGGAACTGAGGCTTTCACTGACCCCAAGCTGTACGGGGTGAATTTCGCCCAAAAACCTGTTTTCACTCCCGAAAACGACTGGTATGCCTTTGCTGTTCTCTTGTTCAAGGCATTATTGCTGACTCATCCTTACGGCGGTGTGCATCCCAAACATAAGTTGCTGCCACACCGCGCTCAACAGCAAATTAGTGTTTTTCATAGTGATGTTATTTATCCCAAAATTGCCTATAGACGAGACTTGCTATCAGATAAGTTACAAGCCGAGTTCCGCGACTGGTTTGATAAGGGCAAGCGAGCTGTTTTTCCGTTGGATTTATTGCAAGATTACATCGACAATCTGAATACTTGCCCCAATTGTGACGCGACCTATCCCCATAATCGCGCCCAATGTCCAGTCTGTTCGGAAGCTGTCCCCGTTGCAGTGACGATGGCAGTTGCTGGAGCTAGAACGATTTTGCGAACAACAGGCGAATTTATTGCATGGCATATCACAGCCAATGACGGACGTTTTATCGCCCATGAAGATGGCAAAGCTGTTTTGTATACTTTGCAGGGCGAAAAGCAAGTGCAGCGCATGGTTTTGTTTGATGCCATTCCGATAGCGACCTATGCTTTTATGGACAATGCCGTGATTGTTTCGCCGGACTCGGCAAGTGATGATTTGCTGATGATTGATGTTTCCGGTGATAAGCCACACGGCACAGAAAAACTGACGACAGCCGCCTTTGCACAGGGGGAACGAGTATTTGGTGCTAACGAGACGCATCTCTATCGCATTGCAAACGGCTATCTGATGCAGGGTGAATATCGCTATGGGCAGTTCGTCGAAAAAGCGATGATGGCGGTTGCTGATAAACAAACATGGTTCGATGTCGCCCCCGATACTGATATCGTTTTCGGTTTTTTCCGTACTTTTAATACTCATGCCTTCTGGTTATTGAAAGGGCAGGAGCGCATTGATGTCAAGTTGCCGCAATTGGAGCAATTCGAGTTCATGACCGAAATTAATGTCAAATTCGGCGCGGATACTTTGCTAGTCTTGCGTCAGACTCAGCATCAAGGGATTGAGCGTGTCCGCATTGATGAGGTCAGTTATAAAGGCGATGTGCGCCATACCAGCCTGACTCGCAATGTCGAGCAATTCACGCTGTTGGATGCCCATGCCTATGCCAAAAATATGCTGCTGATAGCCACTGACAAAGGCGTTGTCCGCCAAACACTGGATTCGAGCGATACGGCAACCTTCACACAAACCGAACAGATTGTACAATCGGGAAATCGCCTCTTCCGTTATGGCGCTGGTTTACTAACATTAGGCAATAGCACGGCAATCTATGTTATAGTGTAGGTAGCTAATCTTATATGCAGAACAGCAGATAAGGCGTATAATAGCAAGTGCAAAGCATTAAGAATCTCTTTTGGGAATTTCACCGTGCCTCGCACCAAATTATAAGGCAGAATAGATGTTAAAGCGTCATTGCAGATAGTTGGTCAAATAAAATAGCAAGGAGACGATAAGATGTTCGGTGGCTTAAAAGATATGTTTGGTAAGGCAAAGTGTAAAATAGGTCTTCATAAAGGGGCTTGGAAGTATACAGGCGAAGATTGTCAGCAAGAACGCGAGTGTGAATTGTGCGGTCATATTAGTCAACGCGAACATCATACATGGAATGATTGGAATTATGTCTCGGATGATAATTGCACTCAAGTTCGAGAGTGTGAGCGATGCCGCACAACAGAAAATCAAATGCAGCACGTTTGGGGGGATGAGCAGTATGTTCGTTCAAATTCATGCGATACGATTCAAACTTGCCTGCGCTGTGGGAGCAGACGTTCTGTAACCACTAAACATGAATTTACCTCATGGCAATATGTTGATTCTACTTCGTGTAAGCAGTTAGAAGTTTGCTCACGTTGCGCCCAAAACGGCACGACTACACGGGTACAACACGATTGGGGCGACTGGCAGTATAGCGACTCGCGTGCAACTTCTGTTCGTATATGTCGTCATTGTGGAGAAGTAGAGAACTTCCAAAAACAGGACACTCTATAGTTAAAAATTCCGTAAATCATATGTAGTACTTGACCAATTTAATTCTTGTATATTGGGCGAGGCACGCCTAGCCCCTACGAAATCCTTAAAAACTTTTTTGGGTCATGTATTAGGATGAAATACCCCCTTTGTCAAGGGAAAATTTGCAGAGATATCAAAAGTAGGATATAGTCAAGGTGGTTGTATCGCAATTTTACTACCTGTTTTGAGAGTAATAAGGGGTATTGCAACAAACAACACCCCTTAATACGGTTGCTCTCAAAACATAGAGAGAAACAACTAAAACGCGCAACCAGTATGTTTTATACGGGCTGCATAAAACAGGTGTTTTTCTGTTTTCGAGTGACTTTCTAGGTGCGAAAGTTACTCCGCAGCATACCTTCCGCATAAAATTGACCGTTGCCCTTAAAGTTTCATCGTAGCCAGCTTGTTGTTTCTGCGGCATCTGTTCACCACATAGGGCGCTAGAGGTAACGCACTATCGGCACAGAATCCGCCCCTCACGTCGCAGTTAGGAGAGTTCAGCATCGTCTCCCAACTGCGGCATGATTTTTACATCGCGCTCTTGAAGCAGTGTTATAATGAACTGAGAAAGGGCATATCAGCCTACAGAGCGAAAAAGAAGTGAATCGATGACTGATATACCGAATACCATACGATTTTCCAGACAGAATATACGGTTAGTGACCATGCTAAAGTTCGCATGGAAGAACGTCAAATCGTAGCAAGTCAGATTCGCCATATCATCAGTTACGAATTGCTATCTAAATGAGTGCTTGAAACGAAATAGTCTTAGAAGTTACGCACTTTCGTACAAAATTGTAGGGGCGTACCCACGTGTGCGCCCGAAAATAACGGTCAACTGCGTAAGTCCTAAGTCTATTAGATTACAAGCGTGAGAAAATGTTCTGCAAACTGGGATACAAATCACGATAAACGGCATAAAGGTCTTGATAGGCAGCAACATTGGCGCTCGGCTGAACCACTTCGCCCGTTTGAATAGTCGCCTCACAAGCAGCTTGTACACTCGCAAAACTGCCTGTTCCGGTGGCGGCTAATAAGGCTGCTCCGAATGCTCCGGCTTCTGGCGTATTCACGTTGACTAAGGGTGCAGCAAAAATATCGGCGATGATTTGTTGCCATATCGGACTTTTTGCACCGCCACCACTGATTCGCACGTCGTATTTTTCGGGCAAACCGACAGCATCAATCAGTGTGAAACTATCTTTTAGCCCAAACGCGACTCCTTCTAAGACGGCACGAGTCATGTGTCCGCGACTGTGGCGTGTTGTCAAGCCGATGAATGCGCCGCGTGCGAGGGGGTCAGGGTGCGGCGTGCGCTCGCCTGTCAGATAGGGCAGAAAGTACAGTCCATCACTACCTACTTCAACATTTTCTGCTTCGGCTAATAAATCATCAAACGACACATTCGGCGCGAGTGTATCTCGATACCATTGCAAACTCCCTGCCGCGCTCAACATCACACCCATGAAATGCCATTGCCCCGCTACCGCATGGCAAAAAGCGTGCAAACGCCCTTCGGGTTCATAGGCATAATCAGCTAATGGCGCAAAGACCACGCCCGAAGTGCCGACAGTGACACCAATTTTATTCGGTGAGACACATCCCATACCGACTGCTCCGGCTGCTTGGTCGCCACCACCACCAAAAACAGGTGTTCCGACTTTCAGTCCAGTGCGTGATGCTGCTTCTGAACTAATTTCGCCCGTTTTCTGTGAGCCTTCATGGACAGTCGGTAGCCATTCATGCGGAACTTTGAGCGCATCCAGCACTTCATCTGACCACTGACGGTCAGCAACATTGAGCAGCGATGTTCCTGCCGCACCTGCTAAATCGGTGGCATAATCGCCTGTCAGTTGATAGCGAATATAATCTTTTGGCAGCAGAATATGAGCGCACTTGGCGTAGATATCGGCTTCATTGTCGCGCACCCATAAAATTTTCGGTGCAGTGAATCCTGTCAGAGCGCGATTGCCTGTCAGTTCAATCAGACGCTCAAAACCGATTGTTTCCGTCATTTGGTCGCATTGTTCTTGCGTGCGTTGGTCATTCCACAAAATTGAGGGACGTAGCACTTCGCCATTTGCATCTAACATGACCAGTCCGTGCATTTGCCCTGTGAGACCAATGCCAGCGATATCGTCGCCCGATAAATTTGCCTCTTTGAGCGCTGCTTGTATCGACTTGATAATGCCATCCCACCAATCGGAGGGATTTTGCTCGCTCCATAGTGGATAGGGTTGGCTAATCGGTTGCGCGGTACTGCCAATCGCTTTCACATTGCCAGTATCATCAATGATAATTGCTTTTGCGCTAGTGGTACTGATGTCAATACCCATGAAATAGGTCATAGTTTGAATCCTAGAGGTTTAACGCACGCCCAATAAAACTTCCATCGTGAGTTGGTCGAGTTTTTCATAGGGCAGATTACGTTCGCCAAGTGCTACACGGTCAATTTCTGCGCTACGGAGTTTAGCGGCGGCATCTTGACTATAACCGCTATTCAAGTAATCGAAACTCCCATCATCGTCATTGATTTCTGCTAACAGTGCCTGAATCTCTGCATCAGCATTGAATTGTGCAGCTTTCTCTTTGAGGATAAGATAGGTTCGCATACACCCTTTGGCAAATTCCCTCACATCGTCATAATTCGAGGAACGATAAGCATGTGCATCAAAGTGGCGACTGCCACCATAGCCTACATCTTCGAGGAATTTCACGAGATAGAAATTTTGCTTAATCATCTCCGAGCCAAAGCGAAAATCTTGGTCATAGCGCCCGAATAATTGGTCGTTAAGGTCAATATGGAAAAGTTTGCCTGCGTCCCATGCTTGTGCTACCCCATGGGTGAAGTTTAAGCCTGCCATATGTTCATGCGCGACTTCGGGATTCACGCCACACATATCGGGGTTATCGAGTGTTTCAATGAAGGCGAGGGCATGTCCAACTGTCGGTAGGTAAATATTGCTGCGCGGCTCATTGGGCTTTGGTTCGAGCGCGAATTTGAGGTCATAATCTTGGTCTTTGACATATTCGCACAAGAAATTCATAGCATCGCGCATCCGTTTAATGCCATCAAGTGGATTTTTAGCACTATCGGATTCTGACCCTTCACGTCCACCCCAGAAAACATAGATTTTCGCGCCGAGTTCTATGCCTAAGTCGATGGCGTTCATCGTTTTTTGGAGTGCATAGGCACGAACGTTGGGGTCATTGCTGGTAAAAGCCCCATCTTTGAAGGCCGGGTCAGTGAAGAGGTTTGTTGTCGCCATCGGAACAACAATGCCGCTATCGTCTAACGCTTTTTTGAAGTTTGCGACGATTTGGTCACGCTCTGAGAGAGTCGCGTCGATTGGCACGAGGTCATTATCGTGTAAGTTGACACCCCACGCCCCAACTTCTGCTAACATATGCACTATTTGAATAGGAGATATCACCTTGCGCGTGGCTTCACCAAAGGGGTCACGCCCAATGTTGCCGACTGTCCACAAGCCAAAGGTAAATTTATCTGCTGGTTTCGGGTTATAATTACTCACTGCTACGCCTCTACGAGATTTTAGTGGTTAAATGCGCCCCATAACGCAGACAGAGTGTAACAAATTTGCGGCATTTCGCCACCATTGATGGTACAGCATATATCCAAGTAGACTATTTTTAAGACCCGATGCGCCTCAGTGCAAAACGAAGACAAGCTATGCTCTGTGAATAATCGCTTTGATAACTATGATGGATTTTTCTTAAAGACACAAGTTAATTACGGTACAGATTAACAAGAACTTGTTATAACCTTGTTACATAGCATAATTTATAATTGAGGAATGTTGAGTTCCGAATCTTATGTTTGTGGGATATTCATCTTTCTAACAGAGTTGTGAGAATATATCGTAAGATTGTTTTTTGAGAAAATGACATATTTCAGCCTTGAAATCCGAAAACCACAATCTATGGTCACGAATCACGATGTTGTGGCAAAGAGCGTCCTAAGACATGCGATGCAATGCCGATTTTTTGAATCTCAGTTGTACCGCCACCGAAGCCAAACATCCGCACATCGCGGTACATGCGCTCAATCGGGTGTTTGCGGCTATACCCATTGCCACCCATCAACTGCATCGCGCCACTGACAATATGGACAGCTTTTTTGGCGGAATACGTTTTTGCAAGGCTCGATTCGTAGCGGTTGGTGATTGTATTTTTGGCTGTTAGTGCTGCCCGATAAATCAAAGAGCGCATCGCCTCTAATTCAATTGTCAAATCGGCAATCTCAAACTGAATCCCCTGAAAATCGGTGATTCGTTGCCCGAATTGCTGGCGTTTATCGGCATAGGCAATCGCATAATCGACTGCGCCCTGAGCAATTCCTAATGCAACGGCAGATGCGCCAACACGTTGCCCATTATAAGCTGACATCAGTTTCCCAAAACTTGAACCCGCAGGAACGACTAGGTTCGCTTTTGGGATTTGGGCATTTTCAAAAATAATTTCACTTTCGCGCACGCCCCGTACCCCCATTGATGGAATACGTTCACCACTCCGATATCCTTGCATCCCTTCTTCAACAAGAATCGCACCGATGCCATCTGCGCCAGATACACCCCCAAACCGTGCATAAACCAATGTGTACTCGCGTTCTCCGCCGCCCGTAATCCAACGTTTACACCCGTTGAGGATATAATTTTCGCCATTTTCTTCTGCGGCTGTTGTCAAGTCAGTTAAGGCTGACCCTGCTTGCGGTTCAGTCATGCCAATCGACATCAATTTTTCGCCGCGTGCCACCGCAGGTAAGACTCGTTGTCGTTGTTCTTCTGTGCCAAAATTGAGAATCGTCCCGACTGCCCCAAAATTATGGTCAACAATCAGGCGCGAACTAATCGTACAATGTTTGCCGACCTCTTCTATGATAAGAATGGCATCTAGCGCACTATAATTTTTACCGCCATATTTCTCAGGGAAGGTCATGCCGAAGTACCCGGCATCCGCTAATTTTTGAATATGTTCACGCGGCACATGCTCATCCACATCCCACTTTTGGGCATAAGGCGCAATTTCTTCGAGGGCAAATTCACGAACTTTTGCGACTATTTCTTGCTGTTTTTCACTAATTAGAAAAGACATTCTCACCCCTTAAGAATAGCATTGTGCATTAATGCGGATAATCAAGTAAAATTTGCTGCCACTATAACATATTCGGCTACTTAGAATTGGGCTAGGTGTCTTAATTGCCGTATACAGGTATAATTAAATCATGTTTGTCATAGAAAATAATGTTATCGGAGACGAAAAAATGTTACATGGCTATACAGGCAACATTTTGCATGTGAATTTGACAACACGGTCAATTGAAGTTGAAACCCCTGATGAAGCCTTCTATCGGGATTATATCGGCGGTAGTTTGATGGGACTCTATTACCTGTGGAAATTTGCCCCACAAGGGATTGATGCCCTCAGTCCAGAGAATGTGCTGACATTTGCTCTTAGCGCACCGACAGGACTCCCTGTTAGCGGTCAGAGTCGCTGCACGGCAACTTGTAAATCGCCTAGTAGTGGTGGGGCAGCCGATAGTCAAGCTGGGGGTTTTTGGCCTGCCGAGTTGAAATTTGCTGGTTATGATGCCGTCGTTATTCGTGGGGCTGCGAGTGAGCCTGTTTATCTGTCTATCATGAATGGCGAGGCAAAATTGCATGATGCGGCTCATTTGTGGGGCAAAATGACGCTGGATGTTGATAATATCCTTAAAAAAGAGTGGAATGATAAAAAGATAGAAATTGCCCAGATTGGTATTTCTGGCGAAAAATTGGCGAACTTTGCATCGGTCATGAATATGAGCAATCGTGCATGGGGGCGCACGGGCGTTGGTGCTGTCATGGGCAGCAAGAAACTCAAGGCGATTGTAGTACGCGGTTCGCAGCGTGTGACACCGGCTGATAAGAAGGCAGTTATGGCGCTATCTAGGCGGGGACCAAAAGAGATGGAACCCACAGGTATGGATAGTTTTGGCAAATACGGAACTATCGGCATTGTCACGAGTCAACATGGGGCAGGGGGCTTGCCAACTAATAACTTCAATAGTGGCGTGATGGCATCGCTAGAAGATGCGACCAAAATTGGCGGTGAACGTTTATATGATGAATTGTTGCGTGGTGCTGCTGAGGAAAAACAAGACCGCAAAGGGCGTGATACTTGTTATGCCTGTATTGTGCGCTGCAAACGAGTTGTGGAATCCGAATATAACGGCAAAAAACTAGACCCGGATTACGGTGGGCCCGAATACGAATCAATTGCGACATTTGGTTCGTATTGTGGCGTGAATGACTTGCACGCTGGCAGCTATGCGAATCAACTCTGTAATGCTTATGGTGTCGATACGATTTCATGCGGTGCAACGATTGCATGGGCGATGGAATGTTTTGAAAACGGCTTGATTACACTTGAAGATACTGATGGCATTGAACTAAAATTTGGCAATGCAGAGGCGATGATTGCCATGCTCGAAAAAACCTTAAACCGTGAAGGTTTTGGTGATATTCTTGCTGATGGCTCTGCGAAAGCGGCGGATAGATTGGGCAAAGGTCATGAATACTTGATTACCATTAAAGGTCAAGAATTGCCAGCACATATGCCACAAGTGAAACGTAGCCTCGCACTTATCTATGCGGTGAATCCTTTTGGTGCTGACCATCAATCCGCAGAGCATGACCCAGCCTATACACCAAAATCTTATGATAATAATAAAGCCCGTTTAGCGCCCCTTGGCTTGCATAAACCACAAGATGCGCGAGTCCTCAATGCAGAAAAGGTCGAATTTGCTCTAAAAACACAGTATGCCTTCAGTGCAGCAGATACACTCGGTTTGTGTCAGTTTGTTTATGGACCATCATGGCAACTCTATGGGGTTCAAGAGATGGCAGACCTGATGTGTGCAGCGACAGGTTGGGATGTGACACTTGAGGCTATTCAAGATATGGGTAAGAAACGTCTCAATATGATGCGTGCCTATAATGCGCGTGAGGGTTTGCAGCGTGACGATGATACCTTGCCAGAAAAGATGCTTGAGAAAGCACTCGTTGGTGGACGGAGCGATGGTGTCCGTATCGAACACGAAGAATTTGAATCGGCATTGACAATGTATTTTGAACAAGCTGGCTGGGATGTTGCAAGCGGCATACCAACTCGTGCGACACTGGCATCTGTTGGACTCGAATGGGTTGCTGATGAATTGAGTTTATGAGGTTATAGAAATCCTATGCAAGTCAATATTCACCTGTTTGGTAGTTTGCGTGATTATTTGCCACGCGAACAACGCGGACGAACAACAGTGGAAGTGGAAACTGCTTCCACTATCCATGATGTGCTGCATAGCCTAGGCATTGAAAAACCTGTCTTATTTGCAGTCAATGAAGCACACGATAACGACAGCACGTATCAACTGCAAGCAGGGGATACGTTAACCGTATTTGAGTTAACTGCTGGAGGTTAATATTGTAGATTCCGAGACGTTTTTAGAAATCGCTCGTAGTGGCACGATACATCGTGCCGCTACAAAACGAGATTTTATGCCCAAGTAACTGCTCAGGGGTATTGTAACGGAAATTGAGAAAAGATGGTACAATCTGAAACATGAATGAGATACGCGAGCAATTGAGACAACTGAATAAAGAACAACTGATTGACATCATCTTGGAGATGCGTGGGCAGATT
>JAUZRW010000108.1 GCA_030950085.1 Anaerolineae bacterium
ACTATTTCGCGTTTTCTGGCACAAGGCGCTGATACTTTCGCGGTAGATGTAGCCCCCGAAACAACTTATGTGCTAGTTGCCATATCACCGTTCGCACCTGTCACATTACAACCGACATTTTATACAGTGGTTATTGAATAATAGCACCCCAACAACGAAGACAGGCAAAGATAACATGGTGAAATCCCAACTCGGCGCGACCAACATTTTCAATATTACGGATAGTGTGCAATATCGCTGTCAGGTGCATCATTATCATAGCCGTGTATCGCGCTTGTATTTGCGCGTCTATAAAGGTCAGACCGATATCCCCGTTTTTTACCTCTTGTTCAGTGATGTGGCTTATTTCGATTGCCCTGTGAATTGGCAAGGTGCAAATTTCAGTATCGCCCCTGCCGATGATTGTATCGCCCTCATGCTTGAAGCAGGACTCATCGGTCAGGCAATTCTGCAATTCCCGGATGCTTATGCCTCCATTACGGAATATGCCCGTCTCTATGTGGCTAAAAGCAATGCCCAACGCCCCGTGAAAATCATCGCCAACAGTGCCAATATGGTGAAGTCCTTACCGACTGAATTAGCCTAATTAGTCCGAGATAAAACCATGTTTGCGTAACCAATTCTCCACTTGAAGGCTGCTGGCTTCGGTAAGCATCGAACCTCTGTCGATTCCGCGTGGGGATGCGCCTTTTGCGAGGGGTGTAAAATCTGTATAAGGCAAATCTTCGCCCACATTCGCTACAATTAATGTCGGTACACTGAGAAAACCTGTCCAACCTAGTACCCGTTCTTTGGCGATGGGGTCTTTGTCAATGTGAATTTCACGGTACGGCACATCGTATTTTTGTAAAACACGCTTGGCAGTCGTCATAAATGGGCAACCATAACTGCGCCCATACATGACAAGTTCTTTGTTGGTCATCAGCGATATTGTCTCCTGTTCCTTAATAGATGCTGCTTTCACTTGGATTATTGGGCAACTTCGGGCAAATCAGCCAACTGAATATCGCCTTCAATCGTCAGCACAATAAGGTTAAAAAAGCCCGATTCTTGTCCAGCAACAACATTCTGAACATTGTAATCGCCTGTGTCAAAAATACGGTTGCGTAAACCCTGACTCAAGATAAGCCGCCGTTGTTGTGCAAAATAAGCAAAGCGCATCCCTGTGACATTGCCTGTTTTTTCGGGGTCTTGCCCATAGTGTTCAGGCCACCAACTCTTAGGTTTTAAGGTTGTGGGTGCTAATAAAGTAACGGTATCGTCCAAATCTACCTTAAGTGCCAATTCATCTTTTGAAATCATAGTGCTTGCTTCAGACTCAGCACCATTAATGGCATGAATCTCGGTTGAAATATCATTGCATAAATCAGTGACTACCTCATTTAGCGCCGTATTGAACCCATTACCGACACTCGCAGCTTGATTTATGCGCCACAGCCCTTTGCCACCCAGCCCCTTGATATCGAAGCGCACAGATTGACCGCCGGTTTTTTCCAATTCGCTGGCTAATTGACGCACAACTTCGATTGGCAAGGCATATTTTCGGGCAATGTTAGTAATAAAGTGCGGATTGAGCATATGACCCCCTACAAAAGAATTTCGCACCATAGCTTCATTATATGAGTCGTCTTCATTCCAAACAATATTTGAATTTAGCATTTCAGCAGAACAAGAAGAATACATCATTCACTATCATAAGGATTGATGCCGCCTTGTGTGCCTTTGCGGATGTCTTGCTGCCATGGTTTTTTCGCTGTCCCAGAAAAGCCCATTTCTTGCATTCGTTCCGCTTCAAGAGCTTCTAGTTTGTCCGATATTTCTGGCTTTTTCAGGTCATTTTTGGGGATATGACGGTCAACTCCGGCAGTATCACGATAGACATAACCCACCCCATCGCACCAATCACAATCGGCTACGATTCCTGAAAATTCATCTTCAAACCAACCAAAGCCGTCACAAGATGTACAGCGTACAATGTCGCTCATGGTTATCACTCCCTAAACATTGAGGACGAACGATAGCAGGATGAAAATTACGCCGAGAGTGCTGAAGATGTACCCTTGTCGTTTGGATTTTGCTGTCCAATCATCAGGCTTTTCGGGGTTATCTTTGCGCCAGCGTGGTTCTAAGACATATAAGCGCCACAATAAGGCAGGACGAAACATCCCAATAACGCCAAGCAACATCAGAATCAACCCACCCGCAGCCAGTAACCAATCCATAACAATCCTATTGTAAGTCTCGCGGAAAAGTAGTCAGCGATTCGATACCGTTTTCAGTCACAACCACATCATCTTCAATACGAACCCCACCCACACCGGGTTGATAGATACCGGGTTCAATCGTGAAGACCATGCCGATTTCTAGTTTGGTGTGATTATTAGGCGCGATGTTCGGTAACTCATGACCGGATAAGCCTAATCCATGCCCTAAGCGATGCGTGAAAAATTCGCCATAGCCGGCAGCTTCAATCACATCACGGGCGGCTTTATCAACCTCATGACAGGTGACACCCGGTTTGGAGATGGCATGTGCCGCTTGATTGGCTGCTAAGACTGTATCATATACTTTTCGCATATCGTCGCTAGGCGTGCCGATACAAAAAGTGCGCGTAATATCAGCCGGATAATCGCTCTTGCTTGCCCCGAAATCAAAGAGTAGAAATTCGTTTTCTTGTAATTGACGACCTGCCGTTGTTCCATGTGGGAGAGCCGTTTTCTCGCCTGTCAGGACAAGTGAACCAAATGCCAATCTTTCACCACCGAGCGCACTCATTTCTGACTCCAGCTTTTTGGCGATTTCACGCTCTGTTTTGCCGACTGTCACCCAATCTATCGTGCGTTGCAGTGCCTCTTCACTAATTTTAATCGCCTCGCGCATCAGTTCGATTTCTTCGGGCGTTTTATAAGCACGAAGCATGAGTAAGTCTTGCCCGACATCGCTTGAATGACCCATATCTGCCCCTGCTTTTTCGAGCGCCAGCCACTCAAAGACGCGCATAGTCATGCCATCGGCTGCCCAAGATGCCCCTTTGCCTAATCCGAGTTGTTCAATCGCTTGCTTGAACGCGCCTTCATAGCCATGAGAATCGCTCCAATCGAAGGCTTGAGCTTCAATATCGGTACGCGATGTGAGTTTGGTCACTTCCAATTGGGGTACAATGAAAGAGAGACCCTCTTTGCTGACAAAGGCTATAATCGGACGTTCCGACAAGTGATAATGCAAACCTGTGAAGTAAAGCATATTCGGACCCGGCATCAATGCCACAACATCGTGTCCGGTGGTATCGAGTAATTTCTGTAAACGAGCGTTGTAATCAATCGCCATTATTCATCTCTCTTGTTTAACAAAGTATCTCTGATAAGCCTTCAAATGCTATTTCACCGTGCTATTTTGTGTGAGGCGCGATGAAGCCCCGAAAGGGGCTTTGCTTGTTAAGCTAATATACAATCTATCTGCGTGCCATGATTTCGGCTATCCGTGTTTTTGGGTTTTTAGTACGGGCGTTCCGTAGAGTACGAATTAATTGCACCTCTTCAAAGCCAACAGCGCGGAATTCGTTTAAGAAGGCACCGCCCTCTTTTGCACCCGCGATTCAAGCAAACCAATTCGCCTGCGAACGTTCGTCATCTGCTAATGGTTCGCTCAAGATAATTTCTGCCGCAAAAACGAGTCCGCCGCGCCGTAACACTCGCGCCAATTCCTGAAAAATCATATCGCGCATCGGATTCAGGTTAAAAATGCCATTAATGAGCGCAATATCAATCGTTTGGTCAGCAAGGGGTAGTTTTTCACCACCTGCCTGAACAAAACTCAGGTTGCTTGTATTGCTTTCATGGGTGGCACTTTGTGCCTGATTAAGCATCGCTTGACTAAAATCAACCCCGATGACACGCCCTTCGTTGGTCACTTTTTGGGCTGCAATATGCGAATCTAAGCCCGTCCCACACCCTAAATCCAGAACACTTGCCCCTGTCGGGATATCGGCAAAGATACTGACATTAGAAACCCCTGCAAAAGACTGAATCGCATTTTGCGGTATGATATCTAAGAAATCTGATGGATAGCCAATCTGCGCTGCAAAATCGCTACCTGTTGGAAAGGGATGCTCGCCATTCGGTTGCAGCGCAACTTTTGAATAAGCATCATGGACACCTTGCCTTAGTTGTACTTTATCATCTTCAGGCATGATATATTCTCTCGATTATTGATTATTCAATTTTATGGTGTAACGTCCAATAAATATTGTGTCGTGTACCCGAACACGGGTTTCGTGGTTGATATCGGCAAGCAAACGACGTGTCTTTGCCAGCACATGGTCTGGCGTTCGTGTGTCGGAGTTCTGTTCATCATGGTATACCATCATCTCATCCACAGTATCCCAATACGAAAAATACTTGAATTCTTCTTGCCGTTCAAGTATTAACCAACCTTCTTGCACAACTTGTCGCAGGGCTTGATGGGCATTCTCTATTCGGTCATGACCTGCTATATCATCCAGCAAACCTGCAAATAATGGTTGTTCCGCGCCCATAATCTCAAGCGGCAATTGTAAAGCTATCGGATGCAAAACAATCAGAACACCATCGGCTGCTAATACACGACGGGCTTCCATCAGAGCGTTGAGGGCATGAACCATACCCGCAGCAGCAATTCATCATAAAGATAAGCCGAAAATGACTCGCTCAAAATGATTATCAGGGAAAGGGAGCTTCTCAGCATTAGCCTGTGCAAATGTCAGCTTGCTTTGGGGTATCGAATTTTCTTCTTGGACAGCCTGTGCCAATTTGGAAAGTGTGGCATCAATCCCTGTGATGTGTTTCTCAGGCGTGATGTACTGTCGCATCAGATAGCCATTGCCACAGCCGATTTCTAATATTTTCTGACAGTCCAAGCCCATATAGCCGTGGATATATTGCACTTGTTTTGCTTCAGGGCCACGGTCATACACCATAAAGTCATCCGTTCATGCTAATGTAGAGTCCTATAAGTGCCTAGAAAAAGAGTAACGCAAAGAGGCAAAGGGTGAAAGGCGCAAAGAAAATTTTGAATGGGATTCTTTATGTCCTTTGTGCTTCATCTTGTTTCTAAGTTTTCCAAGATTTTACAATAAACTATCTGCTTATTGTGTGCCAAGTATACCCAAAATTCATCATTGTTGGGCGATAATGGTATTAGAATAAATATGCTGCAAATTGATATAAATATCGACTCGCCATTGCCCTGCCATATCAAGCGGATGAAACCAGTAAATCGCCGCGCTGCTCAGATTACGGCGGTCTTCTTGGTACGAGAATCGTCGTCCATCCGGCGCAGTATACACAAAGATGAGGCGTGTATCTTGTGCGTTGAGATTGCGTAATACAAGCCCCATCGCCAAATTATCACCGACTGGAAAGGTAATGCGAGGCGCGAGTGATTGCCAGCAATTTTCGAGAATCGGGACTTGCTCTTGTGCAAAATCAGCATTGCGATAAGACCACCAACACGGTTCTATAGCAAATTGCTGATTGAATGTCACCGACGACAGAGTAAAACTCGTTTGGACTGGCGTTTCTACATCAGACGGATACAAAATGTCACGGATTTGAGGCGACAATTGGGCGAAAATACGGGCAAGGGGGTCATTGTCACTGTTGGGTAGATTATCATTTGTGCCATTCAAGTTATCATACTGCGCGAAAACAATCACAAGCCCTGTCGGAATACGATTCGTCAACGAGTCGAATAGCACATTAGCCTCTGCTAGTAAGCCCATATCGAAGCCGTTTTTGCTGCCCACGTAGATTGTTCCCGCAAGTGCCTGTGTACTGAAAAGGCGTTGCGTGTAAAGCATAGTATTGAATACGGCGCTTGCAGTGAGCGCGTCCATATCATTTTCAAGTAAATCATCGCGCAGCAGCAGCAGATAATCTGCTAAGGCACGCGGAGTCATGGTGTTAAAACTGAATTCATCGAAGTAACGCTGATTAATCGTCGTGCGTTCTAGTCCAACAGGACGACTAGGAACACTATCAAAATAATCGAGTAGCCCAGATGTAATCTCGCGCCGATAAAAACGGGAAGCCATGCCACGCGGTACAGTCGCCCATCGTTCATCCAAAAATGTCAGCTTGAGACGGTCAACTTCACTATACGGAATAATTGTGCCGATGCCGTCAATGCCGAGACTATCGACATACGCCTGAACGCGCCCCCAGCCGATGGAATCCATTAGCATCCATGTGGCGGAATTATCACTACAATTAATCATCAAATCAATCAGTTCGCCACTGCTATAGGTATTGCCGAGTTGGTCATCACTGAGGCAATCACTACGCCCACCCATGAGGTATTGCTGCGTGAAAATCTGGCGCGTTGTACCAGAAATCTGCCCATTGATGAGCATATCATAATACGTTCCAGCGATAAAAACCTTCGGCACACTGGCAACATTAAATGTCACATCAAGGTTTTCTGTGCAGCCAGCCCCTGTTTCAAGATTGAGAATGACCGCCCCAATACGCAAACCATCTTCTGCCGCAAAATCTGTAAAACCACAATCCGATAGCGTATTCAGATTATCATGAATTTGTGCTGTTGTTGGGTAAACGGCAACCAGCAGCCAAATCAGTGCCATCCATAAAGAGCGGTGCATACGACGCATAAATGAAGTCCCTATCACACATAATCCTCAAAAGCGTAATCGGCAAGTGAGACTCATGCAAGCCTTTGTCTCGCTTTAGGCTACATTATCAGCTTATTGAAAAGAGTATCTTTGATAAACTTACAAATGCTATTTCATTTTACAATTTTGTGCGAAAGCCATGAGAATCCGAAAGGCGCTTATTAGTTCACGACCAAAAAAGTTTTTATGTAGGGGCGCAAAGCATTGCGCCCGAAAAACACAAATCTAATCATCAAGAATTAAATTGGTCAAGTATTAGGTATCAGCAGGAGGCTAATTACCAGATATTTCAACCTCATTTTCAATATGGTCGTAAGCATCCTCAATGCTATCAAACCAAATAACATGCTTCTTTCCTGTTGTCGAGAAAAGTAAGCGAGACACCATATGCCCGACCTGATGGTCGCCAACAACCAACCATTGTTTGAGCATGGGGTGTTTATAGGGACCATAAAGTGCGCCGCGAAGTGTCTCAGCAAACGGCATATTAGGATTACTGGTCAAATCCACAATGATATACTTAAGAGTCTCAGATTGGTCAAGTTCAGTTGTAATCTGCTGATAGGCTTGGCTCACATCTTTTGCCTTGATATCAGCATCCCACACCATGAATAGTGCAGGAATGTTGTCAATATGTCGAATAGATACCGTTTCCATTAGGGTTATCCTCTATCTGAATAAGGCTTACATTAATTTTATAGTGAAATATGGGTACTTAACAATCCGTAATAGTAAGTATTTTTTCGGTATTTTTTGACTAGATTTTTGGTGGAAGACAGGTTATTGGTGTTATAATCAGCATGAGATGCCGGAAACCTGTTGGATTGTCAGCAATCTCAAGCAAATTCGGCGGCTTCTGTGAGAAACATCACATTCGATTAGAATAAAATAGTTTTAATATTCGCATTAACTAGAATTACAGGCTAAAATTTATGGACAAGAACACGACTACTCCCCCTCTTATCACGATTGAGCGTCATATTTTCGAGCAGCAAAGACGCTTCCCACAGGCAACTGGCACATTCACGAAATTGCTCCAAGATATGGCACTCGCGGCTAAAATCATTGCCACCGAAACGACTCGCGCTGGATTAACCAATATTCTCGGTTCAGCAGGGAGCGACAATGTCTTTGGCGAGCGTCAGCAAAAATTGGATTTATTTGCTGATAAAATCATCTATGAGATGAACGACCATACAGGACGTGTCGCAGCGATGGCTTCCGAAGAACATGAAGGCATCATCGAAATTCCGCCACATTATGGGACAGGGAATTATGTTTTGCTCTTTGACCCACTTGATGGCTCATCTAATATTGATGTCAATACCTCAATTGGTACAATTTTTAGTGTCCATCGCAAATTTACACGCGACGCACACGGCACAATGGAAGATATGCTGCAAGAGGGTAAGCGTCTCGTGGCTTCTGGTTATGTGATTTATGGCAGTAGTACGATGATGGTCTATACCACAGGTCAGGGGGTGCATGGTTTCACACTTGACCCCGCAATTGGCGAGTTCATCCTCAGCCACCCTGATATTAAAATCCCCCCGAAGCCACTCTACTACAGTTGTAATCAAGGCTATGAAAAATACTGGACTCCCGGTGTGCGGCGTTTTGTCAAGTGGTTGCAAGGTATCGAGGGCAAGGGACATACCCCCATGGGACATCGCTATATTGGCTCTATGGTGGGCGATTTTCACCGTAACTTATTGAAGGGCGGTATCTTTTTCTATCCCGGAGAATTGCAAGATAAGAAGAAACCCTACGGTAAAATCCGCTTGATGTTTGAAGCACAGGCACTCGCTTTTGTTGCCGAACAAGCGGGGGGCTATGCCAGCGATGGTGTGGGCGATATTCTGGAAATTCGCCCTCATTCCCTGCATCAACGAGTGCCAATTTTTATGGGTAATACAGAATTAGTCAAGAAAGCTGAAGAATACATTCATAATTATGACCAAGAATGGTTGTCTTATTATTTGCCGCATCGTCGCAAAGGAACTGAACTCGATGATTTAGCGACGAATGCTAAAGAATCGCGCCCAAATAAGAAGAAGTGATGGCGTATCTTGAAAAGTAATTGTTCACCTATGTATCTATTCAGCTATCCATGAGATTGTGGAGAGCGAAAGTGAATAAAAGAAGTATACTAAAGTCATGCTGACAAAACGAGAAGAACTGGAACAACTGAATAAAGAAAGGCTTATTGACGACTATTTGCTACTGGAAAAG
>JAUZRW010000109.1 GCA_030950085.1 Anaerolineae bacterium
GCACAAAATATGGCACGCGATTATCCATGGCTCGGTGTGGGATTAGGAAATTATGAAATAGCCTATGAAGAATATCGACTGATTAATTGGGATGAAGCACTTGGACATGCACATAACTACTACTTGAATATTCTAGCTGAGGCTGGCATGATTGGCTTTTTTGCTTATTTGGGTTTATGGGGCAGTATATTATGGTTTACATGGGTTGCGCGTTCACATCCTGATATTATTAATAGGTCACTGATGGTTGGCTTATTTGGAACTTGGGTCTATCTTACGTTTCATAGTTTGCTAGATAATCTGTATGTCAATAATCTTTTTATACATTTAGGTGTTATGCTTGGACTTCTTAATATCGTTTATCAACAAATAAAGCAATCCTATATAGAGGTAAAATGACACAGGCAAGTAGTATTCCTACGCAAAATGAAGAACCCCGCGCTATCCGCACACCAATTGATGGTATTATTGTTGCTGTTGCTAATAGAGTTGGTGGTTCAAAAGCAAAGGAAGTTGAACGTTTTCTCAAGTTTGCATCTGTAGGTACTCTGGGTGCGATGATTGATTTGGGAACATCGCTTATCCTGCTCAAATTGATTTTTGACCCACGTGATACATTACAATATCTTACGGCAGCAACAATTTCGTTTGTGGCGGCTGTTATGAGTAATTTTTTCTGGAATAGGTACTGGACTTATCCTGATTCGCGGTCACGCTCGATTCAGCGTCAACTTATTCAGTTTGCAATCGTTAGTGTGAGTGGCTGGGCTGGGCGTACAATCTGGCTACGAACGACAAAATCTCTATTTGAGAAAGCTGTCACTAGAATGGCTGCTTATTCTAGTTTGCAGATTGACGAAGTGACGACAGCATTGATTGGGGGAATGATAGCAATTCTTATTGGTATCTTTGTGGTGATGATTTGGAATTTCTTTGTGAATCGCTATTGGACATATAACGACATTGACTAAACATTCAACGATTGCAATAGACTATACTCCGGCTTATGAACAGGGTGGCGGTATCGGGCGCTTAGTTCGTGATTTAGTTGCTGCTCTTGCTCGATATGATACGGAAACAGCTTATCGTTTATTTGTTTCTGGTGTATCTCAATCTACTTTACCTCTTTCGCTTGCACCTAATTTTTCTTGGAAGCTAACTCGTATTTCTCCGAAGTGGCTTGCTCGTATTTGGCAACGCGCACGACTCCCCTTACCTGTAGAACTATTTGTTGGTCAGGTTGATTTATATCACGCGACTGATTTTGTCTTACCACCAACGCGTTCTGCTACACGAACAGTTGTTACAGTGCATGATTTATCTTTTGTGCGCGTTCCGGATGCAGCAAGCCCACGTTTGAAGGCATATCTGGATGTGGTTGTACCTCGCTCGATTCGGTTAGCTGATCATGTTATTGCAGATTCGCAGGCAACAAAAATTGATTTGATGGATTTATATGCTACCCCGTTAGAGAAAATTACTGTTTTGCTGAGTGGTGTAGATAGTCGCTATAATAATGTGCTGGGTGTTCCTTCAATGACTATACGAAATAAATATAATATCCCAGAAACTCCCTATCTATTCACAATCGGTACAGTACAACCGAGAAAAAACTATAGTCGTGTGATACGAGCCTTAAAGATTTTGCGCGAACGGGGATATGATTTATGCCTTGTTATCGCCGGAGGCAAGGGTTGGCTAGAAAACGAGATGGTTCAAACAATCGAGGCAACAGGTATGTCGGATTATGTGAATCTCATTGGCTTTGTCGATGAAGAAGATTTACCTGTTCTCTATCAAGGTGCAGAGTGCGTTGCTTTCCCATCACTATACGAAGGATTTGGCTTTCCTGTCCTAGAAGGTATGGCTTGTGGAACACCTGTTATCACTTCTAATATCTCATCGCTACCAGAAGTTGCTGGAGATGCTGCCTTACTCGTGAATCCACTGGATGTAGAAGAGATAGCACACGCAATCCAACGCATTTTAGATGATTCCCAACTCAAGGCAACACTTATTCAGCGTGGATTGGAACAAGTCAAGCACTTCACATGGGAAAAATCCGCCAAACAATTGAAACAAATCTATACCCACGTATTGGCTACTACATAATACAATCCGTACTATAATGACAGTAGAACAAATCACAATCGAGAAAAGGTGCTAATTGATGGATGGGAAGAAAATTTCTGATTCGTGTGTCACACTGAGCCATATGATGGGTCCACAAGATGCTAATGGTCTCGGTAATGTGCATGGTGGCATTATCATGAAACTCGCTGATGAAGCCGGTGGACTTGCTGCTATTCGTCATGCCCAAGCGCCAGCCGTTACTATTGCCGTGGATTCAATGACCTTTATGCACCCCATTCATATTGGCAATTTTGTTGAATTCAAAGCAGAATTAACTTATGTAGGTCGTACCTCAATGGAAGTACGTGTAGAAGTCATCCGTGAAAACCCACTGACAGGCGAACGTATTATCAGCAATACAGCCTATTATGTTTATGTCGCACTGGATAACACAGGTCGCCCAAAACCTGTACCCCCTCTCATTTACGAAACAGATGAGCAAAAAGCACGCGCCGAACTTGCCAAAGAACGTCAAGCCTACCGCAAAGAACAACGTGCTAAAGAAGAGGAACTCCAAAATGGCAGAAAATAAGGGGAATACATCGGCTTTAATGCGGCTTCTCGGAGATTACAGTTATAAGCGCATCACCGATATACCCGAACCGGATTTGGGTCTAGCAGAACACCGTCCTTATCCATTTATTGCTGTCGTCGGACAAGTAGAAATGCGGACTGCCCTACTCTTAGCTGTCATCAACCCAGCCATTGGTGGCGTTTTACTGATTGGTCCGCGTGGGACAGGCAAGACCACAGCCGTTCGCAGTATTACAGGTATTCTGCCTCATATTGAAGTGAGCGACTGTGAAGAGAGTGTACTGCCCGAAGATTTGGAAAATCTTGACGAAGAAGATGCTAAAAACCTCTATCCTGATTGTTACGAAAAGTTCAAAAAAAGAGAAACTATCTCACATTATGAAGCGGTACGCCTTGTGGAATTACCCTTAAACGCCCGTATTGAAGATGTTGTTGGCGGACTCAATGAACGGGCAGCAGTCCATCGTAATCTCGTGCGTGTCGAACGCGGTATTTTATCTCGCGCTGATAATAATATCCTTTACGTGGATGAAGTCAATTTGCTTGATGACCAAATAGTCGATGTTATCTTAGATGCAGCAGCACAAGGGTCATATACAGTACGGCGTGGTGCTGTTTCCGGCACATATCGCGCTCGTTTTGTATTGGTCGGCTCGATGAACCCCGAAGAGGGTCGTTTACGCCCACAAATCCTTGACCGCTTTGGTCTCCGTGTTAATGTGCGTGGATTGATGAATCCCGAAGACCGTTCTGAAATTTATCATCGAGTTCGTGCCTATCGTCGCAACCCTACACGATTTATTCGTCAATGGGAAGCAGAGACAACCGCCGCAGAAGAAGATATTATTATTGCCCGTGAACTCTTGAAAGACACGACTATCCCTGACAATGCGCTACAATGTGGGCTTGAACTCATACAAAAACTAGAAATCGACTCGCATCGTGCTGAATATACCATGTTTGAAGCGGCACGCGCTTATACGGCTGCTGATGGTCGTGTCGAAGTGACGATAAGCGATATTCGCGCTGTTGCAGCGATGGCGTTGCGTCAACGTCGCAGCGAATTTATGCTGAATTTCTTCACAAACCAAGTTGAAGAAGACAAACAGATTAACAAAATACTCGATGATATATCTCCAGAGGATTCATGACAGTAACGCAACAAAATCGCATTCTCATAATAGCCTTCCCTCTTGCTATCATCGCTTACTTACTACCATGGGCTATCAATACGACAACAGGTTTAACACTCGGAGGATATGACTTAGCCGAATGGCTGAGTCTGCACCCTGCCACCCACCCGTCTCGTATTCCAACTCTGTTATTGCGCGGTCAATTACTCATTCTAACACTTATTATTGTATGGACTACCAAGAAACCCCTATTCACAAACGAATGGTGGTTACGCTGTATCATTGTGGGATTACTTGTTATAGCGCAATTACCACCGCCTGAGTTTCTCGCGTGGACGGGCGACCAAAATCAACGGCAACAAGCACTATTAGCAATTCTCAGCTTGATAGGAGGCATTGTCGGTTTAACAGGAATTTTGTACCGCGTTAGACCGTATTTATTGATAGTTGTGATTATCATCGGGTTATTAGCGGTTATTTACGTTCTAACACAAATTCAAACGCGAATGCAAGATTTTGTACTAAAAGCAACTTTGGGGATTGGTGGCATAAGTTTGATTGTAGTTTACGTGGTTTTGCTCGTTATTTATACTTTAGAGTGTCTGAAAGCAAACAGGGGGCATGAATGAACGCCCCTGCTTACAATCACTTTACTGATGAACGTTAGCTCATATGCGCTTGGATATAGTCAACGATTTGCCCAACAGTTTCAATCTTCTGGGCATCCTCATCGCTAATTTCACTCTCAAATTCTTCTTCAAACTGCATAATCAGTTCAACTAAATCGAGCGAATCTGCTTCAAGGTCATCACGGAAACTCGCAGTAGTTGTCACCCGACCTTCTTCAACACCTAGCACATCCACTACAATAGCTGTCACACGTTCTTGAATTGATGTCATACTTCCCCTCCCATAGTTCGTGGAGTTAGTTCGTACAGAATAAAGCAGGAATATTATACCTATAATCACTAGCGTTGCTAGTCCTATTGGGACAGTTATTGACACGTCTTATGTTCAAATGTACGATAACAACACACTCAAAACATCAGACAATACCTCAACTATGCTTAAGGAACACCGTAGAATGCCAGAAGTCACGGAACAGCCTTCAACTGAAAGTCGCAAAGTTGACCATGTTCGTATTAACCTTGAAGAAAATGTTAATTTCCCCAACTTAACCACGGGTCTCGAAAAATATCGATTTCTCCACTGTGCTGTTCCAGAGCTAAATCTTGAAAATGTCAATACATCTACTACGATTTTTGGTAAAACACTTAATGCCCCTATTTTAATTTCGTCCATGACAGGGGGGGCTGAACTCGCTAATCGCATTAATCGCAATCTGGCACAAGCCGCACAAAAACATCGTATTGCTATGGGGCTAGGCTCACAACGGGCAGCTTTAGAAGATGAAGCACTAGCCTACACATTTCGGATTCGGGATATCGCCCCAGATATTCTCCTGTTCGCAAATATGGGAGCTGTGCAACTCAATTATGGCTATGATGCTGAAGATATGCAGCGTGCTGTAGAAATGGTACAAGCAGATGCCTTAATTTTACACTTTAATGTTTTGCAAGAGGCTGTTCAACCAGAGGGTGATACCAATTTTGCAGGGATTCTAAAAAAGGTTGAGCAAGTATGTCACATTGTTAATGTGCCTGTGATTGCAAAAGAAGTGGGCTGGGGCTTTTCAAAAGAGAACGTGCGTCATCTAAGCAATGCTGGTATTGCTGCAATTGATGTTGCGGGGTCTGGTGGTACATCTTGGAGTGAAGTTGAATATCATCGTGCGCCGACAGCATTTCATGCACAAGTAGCACGCGCTTTTGCCGATTGGGGTATTCCCACAGCAGATGCTATCCAGTATGCACGGTCAACAAATCCTGATTTGCTGGTTTTTGCCAGTGGTGGCTTACGAGATGGTGTCGATATCGCAAAAAGTATCGCTCTGGGTGCAAATCTCGCTGGATTAGCGAGCCCTTTTCTTAAAGCGGCTAATCAATCACCAGAGGCTGTTGATGACTTAATCCACATTTTGACAACTCAACTACGAATAGCTATGTTTTGTAGTGCTACATCTAATATTCATGAATTAGGCAAAGCGCCTCTTATTACAACAGAAGGATAGTCCACTTGGTTAAACAAATTATTGGGCGTTATGCTGTTGAGTTTGACCGCTTTATGCGCGAAACTGTTGCTAAGAATCTCACAGACGAAAATGGTTATGGTGTGATGGTGCGCTATGCAATGGGCTGGGTCAATGAAGATGATACACCCTATTCTAAAACAACTGGGAAACGCCTACGTCCTACACTGCTTTTATTGTGTAACGAGACTGCATCTGGTAATTGGAAACATGCTCTAGCAGCAGCTTCCGCAGTAGAACTTCTACATAATTTTTCTCTCATTCATGATGATATTCAGGATGTCAGTGATTTAAGGCATGGTCGTCCTACAGTGTGGAAAATTTGGGGAACAGCAAATGCTATTAATGCAGGTGATGCCATGTTCGCTCTCGCGTATACATCCATGCAACGCTTGACTGAATACGTTTCTACTGAGCAAGCATTGAAAGCATGGCAAATTTTCAATCACACTAACTTGGAACTCACTCGTGGGCAGCATCTTGATATGCGCTTTGAGACGCTTGATAAAGTGGCAGTGGGTGATTATATCTCTATGATTCATGGCAAGACCGCAGCATTGTTGGCAACTTGCGCTCAATTAGGGGCGCTTATTGCAACTGATAATGATGAGATAGCCCAATATTATCGAGATTTTGGTCTCAATATAGGTATTGCGTTCCAAATTCGAGATGATATTTTGGGTATTTGGGGCGAGCCTGATATCACAGGGAAATCTGCTGCTACGGATATCATCTCACGGAAAAAGTCTTTACCGATACTGTATGGTTTGGAGCAAAGTAATTTATTTGTTCAATTGTATACAAAACCTACTTTTAATGATAAAGATGTTCTGTATGCAGTTGAATTACTGGATAATATCAATGCACAAAAATATGCACGAGAACAAGAAGCTCTTTATTATGAAAAAGCGATGACTGCCTTAGAAGCTGCTCAACCAACGGGAGACACCTCTATGCTACGAGGATTTGTTGATTTTCTATTCCAACGAGACTACTAAATTAAATCACGAATTACAGCATTACTGAGTAAGCGTCCAGCCTTTGTTAGACGAATTACATTATCATCGACATACAATAAACCATAATCTTGATGTTTTTTTATCGCCTCTGTATGAAGGTCTACAATATCAATATCAAATCGCTTTTGAAATATTTGACGCTGAATACCCTCTTTGACCATTCGTAATCCCATCATAATGGTTTCTGATATTTCGTCATTACGAGTAACATGAATAGCTTTAGATACAGCCGGTGTGCGTGGGAAGTCTAATTTTTTATTAGGTGATTTCAAAGCGTTGATATACTTCTGCGGTGAACGCATTACAATATAACGAACACCCTTTGCATAACCATGTGCGCCGGATCCAAGCCCTAAATATTGATGGTTGCGCCAGTATTGCATGTTGTGTAGTGACTCAAAGCTAGGTTTTGCCCAATTACTAATTTCATACTGTTCAAAGCCTGCCTTATTGAGTTTTTCTGTCATTAGGTCATACATATCGGCTGCTAAATCATCATCCGGTGTTGGGATTGTGCCTTGTGCAATTTTCGCTTTAAGAGGCGTGCCACCTTCAAGGATTAAATTATAGGATGATACATTTTGAATCCCTAAATCAATAACTATATTGAGTGTATGTTCCCAATCCTTGAGGGTTTGATAAGGGGTGCCAAAGATAATATCAATACTAAGATTGTCAAATCTTGCTTTCTTCGCGTCAGTAATTGCTTGGAGAACAGTTTCTATATTATGGTTTCGATTAAATAATGTTAGAATTTGCTGATTCGCACTTTGCATTCCAATGCTCAGGCGATTGAATCCAATTTTGCGTAAATCCTGTAAGTATTCTAATGTTAAATCATTGGGGTTTGATTCTAAACTTATTTCTGCGCTATTGACTATGCGAAAGATGTCGCGGAGAGTATCAAAGATTGATTTGTATTGTTTTACAGACAAAAGGCTAGGCGTACCACCACCGAAAAATATCGTTCCGACAGGTAATTCAGGATTTGATGCGCCAACAAAATGAATTTCCTTTATTAATGCCTCAACGAATTGTGGTATTATAGCTTCGAGTTCTGTATAAGTATTAAAGGCGCAGTACGAACACATTGTTTCGCAAAATGGAATATGGATATATAGTGATAGGTAATCTTTGGGTTGAATAGTCAAACGAAAATGACCCTCTCCTACGATTGCAGTATCCAAATAGGTTCAATATAATAATTCAATAGTAACAGTTTGATAAAGTGCCACTCTTGAGATAAATAGGAAGCGTGGGGATTATGCCTGAAACCACACAATTCGGCGGAATGAATGATGCCAGTCAGAATGATGGGTCATTACAAGCCAACACAATACTTTTAGCTCGCTACAAAATCGAAGGACAATTGGGTGGCGGCGGTCAAGGGGCTGTTTACCAAGCCCGTGACTTAAACTTCCCTGATGCACGTCGCCTTGTTGCCATTAAGGAAATGAACGTCACCTCGCCAGACCCAACGCTACGCGCTGACACGATGAAAGTTTTTCAGCGCGAAGCTAACATTCTTGCAACATTAGGACATCCAGCCATCCCTAAAATTTATGACTTCTTCGACCAAAACGAGAGAGCCTATCTCGTGATGGAGTATATTAATGGGCGTGACCTTGAGGCAATTTTGGTCAAGACGAAATCACTCCCCTTAGAAAAAATCATCGAATGGGGAATTGATTTATGCGATGTGCTGGCGTATCTGCATAATCATCAACCCGAACCGATTATCTTCCGCGATATGAAGCCTGCCAATATCATGATTGACAGTTTGGGTAAAGTTCGGTTAATTGACTTTGGTATCGCCAAAATTTTTGTGAGTGGTTTGCCACAAACAATGATTGGTACGGAGGGTTATAGTGCGCCAGAGCAATATAAGGGGAAAGCTAACCCATTAAGCGATATTTATAGTCTTGGTGCAACATTACATCATGTCATCACACGGTCTGACCCGCGCCTCCAGCCGCCGTTTAGCTTTTCAGAGCGTCCAATAACAGAACACAATCCTGATGCAAGCCCCGAACTTGCTGCGATTATTGAAAAAATGCTTGAATTTGACCCTGAAAATCGCTATCAAAATTGTGCAGAAGTCAAAGAAGCACTACTTGCCGTGCGATATGGGAATACTCAGAACAATGCAGTTGTTCCTCTAAACAGCAGTGGTGCAAATGGGGATGCTTCTAGTGAAGAGAGCGACTTTGGAGGTGCAGTAGGTCTTGAACCACGTTGGACATTCAATGTAGAAGATGAAATTCGCAGTAGTCCTGTCGCATATCGCAATATAATATTTGTAGGGTCATACGATACCAATATTTGGGCTTTCAATATGGAAGATGGCTCCTTTCTATGGAAGAAAGCGAGTGATGGTGGCATTGCATCAGCCCCTGTTGTCGATGCTGAATACAAGCAGGTCATGTGCGGCTCAGAAGATTACACCTATTCTGCACGCGACATGCGCGACGGACGTTTGAACTGGACTTATACGACTGGCGGTAAGGTTCGTGGCACAGGGCGCTTGGCGCATGGGCATGTATTTTTTGGCAGTGATGATGGCAAGCTCTATGCCCTAATTGCCAATAATGGTCGCTACTTATGGGACTATCCTGCGGAGACAGCTATTCGCAGCACACCATTTGTCACCAATGACCGTATTATCTTCGGTACTGAAGCCGGTGAAGTGGTTGCCTTAGAACTTAACGGCACACGCAAATGGGGATTTCGTACTCGACGGGCGGTCTCATCATCACCGATTGTTGACCACGACAATATCTGCTATGTTGGTTCAATGGATGGCTTTATCTATGCGATTGACGCAGATAATGGCTACAGCCAATGGCGACAAAGAACAGGTGGGCCCATTATTTCGTCGCCCGAATTAGCAGGTGGTTTTGTTTACATCGGCTCAACTGATGGTAAACTATACTGTATTAACGCTACTAGCGGTAAAGAACGCTGGACTTTTGATACTGGAAAGCCCATCGTGTCATCTCCACGTATTTTTGAAGGTATTGTATATTTTGGTGGCACGGATAAAAAACTCTATGCGGTTGATGCTCGCACAGGTAAAGAAGTGTGGTCATTTGAGGCAGGTGGTGAAATTACCTCAACACCTTTTGTCAATGACCACTTTATCATTTTTGGGGCGCTTGACCGCACTTTATATGCGCTACCGCTGATTTCACATTAATCATTTGGAACGGATTTTACTATGGACTTTTTCCGCCGGATTTTTAACAACCCTGATGACCCTTCCCAAGCAAGCAAAGAGGAAGCAACAGGGGTAATGACCAACAAAGTAGTATCTGCCACAAAGCCTGAACCTGCTATAGACCCCAGTGAAAAAGTCACTGATGAATTGGAGAATACTCCAAAGTCAGAAAATGATGTTGATGACCTTGCAACAGGTGAGTTTCGCGCTGAGGATACTGAGATACCTGATACTTTGCCAGAACGCAGCATGTTTCCTCTTGATGCGGCGCAAGCGGAGAGTTTAGCCCCTAGTCAAAGTGCAAATCCGATGGGAGTCACGCGCCCGCTACCTCAAGAACCTGTATTGGAGGCTCAATCAGGACATTTAATTTTTGGGCAAAAATCAGATGTGGGAATGGTTCGCAGCAATAATCAAGATTCGGCAATGTCCATTTATTTTACCAGTGACACAGTAGATGAAAAACCAGATTTTGGGATTTTTATCGTTGCTGATGGGATGGGTGGGCATAGTGAGGGCGAAAAAGCATCCGCAATTACAGCAAGAACTATCATGGAAGATATACTCAAAGCAGTCTACATGCCTTTGCTCCAAGGAGCAGAAATGGATGCAGACCGTCCGACTGTTACGGAAGCTCTCAATGATGCGATTAAACACGCAAATGAGGAAGTTCGTATGCAAGTTCAAGATGGCGGAACTACCATCACGGCTGTCGTTGTGCTTGGCGACCAAGCCTATCTCGGCCATGTGGGTGATAGTCGTGCTTACCTAATTTCAGCGAGTAACGAAGTCGAACAACTCACCCGTGACCACTCGGTTGTGCAACGTCTGATTGAACTTGGGCAATTGACACCTGAAGAAGCCGAAACACATGACCAACGGAATGTGTTATATCGGGCGATTGGACAAAGTGAAGAAGTCGATATCGACATTTTGCGCCGGCGGTTGCCACTGAACTCTTATATCTTACTCTGTAGCGATGGGCTATGGGGAATGATGACAAAAGACGATATACGTGATATTGTCTCTGATTCCTTAAGCCCACAAGAAGCCTGTGACAAACTAATATCACTTGCGAATACCAATGGCGGAACTGACAATGTTACTGCTGTTTTGCTCAAAATGCCGGGGAATTAACCTAAAGAATTAATCATGACAAACACCTTGAATCCATACATCCTATTAGGTATCGCATCATCTGCAACGATTGATGATATTCATCGTGCATACAACAATTTAGTACAGCGTATCCAACCCAATACGAATCAATACTCTGCGACAGCACAAGAACAGTTGGAAACGATTACGCAAGCATACAATTTGCTTGTGAGTCCAACACAGCGCCGAAAATATGACACGCAGTCGACATCAACTGATGATGGTAAAAGTGACTTGTCTTTTTCGATGCGAGTTACACCGAGCAAACGTGCGATTATTCCTTTACCAGAAGACCAGATAATCTATTTGTTAGCCGATATAATTGCATCACCTGCAGCACGGAAATTAGAAGAGCGTGAAGCCCACCTCAACCTCACGCTGGTCATTGACCATAGCAAATCTATGGAAGACGAAAATCGCATGAGCAAGGTTAAGGCGGCAGCACAAACCATCATCACAGAATTATCAAGTGATGATGTCATTTCTATCGTTGCCTTTAATGATTGGTCATCAGTTATCATTGAGGCGACGCATGTGCAAGATAAAATGTCGATGCGTGGTCGTGTGAGTATGATAAAACCTAAAGGTGGCACCGAAATTTACAAAGGTCTAGCAGAGGGTGTCAAGCAGAATCGCAAGTACCTCAAACCATCTATGATTAATCATATTATTCTATTGACGGATGGTCGCACCTTTGGCGATGAAGAGCAATGCCTTGACCTTGCGCGACAGGCAGTATCAGATGGTATTACTATCAGTGCAATGGGGCTTGGCAGTGATTGGAATGATAGATTCCTTGATGAATTGGCTTCCGTTACAGGTGGTACATCTATGTACGTTAAAAGTGTGGCAGATGTCCCAATATTCTTGAATAGACAAATACGGAGTTTGTCGAACGCATTTGCAGAACGAATGCAGTTATCAGTCATTCCCGAATCCGGTGTCAATCTTGAAATGGCTTTCCAACTATCGCCGAGTCCGCAACCATTGACTCATGAAAATGGCATTATACGCCTGACGAGTTTACAACCAAAGCGCCCTATTTCAGTATTGCTGCAATTCCAACTTCCGGCACAACTGGCTGAAGGCACGACATCAGTTGCACGCCTCGTCTCAACAGGGGTGATTATGACACGCAATGCCCTTAAACACGTAGCCGTTGGCGAATTAGAAGTCGAAATTAGCAAGAATCCAAAACAGACAGAGGGTCCTCCAGCATCCATTATTGATGCACTCAGCAAATTAACATTGTATCAAATTCAGGAAAAAGCACAGTTAGCACTAGAAAATGGCGATATTACAAAAGCAACACAGCAACTCCAGTTCTTAGGCACACGCTTGATTGATATGGGCGAAGTTGAATTGGGTCGCCAAGCTCTCGCAGAAGCCCAGCATATTGCATCAACACGGGCATTCTCCAGTGAGGCAAGCGGTAAAACAATCAAGTATTCTACCCGTGCCTTGATAGAACCGGGAGGCATGAAGTCTGCAATTACAGCTATGTTTGATAATCATGGCGACAAGCCCACTAATGATGATAACCCTGCGGAAACATAAAACAGGGATTCATCATGTGCCGATGGGCGGATTAAGAGCTATAATTAGTAATGGATTATAAGCAATTACTTGAGCAAAAAAATTATGATAACTTGTCCTAATTGTAATCATAAGAACCGTGATGGTTTCTTATTTTGTGACAACTGTGGCTATAGCATTACAGATGCTGTAGCTGGTCAAGCAACAATCCCGACGCGCCGTGTCCCAAGTGACCCTGATGACTCATCAGCAAAAGCCACATGGGGTAGTGCGCGTTTCCGCCAAGGTTCAAGTGTCATCCTCCATATTCATGAGGTCGCTGATCCTGTAACTGTTGAACCAGCACAACGCATCATCTTCGGACGTTCCGATACCAGTAGCACGTATCTACCAGACGTTGATTTTTCCCCGTATGGTGCGTTGGAAAAAGGTGTCTCGCGCCAACATGCTGCGCTAGAAATCAACGAGGATACGTTAATGCTACTGGATGTAGGAAGTTCAAACGGTACATTCTTAAACGGACAACGTCTCCTACCCAACCAACCTCGTGTTCTACGCGATGGTGATGAAGTAAGATTGGGTAAACTCATTACACATATTTATTTTAAGTGACGTAAGGACTGTGGAAATTTATGTACACACTCTTGCTCCATATAGCAGATTCACCCGAACCCGTCAAAGCCGAAGTAGACGAATTGCCTGACCCCAGTGCAAGTTTTCTTGTTATTAAGAACCCTCGTCTACGAAGTGAAAAAGAAATACGTGGGCTTGAAGACGGCGTAACAATGCTCATTTACCCATGGTGGCGCATCAATTATATTCAGGTGCTACCAAGTGGTGATGACGAATTAGACTTTCCATTACTCTATCGAGATTAGAGCCGAGATATTATGTCTACAAAATTACCGAAAACATCTCAACGTAGTTTAACCCGTGTGCTTGTGGTTGATGATGAACCGCGTATGATTGGCTTCATCCGTATGAATCTTGAGTTAGAACAAATTCAAGTCTTTGAGGCACACAATGGGCTTGAAGCACTTGATACTATCCGCACACAGTTACCGGATATTGTTCTCCTTGACGTGATGATGCCTGAACTTGATGGCTTTGAAACATTGCGAATGTTACGTGAGTTCTCTGACATTCCTGTGATTATGCTGACGGCAAAAGCTGATGAGAATGATATTGTTCATGGGTTGGAATTAGGCGCTGATGATTATGTCACGAAGCCTTTTGGTCCACGTGAACTCTCTAGCCGCATAAAGGCTGTTCTCCGTCGCCACGAATCTAAAACACCCGAAGAGGCTATTCTCAAAATTGACGACCATCTCAGTGTTGATTTCAACCAACGCGAAGTCATTGTTGACGGTAAGCGGGTTAAATTACGCCCCACTGAATATCGTCTACTCTACCATCTTATCGAAAATTCGGGATGGACTGTTCCTCATGACCAAATTTTGGCAAAAGTGTGGGGTTATGAGTATCGTGATGAGGCACATTATGTTCGTTTGTATGTCAATTATCTACGCGAGAAAATCGAAGAAGACCCTGCCAATCCGCGTTATATTTTAACAGAGCGTGGTGTGGGCTACCGTTTTATTGATTTTAAACGTAAAACTGCCTAATAATTGCAACAAAGCGCACAATATAGGGGTGTGGCAGCAATCTCACACCTCTTTTTAATTGGGCGTTAATGGGCAAAAAAGCCGAAATCCACATAATAACAATCATAATCTGCTATCTCAGTTTCGCAATCAACTTTTCCTGCTTCCTTGAAAATAAAGACCCCTTTGTTATGACGCTTCATCTTTTTCTTGAGGGTACTCCACTGTGACTTTGATGGTGCTGTGTTATCGCCTTGTAACACAAAATATGTTGATTTGAAGATAATGCGATAATGACCATCATCGTATTCTTGTAATCGAAGAAAATTGCCTGTGAAAACACCTTTCACATAAGGCAATACCAAATACTGCGGACGTTTTTCAAATTCTGGCAAATCGTAATCCATTTTTGCTCCATTATGCTATCGCTATTGATTTTCCGATGTTCTAGCAGTAATTTACAGACAATTTCCATTAGGATGATATATCAGTATCTATGACCCAATCCAAAAAAACGAAGCAACGCTCTTGGCAACCTACCCTGATTAACGTTTTACTCCTGACAGCGTTGATTATTGTCGCTATTCATGTCGTGATATATATTGCCTTCGGAATTGCATTGATTCCATTTCCCTTTGATTATGACCAAGCCGAAGGGTTTGAACTCAATAATGCTATTCTACTATCACAGGGAGATTGTCCCTATTGTAATAATAATGACTTTCCATTTTATGCGAGTGGTTATGCCCCATTTTTCCATATTTTGATGATTCCCTTTGTCTGGTTATTTGGTGCGGCTTACTGGTATGGGCGCTTCATTATTTTTATTGCCACGTTTGTCACAGCAGCCGCCATCGCCTACACAATCAAACGAGATGAGAATCGGCTATGGGTTGGTTTGCTGCTCGGCGGAGGTTTTCTGGCATCGAATTATATTTATCATATTGGACCCTTACTCCGTCAACATTTGCTGATGGTCATGTTTGAAACGCTTGCCATTGTGATTATTGCTCCGGCGTTCGATTTGCAAGGCTTCAAGCGTCACAAACGCTTGTTTATTGCCTTTGCCCTATTACTATTGGCGGGATATACCAAGCAACTTGCGATATCAACCTGTTTCGCTATCGGTTTGTGGGGGCTTATCCGTAATCCACGCACAACTATCATTTATAGCGTTGGGCTCGGTATTGTTGCCGCCCTCATTTTTATAGGGGCTATGCTTGTCACTGATGGGCATTGGTGGGTCAATATCATCACATCCAATCAGAATGAATACATTACACAGCAATTTGTTGGATTAATGCGCCAATTTATCACCTTGCATTGGACTCTGCTTATAATGGCATTCCTGATGGTCTTGTACGAGACCTATTTTGACCGCCTATCTGTCTATAGTGTATGGTTCATTGTATCATTCGCTAGCACGATTGGCACAGGGAAATGGGGGGCTGGCGATAGTTATTTCGCTACAACCCTTGTTGCTGCTTGTTTGTTATCGGGACTTTTTATAGCCCGTAGCTTCAATCAGACATGGCATTTTCCTAAAACATACTTATCTCATTTGACCAAACTTCGTATACCCACAAGCATTGTGACAGGATTCGGACTCATTCTGGTGATTATTTATGGCGCGACTGTCATCAAATTCCCAACTTCTGGCACGGTTTTTGGCACAATTGCCGACACATTCAACATTGAACCCAAACTCGGACATCGCTACCCGTTTTATGATAACGCCGATTGGACTGTCGGTTATGCTGTAACAGGTCACTTCCCCTCAGAACAAGATGTTGAAAATGGTTGGCGGATTGTGGCGCGAGTACGACAAGCCGAGGGTTTGGTGATGTCTGAAGATGCCGGATTTAGTATTCAAGCAGGGCGTGAAGTCATCACCAATGCTGTGCAATTACGCAATTTGTGGGAAATTGACCCGACAGGCGAACTTGGCATCTATGACCCCTCTAACTTGCTACAGATGATTGAAAATCAGACATTTGGACTCATCATCCGACGTGGAGACTTTTTCCCGATTCCAGTTTTGCTTGCTATTGATACTTACTATGAACTCGATGAAACAATCCCGATGAATGGTTTTGATTATCAGTTATGGATACCTAAAAGCCCCTTTCTGGGCTTCATCGCGCCTCGTACAAATTGGTAAAGTAGGTTCATCAACGATTCTTTGTCAAACAAGATAGCGCCCTCAATTTAATGAGGGCATTTGGATATTTTGCTTTGCTTGTGGGTATACTTTCGATGCTGTTGAGAAATAGGCGAATCCCGTCAATATCCTTCAAAGTCATGCGTTGTCATGCGCTAACGCAATCGTGGTAATACAGTCACAGAGGTAGCGATGCTCGCCAAATCTCGGTCATAGGGCGATTCACCGGGCAACACGACATGGATTTTCATGTTTCGCTCTTGTAATTGGCGTACATGGTCGAATCGAGGGCGACCTGTATAACCATCCGTCAAGATGATAACCTGTTTCAGATTATCCTTATGCTCCAACATATGCTGTGTGACACAGAAAATTTGCGTACCGCGAGTGCTATTGACAAGCCCTTTTTTAAGACCTTCCAGCGACAGTTCATCTACTAATGTCGAAAACTGATAGATTTTCGCTTTTCCTTGTGCGACATAAGGTGCCAATAAATTGAGCAAATAGGGCAACACATTCGACATTGACCCCGAAACATCGAGATAAACATGCGCCTTGACCCGACGTTCTGGTACACGCGCTTTGACCTCACCACGTTGAGACCACAATGTTCCCGGCATACCGAGCAATTTACGAGCAGGGTTCAAACGGTCACGCGGATTAGGCAGAACTCCCATGCCTGTAATGCCCGGGATTGGCAAACGTTCTTTGCGACGATAATCTCCCAATTCCTTGCCTAATGCACGACGTAGCAAACGCGAAAAGGCACGACGAACTTCTTGTGTCGCTGAATTCGGGTGAAGTTGCCACGGATTCATATTGTTCGCTTGTCCCGGTGGGGAGAAGTCACTTACATCCATTGTCCATTTTTTGACAATACGCCCCATCGCATCTTTCAGGTAGGCACTGGAATAGGCATCCCGACTATCGCTCTCATGGTCGCCGAGTAATACAGGCACGAGCATTGGCACGCCCCGTTCCTTTTGGTCTTTCTTGATGAGGTCAAGAATCTCATCATAGAACGGCATTGTGGGTCGTCGCGCCCCTTTCGGCGGATAAAGTTGCCGTAAAATACGATTTGTGCCTGTTGGACCCATATCCGTTGGGTATTGAGGTTTATCAGGCCACCCAACCGGAGGGCGTAAGAGAAGGTGTGGGAATTGGTCAGGTGGGTTGATGGCATCAAAGAAACCCATATATTCTGGGCGACTAAACTTCCGCATCAGTCCGGCATTGATAATCGCATCAAAGGCGATATTTTGCGCTTGTGTCACCCGTGGATAAAGGCTGGTATGCGCCAACATCACATGCCATAGTTCGTGCATCACTAGCAGGAAGAGATGCTCATCCCGTTTACAATTTTTCTCCACAAATGCTGGGTTAATGAGCAAGCGCGGACGATGTTTACATTCCATGGCTGCTGTTGGGACATCTTTAGTCGTAACAATCCCTGCCAGCCGTGAAAATGTTTCCATCTCAAATGTAGCAGCTGGCATAGAAGCCATCAAGCGTGACATAATTTTGGATGCTTCATCCAACCGTTTGTAGAGTGGGGGACGCTTTTCTTTGGTCATCTTAGTCACCATTTTTCATCAATACACCCTGTTGCACGAGCAAGTGCTACAATTCGTGAATCATCGCAAACAACGGTCTGTGACAAAAATCCCGGTTCAAGTGCAAGTGGCGTGTTCGCAACGACCACATTGGCACGAGAGCGAGCGAGGATATTCAGCACAAATGCCAAGTCAATCGCTCGCAAGCATGTAACATTCGGTTTTTGAATCTTTGACTCCGAATCCAAGCAATCAAGGTCATCATCATCGTCATTATTCTGGTTATTCGCGTCATTCTGATTATTGTTTTTGGGTATACTATCGTTCGGATGAACAGGCTGTATGTAGGCTTTCCGCACATCATCATCCCATGGAAAGAGTAGTGCTGCGCCTTCAAATTTATAGCCTTTCCACGCTTTATCGAGAACTTTCGTGAGTCGCCCTAATAATTTCTTGTCGGACTGCAATTTCTCGACGACTTTCTCTGGGCTACCGAACTCTACTTTTAGCGATGTTCCTAATAGTCGATGGAATGGGTCGCCTAAACCATCTAGTGAAATACGAACTACTGCGTCAGTCATTGGTGCAATCGTCCAATAAATAGCCTGTTGACCAAAGCGGTTAAAGCGCGACCCGCTGCCAAAACGTGATGAGCTGCTATTTTGGTTGGTCTTGCCCCCAAAGCGCGGTGAATTAGTATTCTGATTATTAGTCGTGTTGGTCTTGCTCCCAAAACGCGAAGAGCTCTTACCCTGATTATTATTAGGTTTGTTGTTATTATTCGTGCGTGAAAACGGGCTTACACGTTGATTTTGCTGGTCGTCATTATTCGTCATGATAACACCTCTTCGTCCACACCAAATTGTTTCAAATCGTCACGGAATTGGTTGAGAGCATCTTTCCAATTGTGCTGCCGCCACAATTCAGGATAACCACCTAGCACAAAATTCACTTCTAATTCTGCCAATTTGCCTTCAGTGCGCCGTTTTAGCGCAAAGGGCTTAATTTCGTTGTACAATTTCATATCGGGTGCTGTTCCTACCATCGTCGTTGTCCGTTGCCGTGGTAATAATACCCGTCCAGCCAATTTTGCTAGGGGCTCCCATGCCGCCGGCGTAAGATGATGGGAAGCGCGGAAATGCAAGAACATCGCTGTTGCTAGGCTAATCTGGCGCACCTCAGATTCATCAATATTGAGCGCCTGTGTCACCAGCCGAGACAGGTCTTCATCACTCATCTCTAATTCCTCACCGAGTAAGATACGCTTCAACGCATCAGGCTCTTGCAAAATCTGTCGCCAGACTTCATCTTCCATCATAGACGTGATTTCCCATGCTTGCCGATGAATCGCCACAATTGATGCCGGAGACGGCGGTACATCAGTCGCATTTTGCGGCAAGCCATAAAGCAGGGCAAGTTCAGCACTATCTTCAAGGGCGACATCCTCACCTTCCAAAACGAGTCGAGTAGCATGAACAGCAATAATCGACTCGACCAACATCCGCGCTCGGCGAGGGCTTTGCGGCAAACTCGCTCTTTGCAATAAACCCATGACAGAAATCAGATAATCAATCAGCCATTCACCGACTTCTTCTTCAACTTGTGGAATCCGTTCGATACACGCTTCAATCAATTCAGTCAGCGCGATATTGATTGACTCCATTGTTCCATTCGGTGATGCAGATGCGCGGAGTGTCAACAAGTTGCGCTGGTCTTCACGGCTCAAATCACGCCAATTTGGGACAGGAATAACGTATGGAAAGCGGTCTGTGAGTGCTGGGTCAAGCGGTTCTGAGCCAAGATACATATCGTTAATCGGTGAATCGAGGTCAGCATTATCAGGTGTTGGTGGATTCATCGCAGCCCACCGATAGCGCAGTTGCTCAAGATTCATTCCAACAACTCGCCGTTCGTGGATAATCGGAAACAGTTTATTCTGCAAATCAGGACGACATCTGGAAATTTCATCAAAAAACACAAATTCAGCATCCCAAATTGCGCCCGGTGTTGTGATAAAGCGCAGACTTTCATTCCCTTCTTCAGGGATAGGAATACCTACAAGGTCATCATAATTGAGTAATGAAGCATTATAATGTCTGAAAGACAAACCGAGTGTGTGTGAAAGACGCTCCACAAGCAGCGTTTTAGCTGTACCATGTGGACCAATCAGAAGAACAGGAAAATTGGTTGCGAGGGCTGCTATCAAAACAGCATCCAGATGTTGCCAGCCCTGCACTTCTAGCGACGCTGTAAGGCTTGTGCGGTTGAGGACTTCATGTTCGGTCAGCATATGAGCGTTTCCTGCATTTTGTGTGCAATTTGTTAATGTCGAAAAAGTTGTAGCCGTCGTACATTACCGATTTTCTTGATAATTATCCTTACTATGTTTATTATGTAGTTCCCGTGCATTTTTCATATAATTTACTTGTTGATTGTTACATCTTTTTTACATTATAAACCAACTATCAAATGAAAAAACTTTTCTGATTGTTATTGATAGTTACACTACCATCAAATGGTAGTATGGTCAATGATTTAGCCCTATAGTCCTATCAATATCCAAACAAACACGAACAATGCAACCTAGGGTCAACGTTTATTGACTACAAATTTGATTTTCGCGTTAGAAAGATGAAAAACTACCATGTAGTGATATTTTTACATTTCATAATTGAAACACTTATTCCCAACTAACGAGAATCAGCATATAATAAGAATTAGAAAGAAAAACGAAATCATTGAAAGGCACTATCATGCCAACTTATATCAACATCGAACCGGCATTATTGCGTTGGCAAGCTAAACATGGCAAACGCATGACAAATGAAGAACTCGCTAACCGTGCAGGCATTTCCATTGCTGCATTGTATCGTATGAAATCCGGCGAAATGTCGCGTCCTGACCTCAGCAAAATTAACGAATTGTGCAAGGTATTGGAATGTGAACCCGGAGAAATCATCAAGCGTGAGAATACACAACCACTCACGCTGAAAGGCAATTTTCAGGATTTCCCTGATTTTACAGCCGATGAAGATGCCACACAAAATCCATAACCACCCCAAACACGAACTGCTAACACCCAAGCCTTCCTTATATGGAGGGCTTATTTTTTTTCAAATTTGTCATAAATCTTATGGCGAGCAATTAGGGTTTTCTGTTATCATTGATTAAGGTGTATAACGTAGTAACGGTAGAATGGCAATATGGCGAGAAAAAAGAGAACAACTATTGAGGATTCTATCAAAGAGATTGATTCTGTTGTGGATGTCGAGGAAACAGGTATAGCAGATGATGAATTAGCTCTTGGCAATGAGATGGATACACAACCCGCCTCACCTGTTGGAGATGTTAACGAGACCATTCCTGCCGATACCACTAATAAATCAATAGATTCCGAAGTTATTACAGATACCGCATCTATTATGGAATCTACAGTAGATGATATTGACAAAGAAACTGTAGAATCTACAAATACTATTGAAGTGGGCGCAAATGATGTTTCAACAGGCGATATAGAAGTTACAGAATCTGTTTCTAATTCAATACTTACTGAAGTTTCATCAGCAACAGGTGAGGATACAGAAATCGTTGCAGATAACGTAACCGCCCTGTCATCTACATCAGACAATCCCGTCACGACAAACGGCACTGCCACAACCACTCATTCTAGTCCATCTACTCATCCAGTTTATCCAGATTCACAATCGATTGGGGCAAATACTATGGCTTCAAACTCTACAGATAAAACATCTAGCAGCTTTGGCGATTATCAGATTATGCCAGAATCTTCTTGGCCTCCGCCCATGTTCGTGAAAAAGAACATTACGCCACAAGAACGTTATTACTTAGAAAATCGCTGGCATAGTCAATGGCGTTTCTTCGATACTAAAGCGAGTAATAGTAAAAGCCAATATTTTTGGTTACAACGCATTGTTGTGATTGGTTCAGTTACCGTACCTGTACTCGTCAGTTTAGACCCTGATATCATTCGTGGGCTTATCAACTTTATTCCGCTAGTGACCCTCACAGTAGACCAAGCGCGACTGCTCATTGACATTACAACTGTGTTGCTCAGTTTAGCAGTTGCTATTTCAGCAGGTCTTGAAAGCCTCAATAAATATGGCGATAATTGGGGTTCATATCGTCAGGCAGCAGAAGAGTTACAGGCTGAAAAATCATTCTATGATGTGGATGGGGGGCGTTATGCCAATAACCCTGATGCTTTCTCGCGCTTTGTTGAACGCACAGAAGAAATTATCGCACAGCAAAATGGGCGTTTCATCGCATCGGTTGAGAAACAGACACAAGAATCCGAAAAACGGGGCGAAGAATTTCTCGGTTTGGATGAAGATGAAACCACCCAAGAAGACCCCGTGTATCCAGAAACATCTGCTGGCTAGGTTCCCTATTACGCGATAAATTAAAAAGCCAACTCGCTACGGGTTGGCTTTTTTTAAGATGAAGTCCCTAAAGAAGATTAGCCAAACATTTCCTCTTCGGTTTCGGCGATTGCATGTTCAAGAATATCTAAGCCCTCTTCAAGCAATTCACGGGTCAGAACTAACGGTGGTGAAAACCGAATCCCACTTGTGCCGCAGCCGAGTGTCAGCAAGCCTTTGAGATAGCACTTGTTGACCACTTCATTGCGGAAGTCCGGCGCAGGTTTGCCATCTGCATCGGTAAAATCCATGCCAATCATGAACCCTTTGCCATCCACACGAGTCATAGAAGGATGGTCGCCCATGAATTTCGTGAGGCGGTCATAAGTATAACTGCCCAATGTATTGACATTATCGAGCAAACTTTCTTCAATGATGGAAATAGTCTCATTCGCGGCGGCACAGGCAATCGGGTTGCCACCAAATGTACTGGCATGTGCGCCCGGAATCCACTTACCCATAATATCTTTGTGGGCGACGACTGCTCCAATCGGAATACCAGAACCAAGCCCTTTCGCAAGGCAGACAATATCGGCAGATACACCGAAATGCTCCAGCGCTGTAAATGTACCTGTGCGTCCAACACCGGATTGAATCTCATCAGCAATTATCAAAATACCATGTTTGTCGCACAATTCTCGCAAACGTGGGAAGAAATCATCATGTGGTACGAGATACCCCCCTTCACCTTGAATGGGTTCGACAATCACTGCCGCGACTTCTTTGGGCGATACCTTCTTAAAGACAAATTTTTCGATGAATGCTACCGCATCTGTCCATTTATCCCCTTCATTACGAGCCGGATAAGGGACATGCGACACACCACCGGGGATATAATCATATCCGGCGCGTTGGGTATATTTACTGGCAGTTAGTGACAGTGACCCCATCGTGCGTCCATGAAACGCACCATAAAAAGCAATGAGATGCGAGCGTTTGTTATCATAATAGCGTGCTAGTTTGAGGGCTGTTTCAACACTTTCTGTACCAGAATTGGCAAAGTAGGTTAGTTTATCATCTGGATTAGTCGCATTATGAATCGGAACAACTTGCTGTAATTTTTCAGCAAGGCGGACAGGCTGGGGGCAAAAGAAATCGGTACTGCCAATATGAAAATATTTTTCAGCTTGTGTTTTAACCGCTTCAACGACTCGTGGATGGCTATAGCCGGTTGCTAAAACGGCAATTCCGGCGGCAAAATCAATATACCGATTACCATCAACATCCCATACTTCAGACCCCTTACCATGACTAATCGCAAATCCATAGGAGCGTGTATAAGATGGCGAAATTGACTTAACATCGCGGCGCATAACATCACGCGATTTTTCGCTCGGCTCACGGAAAACAAAACCATTTTCTACTGTAACCATGTGTGATTACACCCTTCCTTCATAAAACATAGAGGTAAATATTGAGCAAATTACATAAATTCAACTAGATAAAGTGAACAGTAGCAGTATATCTGTACCATGCCCAACATTCAATATGAGGACTTACTTGGCAAGGAGTCCGACCTTTTCATCGGACTCCACTTTTATGCTTAGGCTGGTAATGTGAGGCTGTCTAAATCACGCGGATAATACGTGAGCATTTCGATACCGTCATCGACAACCACAACAGTATCAGAATGTCTAAAACCACCTAATTCTGGCACATAGACCCCCGGCTCGACTGTGAAGACCATGCCCGGCAGAATCGGCGTATCATCGCCAATATCAAGGAATGGTCCCTCATGATAGCGAATGCCTATTGTGTGTCCGGTATGATGTCGCCAATTTGCGGTTAAATCATGGTCTTTGAAGTATTGACGAATTTCTGTATCGACAGCCGAACAAGGTTTGCCCGGTTCAATCAATTCTAGTGCTAAATCTTGTAACGCCAGCATATGGTCAAAATAATGTTTCTGGGCATCGGTAGGCTTGCCGAGAATCATTGTGCGCTCTAATTCGGATAGATAGCCCCATACCCCAGCACCAGCACCCGTTACGAGAACATCCCCTTCTTGGAAAGTGATATTATTCGCCAGCGCATGAGGGATGCCACTATTGCGTCCGATTTGCCCACGATAGCCTGCCGATGCGCCGTTATACATACTCTGCGAACGATAAATGGGACCAAGTGTATTCATCATAGCAAGTGATGCTTCATGACTAGCACGCTGGTCAACATACGTTTCTGTGACACCGACTTTGGTATATTTCTGCAAGAGCATATGCGCGAGATTGCCCCACTTGCAACTCTCCCGAATGAGTTCAATTTCGGCGGGCGATTTCACCATCATTTGGTCTTCGATAAAGACACGCGGATTATGCACTGTGAAGCCTCTTTCAGTGAAAGCTGGTCCACGATAGCCAAAAATCCACGGATAGCCATCACTATCCGCTAGGATATCGCCGCTTATGTCCATTTCTTTGAGCATATCGAGCAATTTTTCAAACGGATGTGGGATATCAGGGTATTCGATGTAATGCTCCACATGGTCAACAATAGATAGCGATTTGGCATGTTCGGCTTCAAGGCGTGGCACGAACAAGGCGCGTTTTCCAGCCTTATTCATGACAAATGCCATCGGGCGCTCAGTTGGGATAAAAGCGAATCCGGCATAATAGAGCAAGTAATCACGGTCAAACAGAACAATACCGCTTGCCCCGCGTTCCTCAACATGGGCGAGCAATTTTTCGCAACGTTGCTGAAATTCCGCATTGCTAATCTTAAGTTCTGTTTCATGAATCGTCATTGTAAAAACCTCGTAATATAGGTCAGATAATAAAACTATGCCGAATCATGGGCGACTATGCAAACCAATGGACTGCCTCTGGTCTATTGGACAAAAGGAGTATTATTGCCGATATAGGAAGATGAACAGGACTAATTTCGTACTGATGTGTTGCGAAGGCGACTTGTCCGATTTGGGCGGTCTGCTATACTCACAAGTAATTCACAATTTAACTCTCGCATTCCCTGTCATTTTCGGGCGCACACATAGGTACGCCCCTACAACCTCTTCACAGGGATGAAAGCTAAAAACAAGGATATGGGTTATGGGTGGCATCGCATTTGATGGTGGTTGGATATTAAGTTTAGCAGTTTATATTGGTGTGAATCTGGTCGTATTCTGGGTGGCAATGGTTATCTGGGCATATCGCGATATGCGAGCAAGGTCACGCGATACTCTGGCACAGTTATTTGTCGCATTATTGGTCGCCATACTGACGATTCCGGGTTTGTTCATCTATATTTTGCTGCGTCCAAGAGAAACTCTGTCAGAAGCCTATGAGCGTTCACTTGAAGAAGAAGCTCTACTGCAAGAAATCGAAGAAAAACCGACTTGTCCCGGCTGCGGTCAACGGATACATGATAATTGGCAAGCGTGCGCCTATTGCCATACACGGCTCAAAAAACCTTGTTATCATTGTGGCGAATTACTCGACCTCTCGTGGAATCTCTGTCCACATTGCGCGACTGACCAAACACGTTATGAACCAGAAGACCATGTTGTGGCATCGTCGCGGCATATAGCACGTAGTGAACCACCGCCGCAGTTCGATGACAAATGGTTCGCACAGCAAAACCCAAGCAACCAACCTGAATATATTGACGATGAATTCTAAACACATTTTGAGTGGGTTATAACATAATACACCCACTCAAATGGTTTTCTAGCTAAATTTCACCTGACTCGCCGACACGATGGACTTTGAGTAAGTTCGTCTGTCCGGCAACGCCAAATGGCACACCTGCAATGATGACAACTACATCGCCACGATGGATGAGTCCGGCATCATGTGCTGCCCGAATAGTGATACCTATCATTTCATCAATCGTACCAAATTCTGATACCAGCAAGGGTAATACCCCCCAGACTAAAGCCATCCGCCGATAGGTTTTTTCGCTGGGAGTCATACACAAAATCGGGGCTTGTGGACGTTCTTTTGCTACTGAGCGTGCTGTATAACCGGAAAGTGTCGTCGTGATGATACTCGCAGGTTGCAAAGCCTCCGAGATATGGAAAGTTGCTTCTCCGATAATGTTGGAGATGCCTTCTACCCCTTCTCCTTGATGAACTTGAAAGGGAGCTGCCGCCGAACGCCCATCCCAAATGTGTTGTTCCGCAGTACGGGCAATATTAGCCATTACCTCTACTGCCTGTATAGGAAAATCACCACTGGCACTTTCCGCACTAAGCATGAGGGCATCTGTACCGTCGATAATCGCATTGTACACATCACTCGCCTCTGCGCGAGTCGGGCGTGGTTTTTCCGTCATTGATTCCAGCATTTGTGTTGCTGTGATAACGGGTTTTCCGGCTTTGTTGCAGAGTTTGATAATGCGTTTTTGTTCAAATGGCACATTTTCTGCTGGAGTTTCGACACCTAAATCACCCCGCGCCACCATGATTCCATCGCATAGCTCAATAATAGCCTCAATATTTTCGAGTGCTTCTGCCATTTCGATTTTTGCAATGACTCCTGCATCACCGCCAAAGAAATTCATCATCCAGCGCAGTTGCCGAATATCATCTGCCGAACGGACAAAAGACATGGCAATGTAATCCGTATCCATCTTGAGCGCAAACTCAATATCGCCCTTATCTTTTTCTGTGATAGCAGACAATGTGAGCTTGGCATTGGGCGCACTGACCCCTTTGCGAGATTTCAGCTCTCCGCCGATAACGACTACACAGTGTAAAGAACGTGATGTCGTTTCCTTCACCAAAAATTCCAAGTTTCCATCATCCAAGAGTAGCACCATACCACTGGTAATATCCTGCACAAATTCAGGATGTGGCAGTGAAATGATGTTATTTTCGCCCGGTACATCATCCAGCGTAAGGGTGATTTTATCACCCTCTTTTAGCAGTAGCGGTTCATTGGCGACTTTTCCGATACGGATTTTGGGACCTTGAATATCACATAGAACAGCAATAACAGCCTTTTCTTCTTCCGCGACACGGCGCACTGTTTCTATCGCTTTTCCATGTGTTTCATGATTCCCATGCGAAAAATTAATCCGTGCCACATCCATACCAGCACGCATTAACGCTCGAATAGTCGCCTCATCTTGCGATGAGGGTCCCAATGTCGCAACAATTTTGGTGTGCTTGCTATCCAGATTACGAAGTGGTACTTGAGTCATAGCCACACACCATCCTTAAATATCTTTGTTGAGATTAGTAAAGGCAGCCGCACCTGCATAAACTGCCGCAGAGCCAAGTTCTTCCTCAATTCGTATTAATTGATTATACTTGGCAACACGGTCAGTACGCGCTGGCGCACCTGTTTTGATTTGTCCAGTATTGAGTGCCACCGCAAGGTCAGCGATAGTCGTATCTTCGGTTTCGCCGCTACGATGGCTCGTTACGACTGTCATATTGTGGCGTTGTGCCAAATGTGCAGCAGCAAAAGCCTCTGTCAGCGAACCGATTTGATTCACTTTGAACAGCAGTGAATTGACAGCTTTCTCTTTAATCGCCCGCTTCACCTTTTCTACATTGGTCACGAGCAAATCATCACCGACAACTTGAACATTGTCTCCGATTTTTGCGACGAGCTTCGACCAATTCGCCCAATCATTTTCATCTAAGCCGTCTTCAAGCGAGATGATAGGATAGCGGTCACACCAATCTGCCCAGAAATCAACCATTTCTGCGCCTGTCAGTTCTTTTCCTTCAATTTCGAGAACGTACTTGCCATCTTTATAGATTTCGGATGCGGCGGGGTCTAGGGCGATGAAAATTTCTTCCCCTGCCTTGTAGCCTGCTTTGTCAATCGCTTCCATGATGACATCAAGTGCTGCCTGATTACTGCCTAGACTCGGTGCAAAGCCGCCTTCATCACCTACTGAGGTGGAATGCCCCTTATCATGCAGAATTTTTTTAAGAGCCTGATAAATCTCAACACCCCAGCGCACACCTTCTTTGAAAGTTGGCGCACCGACAGGCATTACCATAAATTCTTGAAAATCGGTACTACCGGCAGCGTGTTTACCACCATTCATGATGTTCATCATCGGGACAGGCAACACATGAGCATATGTACCGCCTAAGTAGGCATAGAGAGGCAATTCTGAACTTTCAGCAGCCGCACGCGCTACAGCCATCGAAATGCCCAAAATCGCATTAGCACCCAACTTGCCCTTATTTTTTGTGCCATCTATTTCAATCATCAATTCATCAATGGCTTTTTGGTCTAATGCCGATAAACCGATAAGTTCATCAGCCAATGTCTCATTCACGGAGGCAACTGCTTTTATAACCCCTTTGCCGCCATAACGAGATTTATCACCATCTCGTAACTCGACAGCTTCATGTTCACCCGTTGATGCGCCACTTGGGACAATCGCCCGTCCAAATGCGCCGTCTGTAAGAATGACTTCGACTTCAATGGTTGGATTTCCGCGTGAGTCTAACACTTCACGCGCATATACACTTTCTATGATTGTCATTTCAAATTTCCTTTGCTATCCAATTCAGCAATCAATCTCAAATGTTGATTGGCTGTTGGTTATCTAAACAAATCGCCTCAAGTGTACAAAATTCAGTGACAATCTACCACCTGCTAGAAGACAAATCATGACAGACTGATAAACTTTGATTAAAATGAAGACTATAAAGTTGATATTCGGGAGACAATAATGCCCCAAAAACGCACCGTGTATTTGGATTATTCGGCATCAACACCGACTGACCCGCGTATCGTCGAAGCCATGATGCCGTATTTTACAGAAGTTTTTGGCAATGCCTCATCTGCCCATGCTTTCGGGCGTAAAGCCGAAAATGCGATTGAAACAGCACGAGAGACTGTTGCAAAGATTTTTAATTGCAAATCGAAAGAGATTATTTTTACCAGTGGTGGTTCAGAAAGTGATAATCTTGCCCTACGAGGTGCCGCATGGGCTTCCAAGCAGAAAAATGGGGCAAACCATCTCATTACAACACCGATTGAGCATAGTGCTGTGAGCAAGACGATGGCGCAACTTGCCGAAGTGATGGATTTTGACTTGACCATCTTGCCTGTAGACGAAGCAGGTCTCATCAGCCTTAAAAACCTTGAAGCCGCTATTACAGAGCAAACGTCTGTTGTCAGCATTATCTACGCCAATAATGAAGTCGGCACAGTCAATCCAATGCCAGAGATTGGCAAGACAACCAAAAAACATAACATCCTCTTTCATACAGATGCTGTACAAGCTGCCGGACAACTTTCGCTGGATGTAGAAGAACTCGGTGTTGATATGATGAGCATCTCTGGGCATAAATTTTACGGGCCCAAGGGTGTCGGCGTATTATTTGTCCGCGAAGGGGTTGAACTGATTCCGAGTCAGAGTGGTGGCAGCCATGAACACGGAATTCGGGCAGGAACCCATAATACACCGTTCATTGTCGGTTTGGCAAAGGCGCTTGAACTAGCCTATGAAGAACGTGATGAACGCCTTGCCCATGTGACAAAGCTACGCGATATGCTTGTTGATGGCATCACAGCACGTATTCCACAAGCACATCTGACGGGTCATCCCGAACAACGCTTGCCCTCTCACGCGAGTTTTGTCTTTGATGATATGGATGCCAACAAATTACTCATTCATATGGATATGCGCGGAGTCGCTGCGAGTAGTGCATCCGCTTGTAAAACGGGAAATCCTGAACCATCAGGCACATTATTAGCACTCGGTTACAAGCGCGAAGATGCCTTTGGCGGCTTACGACTCACTGTTAGCCATCATACTAGCGAAGAAGATATTGCATATGCGATTGATGTCATTGTAGAATCTGCCGAAACAGTCTATAAATTGCAAAAAACATTAGCCAAGTAAAGTAATTCAGTAGCAGCGAATGTCGTTTTGTTCGATAATTGAGGTAAACATTTGAGTAAAGCAGATACCCGTGTCGTTGTTGCCATGAGTGGCGGCGTAGATAGTTCTGTCGCGGCTGCCCTGCTTGTTGAACAGGGCTATGATGTTGTAGGAATGATGATGCGTCTATGGTCAGATGAAGCAATGGGCGGCGCAGAACACAATCGCTGTTGTACACCAGAACAGATGGCAGATGCTCGCCGCATTGCTGACCAACTTGGGATTCCATTTTATGTGCTAGATACCAAAGATGTCTTTCGCGCAACCGTCGTGCAATTTTTCATCGATTCGCATCGTGACGGATTTACACCGAATCCCTGCATGGAGTGTAATCGGCATATTCGCTTTGAGTATTTACTCGAAAATGCACTCGCACTCGACGCGGATTATCTCGCTACGGGGCATTATGCGCGGATTCACAAAACTGATACAGGTGATTTTGTGCTGAAAAAAGGCATAGATGACAACAAAGACCAAAGTTACGTCCTAAGCGTGATGGGTCAATATGAACTCAGCCACACCCTATTTCCTGTCGGTGAATATCCCAAACCAGAGGTTCGTCAACTCGCAGCGAAATTTGGACTCAATGTTGAAAGTAAAAAAGATAGTCAAGATTTATGTTTTCTCGGCAAAAACGACTATCGTGACTTTTTACAGATTCATGCGCCAGAAATTATGCAGGAAGGCGCAATTGTGCTAACAAACGGGGATGAAATTGGCAGACATGAAGGGCTTGCAAAATACACGATTGGGCAGCGCAAGGGATTAGGGGTCAATTCTAATGTGCCGTTGTATGTGATTGCCAAAAACCCGTATCTCAATGCGCTGATTGTGGGTAGTCGAGATGAATTAGGGCGCGATGAACTCACTGCGAGTCGCCTTAATTGGATGAACGGGACACCCCCAACTGAGCCGTTCCGTGCTGAGGTGAAAATTCGCTACAAGTCAGAAGCGCAATCAGCACTGATAACGCCGTTATCTGATGAACGAGTTCATATTCAGTTTGATGAACCTCTGCGCGATATTACACCCGGGCAAGGCGCTGTAATTTATGATGGCGAAAACTGTCTCGGTGGCGGCATCATCGAAAAATTTGAGAAAACCGAAAAAATAGCACTCTAAAGGATGGAGCATTACGGAACATAATCTATAAATGTCCCTAAGTCAACTAAGCCATTCTCAATAAATTCGCCGTTCACCCTTGTGGATAAGTTTTGTGGTTCTGGAGCGAAATAATACATCCCCACACGCAGATTTAACTCTGCCAAATCCAGTGATTCTGTAGCCAGTAATTGTTCACTGACAACGATTTCCCCTTCGTCCCAAATAAACGTCGGATATTGTCCGCTCCAAGGACGCAAATCACTCTGCGCGACAATGTTCCCATTTTCATCTGTGACATGAACAAAAATAGTGGCATCAAGCGGTGGACGACTAAGCAGACCTTGCCAGTAGAGACGAACGAGGGTTTGCCCATTTTCTAGCGGTAACGCTTCTATATGAGTGAGACGGAAACTATTGCCAATTTCAACATCAACAGCAATTGCCGAAGTGGGTATTTGGGGTACTTCTGCTTGTGGCACTTTCAGCCAGCCGATAGTCGCTAGATTATTGACCGTTTCTCCGATTGAACTTGTCGCCTCAAGTAGTGGAGTGTTCGTGTACTGCAACCCCGTAACCAGTCGGTATGCTCCGGCTTGAAGGTCAGGTGGCAGATTAAAGCTATGCGTATCGGGTACTGTGTCACCAATTTGCCAGATTGTCGAAGGATAAATCCAACGTTGAATGAAGGCGAAATCATCATCCCCTGCAATGCGTTCAAAATCTTGCGTTTGTACTTGCAAAACTGACTGATACTCATGCCGTAACTGCCGTGTTGGAGACCAATTTAAGGTAATTTCCAGCGATTGTTGATTATCGAGGGTTGTATCCCCATACCAACTTGTCAAACGAATTTCATTATCGCCGAATACTACTATAGGAGTATTGGGGGCTAGTCCAACAGGTTCAAATTCCAGTTCAAAATTGTTGGGAATAGGCTTGTTGTAACCCCAAAATGTGAGAACTACCCCATCGCCTTCTATCCGCGAACCCGATTCAATATCTGATAACAATGTTTGATGAGATTCAGTTGATAGCGGCGGCAATAAGGTGATAGTGCCATTGTTCAACAGGACATAATTCCGCGTATCACGCATTAAGTCGCCAAGACCTAATTCATACGGCACAATGATATGTGTATTTTGTGGCAGTTCAAATGTCGTATCAGCAATGGTCACATCGGGATAATCGCGTAGTAACCATGTACGTGTTGTTTGCCGATTCACTTCTTCGACAGGAATCAGCATCGGCACATCTTGAGCGACTATCCATTCGGCAAAGTAACGGCGGTCAGTGCGAAAAAACCATTCGTTATGGTCAAGTTCTTCGCCAAAAATTCGCCATAGCTGCCATTTTGCAGGATTTTCCCAGTAATCACGATAACTTTGCCATGCAACTGTTGACCCATAGAGCAAAATGACTAGGAAAGCGATTAGGACAATCGGGAAAGACCATTTCAGTAGAGAGAATCGCAGTGTCGGCATGAGGTGTAATAATGTCCCGATACCGAGTCCAACAATCACAGGGACAACAATATATTCTGATGAAATTCGCAAGCCGTGTGTAATTTCATTGCTTGCGAGTACCGGAATGGTGAATAAAACCAACATTGCCGCGATAAACCACGATGACGGTTTCAAAATACGAGCGATAAGTGCAATCAGGCCTAGATAAAAGATGGGTTGCACAATCGGCGAGAGTACGACATTGTACTGTGGATTCTCATCGCCACGACTGAGAAATTGTTGTATGAGCAAGTCAAATATGCGTTTCCAATCACGAGATTGACCAGAAGCTACGTCCTGAGCGCGTGCCAAAATTGCCTCTGGATTTGTCAAATATAAGTAAATCAGGGGAATCATAACTAGCGCCGCAACTAAACCAGCAACCGCCATCTGTGGCAACCAGATTCGCCAATCTCTAAATCGTAATATAGCTAAACTCAAGCTAAGTATGATTAGAGCAGGTGGATAGAAAAATGCTGCCGGATAAGTATAAATTGCTAATGAACCGAACAATCCTGCAAAAGCAAAATCTCGCCAGCGTGAGGTACGCAATCCCCGAAGAATGAATCCTGCGCTGAGGGTTATGAATAGCACTTGTGGAATAGCACGATACAAGGCACGGCTGAATGTGATATGCCCTATCATGATGGTCATCGTAATCAGGGCGACCAAACCTGCAATCTGTCGAATACGCTTTTCTGTGCCAGCCATCGCTTCCGAAGCCAACCAATAGACTGCAGCTAGTGTGACCATACTCCACATCGCGCCGGATAAACGTGCCACCCAAACAGTATCGCCCCACGCCCACATTGCAAACGCCGTCACAATGCGATAAGTTGGCTCAGGACGACCTTTATCTTCGTAAGCGGGAGCTATGCCTGTACGATGAATATGAAACGAATCAACGACATTGACCGCCTCATCATTGCTGATTCCGGGTGGATATTGTTGCAGTGCATGAACTCGCAACCAAAATGCAATCAACAACACAAAAATAATAATCAGCCAATGAATAGCACGGGATGGTTGACGCAAATTCATCTACGGGGCAATCTCTCTAGCAATTAATTACAAACTGGCATCCAAGTCCATATCCTACAGACAAGAGCATCAGAATACAACAACATAATAATCGTTGCCACGACAATATAGGGTCCATAGGGAATCGCCGAAAACGCACTATAACCGCCGCGTGAAAAGAGCCGTTTTCCAATGAGATAGAGGATTGCACCGATAGCCCCTAGAAAAATTGTGATGAAGAGCGCCACCAACACATTCGTAAGCCCTAACAATGCGCCACTAAAAGTAATAAGCATCACATCACCATAGCCAAATGCTGTTGGCAATTCACGATTTTGTATCTTTGCCATGACATAGTTAAAGGCAAGTCCGCCAAGATACATCGCAAAAAACACGCCAAAGCCCAATCCTGCGCCAGATAAAGCCTCTTTGAAATTTGGACCCACATCCGACAAAACAAGGGCATCGACTATTGCAAGCACAATCGCAGGGATAATCACCACAAATAGTATCAGGCGGTGTTCCATATCAATGACAGTGATAAGCGCGAAAAATGTCATGAACACAAAGTACAGTGCTAATTGTACGAGAGTCATTTCGGGGATATTGGCAGCCGCCGTCAGAATCATCAAGCCAATCGTCAGCAATTCTGTGAGGGGGTAGCGCCAAGAGAGTTTTGTCGGGGTATGAAGAATTTTCCCTTCTTCGTTATAATAAGGGCGTGCGCGACTCTCATCTGGTTTGGGTATCGCAGGCTCACGTTGTCCGAGCAAAAACGCGCTGGTTCCGAGCCATGCCGTAACAGGACGCGGCGTGCCATCCGGATATGTTGGGAGACTGGGTTGGCGACGAAATGGCAAGTCATCTGCCAATAAGTTCACCAGTCCACCTGCCAAAAGCCCAATTATTGCCGCGATAAAAATATCTAGTATCATAAAAACTCCGAAATTATTGCGGTGTCGGTATCGGTGGTGCAGGAGGCAAAAGTGATATAGATAGTGAAATCAAAAATGCAACTGCCAAAAATGTCATTACAAGGATAGCGATGACTTGGGCGCGACTCAATGATTGCATTGAGCGTGATTTTTCATTGCCCACTAATAATTCGACTTTATCAACTCGCCCATCGTGGATATGCCATGCCTGCAAACGCGCTTTTTGCTGTTTGAGGCTTATGATTAGTTGTGTAACGTTCGGCATATTCCGCATGGCTTCCCGAATATCCGTTTGTGACGGAATCGGGTCACTTTTAGGATGGGAATGATAGACAGCAAGCAATTCACCGCCAACAGCATCCATTTTTTTGTATGCCTGTAAGAGAGCCTTAGCATCCATATCAAAATGCGTTTCCGGTGTTTCAGAACGGTTCGGAATAGAGATAATTTGCTGTGCGATGCCCTTTTGCCCCACAATCAAGCCACAAATTTCATCTGGCAAACCAGATTGCGCCTGCCCCACGATAATCTGCACCTGCTGATATGATAAACGGAGAAAACGCATTGAATGTTACTTACTCATCGGCTGGCGGTATCGTGAATGTATAACTGGCAGTATCTTGTGGCGGATTGCGTGTCTCATAGAACAATTCCGCATCTAATGAATAGTCACCTGCTGGGTCATCTACATTGCGGATATGAATCGTAAAGTCCATTTCAGCGTGCATTGTCTCAATGATGTTGACTTCGTTGACGATTTTGCCCTGCGAATCGCGTAATACCAAAATTAGATTTGGGCGCTCTAAAAATGCCGTGACCGAAACCTCAACATAAACGCGAAAACGGTCAGCATAGGGCGCAGCTTTCACACTCTCAATGCGAATCTGGTCTTTTGGCTTGGGAACTTTACTTGGGTCATCGAAAATGTTTATATCGCTCATAAGGCTGATTATAATTTCATACGCTTCTATTTTATAGACTTGAGTTCTGCTAAGACTTGCATTGCTTTCTCAAAATCCGTGTCTGACACAAAAATATGGTCACGCGAAAAAGCCGCAAAGGGCATCACACTGATATTCGCATCGGCTAAAATTTGTGTCACTCGCGCCATAAATCCGACTAGCGTAGATTCCAAGACCACATCAAATGTAATCAGACGATAGCGCGTTTCACTCACTTGATGGTCAAGCAGCCGTTTCTGATATTCATGATAATCTTCATCTTCCAGCATCAAGGTCACTTCATCTTTATCGACCAATAAGGCAATAAAGGGATTACCCACTTGGGCAACGACACTCGCAGCAGCAGTAATGGCATTCGCTGGCAGTGTGATAAAGCGATAAATATCATCATCGCTGTATAGTTCAGCCTGTGCCAGTATATCATCGACAGATTGAGACATCATTATCCTTTCTACTCATCAAATTGATAGGTACTTTCAGCGTAATACCGCGCTCCGCGATTAGCTAGTTTCTCTCGTATCCAGTCTTGGAGTACAGCATTTTTCTCGTCCAAACTGACGGACATATCTAGCAGTTTTTCAAAGGGATAGTATAATTTTAATGCTCGCCCATGAATAATATGGCGACTGACTCCCGGTGGTAAGAAGGCATTGTTCAAAGCTGCCTCAATAATATCTTGTGGTTCGTACTCTGGGAAAATCACCAAAGCAATGGCAGCCGGAAACTGAGGCCAAATAAGTGTTGGGTCATGGAGTGCGGTACGACTCAATTTCGCATTAGCTTGATAAATACTCACTAGATGACGCAAGGTGAAATTGCGCTCTTCAATCGTTGCTGCTGGTGCATCAAGAGATAATACCGAGCCATTTTTCAGCATGATTTGTGCCACAGCATTAGAATCCCATGCTTTTTTGATAGTGGCTTCGGGGATTTCGTATAGGTGTTGGGCGAAAATATCTTCATCCCAATCAGAAATGATATGATTCCAGACCCCTAATCCGACAAACTCACTCTTATAATCCACAACTTGTACTAACAAATGTCGATAGCCTAATTCACGAAAGCAATGATAGCGGTTTGCACCATCCATTACGACATAAGAACCATCACCTATCGGTGCAACAATGGGCGGATTGGTCAAATACTCTGCTTCCCGTAAAATTTCCAATAAGGGTTCAGAGCGTTGAGAGTCGTGCGTTTCATGGGGTGAAATGGCATCAATCGGTAATATTCGCAAATCTGGCGGTGGCGCACTATTTTTTGAATCGAGCATATACAAATTCTTCCTATGAAAAATTGCACCATTTAGTAAATGGCTACTGTGTCATTAAATCGACCTCAATGATATAGTGAATCACTTGCACGTAAAGGAGAAATTTGAGATGGGCGCGAATGAGCAAGGTGCAAACGCCACTGACAATCGTTGGCTGACAATCCCACGTAGCTTATGTTTTGTATTCAACGGAAATGATGTACTGCTAATGAAACGCGGCGCACAGAGGCGTATTTTCCCGAATCAATATAATGGCTTAGGTGGACATATTGAACGCGATGAAGACCCCCTCAGTGCTGCCAAACGTGAGATTCTAGAAGAAAGCGGCTTAAGCGTACATGATATTCGCTTGCGCTCTGTCCATAATATTGATGCAGGCGAAAAAACGGGCATCATGCTTTTTGTCTATACCGCGCAAAGTGACAACCGAGACTTTATCGACACAGGTGAAGAAGGCAGTTTGCACTGGATTCCGATTGATAAACTGACTGATTATGATTTGGTGGAAGACTTGCCCCTCATTTTACCACGCTTGCTAGAAACGGGCGCGACAACCCAACTCTACTCAGTTCATGTGACTTATGATAAAAATGATGAAATACAGATGCGCTTTGTCGTTGATTAGTGTTATTATAGTCGCCAATCATAAACATGCGATTGGGTAGTATGATGACTAAAAAACAAGCATCCGAGATGGATGGCTATTATCGCCGTAGCCGTCGTCCACTGTTTCGGAATCCAACGACAGTAAAAGGAAAAATTGGCTGTGGGCTATTACTGGTCATCTGGTTCAGCTTGTTGATGTTACCATTTTTAATGTTTTGGCTTGCCAGTGGACGCTCAGTAACGATTCCACATAGTAATATTCCTAATGCGAACCAATATCCACGTTTCGAGATGTCGCTCATCATGAGTCAGGAGAATCGCGGCTTGCAATTGACAACAAGTGATGTTCAACGCAACAGTTCAGACAATTTGCGCGTAGAAGTCCATGTCAACTATCTTTTGTGGGTCAGTGAAGCAGATGACAATGCCGCAGTTTATTGTGACCGCTTTGAACGTAATAACTCTGATGCGGATTGGATGTTTATAGAGTCGTTGAACACGCCTTGTAATCCATAAAAGCCCCTTTCGGGGTTTCGTCATGCCTCACACAAAATTGCAAAGCGAAATAAGTGTGAGAGCCTTATCACAGATAGTTTGTTAAACAAGGAACACTATGTCTTACGTCGTTTTTTCTGATGTGGGTGGAACAGTCATTGATGGAACACCGTGGGATGTCATTCGCAGACACCCATCATATAACAAATCTCGTGGACGGCTGGAATTACTCAAGTTTTTGCCAGTCTACGGTTTGAGCAAAATCAAGTTACTCAACGAAAGCAGAATGCGGAAACAATGGCTGGCACGGATGGCAGCTTCGTTTACAGGATTTTCTCGTCAGACGATATCCCAAATATATCAGGACTCAATTGAGGGCGATTTACAGGGTATATTACGGCGTGATGTTGTCGCCCGTTTGCAAGAGCATAAGCAACAAGGCGCAACTGTGATACTGGTATCGGGTATTTTCACGGATTTAGTGCAGATGTTGGCTGAACATATTGGCATAGATGGCGCAATTGGCACACAAGTTGAATATCAGGATGATATTGCAACCGGACAATTATTTGGTGAGCCTTGTGTTGGCATCAAGAAGATAGACTACATTCAAGACTATATGAAAGCCAATCACCCCCATATCAACATGCAAGATTGTTATGGCTATGCCGATAGTTTTTCTGACAAGGCTTTACTATCTGCCGTTGGACGTGGTATCGCCACCTATCCTGACGATGCGATGCGCGGAGTTGCCGAAAACAATGGTTGGGAGATGTTTCCGGCTTAGGGCAACCCCACAATATAGCACGCCCGAAGCATTAAACCTATGTCATTTATTCGGTTTATTAGTCACACAAATTTGAAAGATGGATATTGTGGCAGCAATTAGCAAATCTACAACATCAAAACAGACCAGTAACATCCAATCGTTTTGGCTACGCGACAAAAAATGGGATTTACTGTTTATCACTCTGAGCGTTATCGTCGTTCCATTGCCTTATTTCGCCTATCTCATCGGGCGCGATTGGTTTGGAATCAACGATGATTTAAGCCGTAATATTGTCAATGGCTTTGTGGCAATTGCCATTGGTGGGCCCCACATGATGTCCACATTTTTGCGAACGGGTTTGGATAAGACTTTCAAAAAGCAGTACCCGATGCTAATTCGCTCGTCTATCATCATCCCAATTGTGGTGATTTCACTGGCATTCCTGAATTTGGAGTTGTTATTAACGGTATTTTTCTCATGGGCGGCACTGCATGTTTTGCATCAAGTGACCTTCATTGTCGAATTGTACAATCACAAAGAATATAACTATGTTCGCAAGCGCAAGCAAGACGCTGCGATTATGCGTTCGCGGATGATTGACTATGCCTTAATATTGACTTGTTTATTTCCAGTTGCGGCATATAAAGTTTGGCGTGGTACATTCCAAATTGGTACAAATGATTTGGGCAAGGTCATTCCCGGTTTTTTTGAACAACGCTGGTTTTTTGTCGCACTTAGTACGATATTTTTCCTGTCTTTGTTGGCTTATCTCTGGAAAACGGTCAACGAGATTCGCAATGGGACAATCAACTTGCCGCGTACAGCATTCATTGTCATTACTGTTGTGATAGTCTTTCTCACTCCCTTGCTACCCAATCTCGATACGGCGTTTCAGGGCTTGAATACTTGGCATTCATTCCAATATCTAGCGATAACATTTTATATCATCAAAATTAAGCAGATGTATGGCGACTTAGACGAAAAAGCGCCACTTGTTGCCCGTTTTAGCACCCAAACAAAAGATGGCAAGGGACTGTATTTACTCAGTACCTTGATGCTAGGCGGTTCGCTGGCGATATTCTTCATCGTCTATAATCTCGCAGGGATTGTGCGACCTGATATCCCAGTAGAGCGCCAGTTTGATACTGCGTATTACACATCAATTTTGTCATTCTTGTGGATTCATTATTATCACGACCACTTTTTGTTCACAGATTTCGAGTCGCTTGATGATGTTTATCAAGAAAATGTATCTGTAGGAATAGCGCGAGATTAATTCGAGAGAGGGGCGTTGTTGATTGCCCCATTCCTTTAGATTGCTACTTTCACGTTTTTGAAATCAGCATCTATCGTTACAATCATCACGTCACCTTGGTAGCGAATGTTGTCAAGCGCCTTGCCATCTACTTCTACAGTGTTGATTGCCTGTGTCGCACCAACAACCTGTAATTCAATTGAGGTGTATTCTGGAGAATAATTGCCCTCAATTGTGCGTTCAATTGTGAGAGCATCAGTCGTTTCCATACAGCGATATGTGACCCAGCGATAGTCGTCATCTTGATAGGCGAGACCTTCACCGGCATCTTCGTAAATCGTTGTTTCTCCCGAATCGGTATAAACACGCAGCGTCAGTGTGTCGATGGCTTTTTCTCGTGTATAGCGCATGATAGGATAGAGGGGCAGCACTGTTCCCGATTTAACAAACAAAGGCAGTACATTCAATGGCGCATCGACTGAAATCACTGTGCCACCGATAAAACGCTCATTGGTATGGAAATTGTACCAATCCCCTTCTGGCAAATAAACCGTGCGGCGCAATGCGTGTTGGGTCATCACAGGCGCAACAAGGATTTTATCCCCTAGCAGGTAAGCATCATCAATAGTACGAATATGAGGGTTATGAGGTTCAGCCATAAAAACAGGTCGGATGATAGGATATCCGTAATAACTACATTGGGCAAAAGCAGTATATAGATAAGGCAATAACCGATAGCGCAACTCTATCGCCTCACGGATGCAATTCTCGTAAGGTTGACCAAAACTCCATGGCTCTTGTCGAGCTGTACCAATGGCACTGTGATTGCGGAAGAATGGATGCAGTGCAGCCGCTTGTGTCCAACGTGTGAGTAGTTCACCATCGGTATCCCCTTCAAAACCACCTACATCTGCGCCTGTAAACGAAATACCGGATAAGCCCATTTGCAAAACCATGCTGATACTCAGGCGCAAGTCATCCCATGTTGCAATATTATCGCCTGTCCATGAACTGGTGTAGCGTTGCGCTCCGGCTGCCCCCGCCCGTATTATCGAGAATTGGCGCTTATCAGGACGGTGTTTTTCTAGTGCCTGACGCGATGCCCGTCCCATCTGTGTACCATAAACATTGTGCAGTTCGTGGTGAGTCCCGCCACGCCCTTCTTTATCATGCCGAACATAAATCGGCAATTCAGTCGGGAAAGCATCCGGTTGAAAAATCAACGGCTCATTCATATCATTCCAGAGCCCATCAATGCCACAAGACAGCAACGCATCTAATTGATTTGTCCACCAATCACGCGCTTGAGATGCTGTGAAATCTGGAAAATGACATAAACCGGGCCAAACGACTCCGGCGACGTTTTCACCATCAGGATATGTCAGAAAAACGCCTGATTCGAGTCCCGAATCATAGCCTTCATAACCCTCATCGACTTTAACGCCGGGGTCTAAGATTGTAACCACCTTTAGCCCCCTATCATGAAGGCGCTTCACCATACCCTGCATATCTGGAAAAATGTCTTTATCCCAAGTGAAAATGCGATAGCCTATCATGTAGTGGATATCGAGATAAATCGCATCGCACGGGATACCTCTATCACGAAATTCTTGTGCTGTCCGTAGCACTTCATCTTCGTTCATGTAACTATAGCGTGATTGATGATAGCCAATTGCCCATAACGGGGGTAAGTGCATTCGACCTGTCACTTGTGTATAACGCTGCATGACACTATTTACGTCATTGCCAACGAAGAAGAAATAGCTCAGTTGCCCCGTTTCAGCAGAAATTTGGACTTCATCAGATTTTGACGCACCAATGTCAATCTCGCCTTTTGCTGGATTATCCCACAACAAGCCATAAACCCCGTTCTGATGGACACCGAGATAATAGGAAACACAATAATTGATAGGGTCATCGCCACGTTGATAGCCAGCAGGGTCTACATTCCATAAGCCGAGTTTACGTCCACGCAGATTCAAATCAAACGCCCGTTGCCCTGTACCAAAACTGGCTTCATCATCAGCAAGACTCATACTCAAGCCAACTTCACCATCGGCTCGCCAACGAATACCATCAGCATGTCTGAAGACTTGTTTGCTACCCCCAAAACAAGTCACTTGACTATTCGTGCGGTCTATCTGATAACTATAATTACCAAATTGCACAATAAGCGGCGAAGCGTCATCCTCTTCGTCCCCCTCTTGAACAACAATCGAATCAACTGTGCTATTTCGATTCTCTACCAAATAAGAAAAGTAATCGCTGAAATCATCACTATCGAGTTGAACGCGAATGTGGACAATTTCTGGCGCGAGAAACACCATTTGGACAAATGCAGCTTCACATTCTAGCAAGAGTGTATTGCCAGATGTGCGATAACTTTTAACGCCACCCAGATAATGCCATGGCAAAGGGTGTTGAGAGGCTTTGGGTAAGTATTTTTCATCGTATTGCCGAATAATTTTGTTGTTTTCAATCATCACCTGACGGAATTCATCAAAAAAAGGCTGTAATAAATCTTGATTATCTGTTCTTTCGTCAGTCATTATCTCTCCTTAAAATGCAGAAAAACCGCAAAAGTTATCTATGCTACAATATATCGAAATTCCCATAGCTTAAGGGAAAATCTGCTGTGTCCATTGTAGCGGATTCACAGGCACGCCATTTACCCAAACTTCCCAGTGGAGATGTGGCCCCGTAATTCTTCCTGTTGACCCGGCAAAGCCAACAATCTGACCTGTTGTCACGATGTCCCCTACTGATACGTTAAGTGCATTTTGATGGGCATAGAGTGTGAAAATACCCCAACCGTGATTAATAACAACCGTATTGCCACGTATATTGAGGGTATCTGCTAACACAACCTGTCCCGATGCCGCAGCAAAAATCGGTGCATTTGGTGCCGCAGCAAAATCCGCGCCACTATGAACACCATTCACGGGTCCGCTATTGTACGAGCGCCGTGTTCCATATTCCCCGTTCATCGCCGCAGCCGCCGGAATACTAAATGCCCCATCAAAATATCGCTCAAGCGTCACTTCGCTTGTAATACGCTGAATGATATTCAATTCTTCTTCCTGCACAGCCGGCACAAGTAATCTCTGTAATTCGGCACTCATATCGAGGTTTTGTATGCCGTAACCGCCCGCAGCAACACGCATATTAAAAGCAAATGTTATTTGTGTGCCATCACTGTTCGACAGATTGAAGGAAATCGGATAGATGCCCTCATCTGTAAAGAGTGGAATAGGGATGAACATCAGATGTTGTGTATTATCGTCAAGTGGGATGCTACGCAAATCACGCCCCAAAAATTGTCCTGTAACCGTAGCGGCAATTTCCGTATTAAGTGAGATGAATCCTGTCTCGCCTTCTATGAAAATAAGCGGCTTGACATCAAGTCCCACAATCGGTCTAGGCAAATCTAGTGCAGCTTCTGGTGTATTATTAGCATTCGGAATGATGAGTTGTTGCCCGACAAAAATGCGCGTGGAGTCAGTGATACTATTTGCACTCGCAAGTTCAGGAACAGTCAAACCATATTGTAAAGCAATGCGATACAAGGTCTCGCCACTTTGTACAGTATGTAGATTTGTACTCAGTGTCGGCAACCCATTGTCAGGAATGGTCACTGACTGCGCCGAATTTGGATTAAGAGCAATATCTGGTGTTTCTGCAAGAGTTGGCTCGATATCCCCAACAATCATTAGCTCTTGACCGGGATAAATTTGATTAGCATTCGGTAGATTATTGAGTTCAATAAGCATTGTGATTTCGACGTTATAGAGTTCGGCAATGGACGAAAGCGTTTCGCCGGGTTGAACAGTATGTGATTGCGGTATAGCAAATGCCGAATCTGCACTCGGTACAAGCAACCGTTGTCCGACCTGAAGATTACTGACATCAAGTATACCATTGAGTTCGGCAAGTTCTTGTACCGTCATACCGTAGCTCAAGGCAATCCGAAATAGACTCTCGCCACGCTGTACAACATGAATTGTCAACTCCGGCAATGTGTCTGAAGTCGTATTATCTTGTGCTGTAACAAAAACAGGCGCACATAGCAGCACGCCTGCAAAGATTAACGAAATGAGTAGTCGATAAGTCAATCTATTTCCTCATCGAATTCTAATATGTCTCCAATTTCCACCCGTTCCAATAGCGAGACGGGGGCTTCAATATAATATTGAGCCGCCTCTTTAGGAGCGTAAGCAGGTCGCCAAGGTTTCGCCAATTTTTTATCTACTACTTTACCAGATGAATCGAGCCAAATAACAGCAATCTCCATAAACATGAAAAACATATGAATAGTGACATTGACAATGCTCTCGCTCTTCGTGACGAATAGCAAACCTTCATCATCGTCTAAATAACGGACAAATTGTAATCCGCGAAAGTGACACCAGAAACTCTGACACCACTTTGCGCGACCTAGTACAATTTCCTTTGATTTTGATTTGCGGATAAGCCGTCGTTTAGTCATTATGGAATCTGCAAAACCTGTCCAACAAAGATGAGGTTAAAATTGGTGATGTTATTTGCTGTACCTAAGTCAGCCAAGCTGACATTAAAGCGGATGGCAATACGGTAGAGGTTATCACCGGGTTGCACAACATAAGTAGCCGGAGCAGGTATCGTTGACCCACCTGTTCCTGTTGCTTGTGTTGGGATAATGCTAGGTGCAGTCGGTTGTTGCTGAACCTCCGTCGGCTGTGCAGGTACGGTTGTCGGTTGTACAGGCGGTGATGTTGGAACGGCATCAGTTGTCGCACCACCCGTACCCGGTAGGCGAAGTTCTTGTCCCACGAGGATACGATTCGGGTTTGCAATACCGTTTAACTGAATCAATGTACCGACAGTGGTGTTAAACCGTCGCGCAATGCTAGACAAATAATCACCGGGTTGCACGATATAGGTATTGGCATTCGGTGTAACGCCTGCCCCACCACTGCCATTGGTCGTACCTGTATCTGTTGTCGTGGCAGATGTTGCAGTCACAACAACAACAATTGGTGTTGGAGACGGCGTTTCTGTCGCTGGAACAATCCGTATTGGAATTATCAAGCCCTGACCACGGAAAATAAGGAAACTATCATCTAAACCGTTTGCTTGCTGAATTGCATTGAGACTGCTGCCATAACGTGTGGCTAATTCGCCTACAGTATCACCCCTCTGTACTGTATGGATGATTCTGCCGGGGAATGCCTCAGAGATAGGCACATCCTCACCGCCCGGCTCCGATGTTACTACATTATCAGGAGTCGAATCTGCGCCAATTTCTGTCGCCGTTGGCAGAACAGGAGCTTGCGTGGGTTCGATTGTGGGTGTCGGTTCATCGGTTGGCTCTACAGTCGGCTCGGTTGTGGGTACATCCGTCGGTTCTTCTGTCCCCTCAATTGTGGGTGTCGGTTCTTCTGTCGGTTCATCCGTTACCTGACTAGGCGTATCTGCCGTCAGTTCATCGGTTGGCTCATCTGTCGGCACTTTTGTGGGAACGTCTGTCGGAATTGCTGTCGGTTCATCGGTTGGCTCTTCGGTTTCCGCAGGCGGTTGCGATTCCGGTGTCACTTCAAGAACCGCATCATCCAAATAGACGTAGCTAAATTGGACTGGCTCACTCACGGTAGTCCGAACAAAGACAGTTACCGTATCGCTCTCTGCTGTTGTGATAATACTATATTGGCGGAAGCTGTCATAAAAAATCGCAGGTTCAGAGTATCGAACACTACTGGCAAGGGGGTCTGTTCCGCCTTTGGGGTCAATACCCACACGAAAGGCAACACCGCCGGGATTCTCGCTAATATTCAAATCATCAAGCGTCGAGGAGAAAACATAGCCATAAATACTAAACCGTAATTCTGCCCCTACATCAATCCCTGTCACTTGCTGATAAACACCCGCATCGTGGGTTTCAAAGAATGAGAAATAAACTTGCGAGTCAGCGCCACCTTCACGATTGCGAGGCACTGCACCCTGTGAGGCAGCATTAGAACTTGCAAAGTAAGTTGGCTGGGTATTCTGGAATGTCGGCATATCTGCTGTGCGTGCTGCATTCCACGGTTCCCAACCTGTGGCAACGCTGCGCGGATTTGAACCTGCTACGGTTCGGAATCCATCTTCAAAACCACAGTTAGTCAGCAAATTACCTGTTTCACTATCACAACTTGTTTGTGCTTGTACGCCAAACCCTATCCCAAACCACAACGAAGTGACCAGTAGGATAGCTGTTAGACGGAACAGTGATTTCAATTTCATCAAACGACTCCTGATGTATAGAGTAGATGCCATGCTATCAAATATAGTGTTAATTGCAAAATAGACAAACTTTATATTGTCGTGTCGCATCGAATAGTTTAGAGTATACCCTGAATGATTATCCACGCAACGGATAACATATGCGACGGTGTTATCCAAACCATCCACATACCAAAGTCGCCAACCTTATGTCAGATGCAATCATTGGACTTTGTGAAATTGAACTATATTTGCCGGGTATCTCTTCATTGAAGGAAAAACGTAGCATTATCAAATCTATGTTGACGAAAATGCGAAACAAATTCAACATAGCCAGTGCAGAGGTCGGCAAACTGGATGTCTGGCAATCATCAACCATCGCCATTACAACTGTCAGCAATTCAAGCACTCATTGCCAGCAAACGATGCAAAAAGTCATCAAATGGATAGAAAGCCACTATCCGGATGCCATGATTACAAGCCATCATAGCGAAATTTTGTAATAGTCGGTTGGGATGGCTTTGGGCATGTTGTATAATCAATCCGCATATGGACTAACCATTATTATTTGGAGGCACGACTTTGAAGCTACACGAATATCAAGCGAAATTCCGCTTTGCCGAGTTCGGTGTTCCAATTCCGAAGGGTAAAGTGGCAACAACTCCTGAAGAAGCGTTTGAAATCGCAAAAGAAATTGGGGGAACAGTCGTTGTTAAAGCACAGGTGCATGTCGGGGGGCGTGGTAAGGCAGGGGGTGTCAAATTAGCCCATTCTCCCGAAGAAGCTAAAGCCCATGCAGACACAATTCTCGGTATGGATATCAAAGGGTTAACAGTTGAAAAAGTGCTAATTGACCCCGGTGCAGACATTCAAAAAGAAATTTATCTCGCTATCACCAATGACCGTGCGAGTGGCAAGCCGCTTATTATCGCATCGGCAGAGGGGGGTATGGATATTGAGCAACTCGCAAAAGAAAGACCCGAAGCCATCATTCGGGAACACATCGACCCGTTATTTGGTCTGCACTCTTATCAGGCGAATGCAGTTGCCAGCAAAATGAATCTCGCTCGTGAGCAGTGGCGACCTTTCGTCAAAATTGTGCGGCAACTTTACCAATGCTATGCGGCGAGTGATGCCGAACTTGCTGAAATCAACCCACTGGTCATACAAGGTAACGGTAGTATTCTTGCAGTGGATGGCAAGATGATTATTGATGATAGTGCCTTATCGCGGCAACCCAAACTTGCAGCGATGCGTGACCTTGCAGACGAAGTGGAGGCTGAACGTCAAGCACGCGAGGCTGGAATTAGCTATGTCAAGCTGGATGGGCAAATTGGCTGTATGGTCAATGGGGCTGGTCTGGCGATGACCACTATGGATATGATAAATCTTTATGGTGATGGCGAATTTGGACCCGCGAACTTCCTTGATATTGGTGGTGGCGCAGGTCCAGAAAAAGTTGTGGCAGCACTAAAAATCATCCTCTCTGACCCCAACGTAAAAGCTGTTCTGGTCAATATTTTTGGTGGCATTACCCGTTGTGATGATGTTGCCAAGGGTTTCATTGAGGCTTATGACATTGTAAAGCCGAATGTTCCGATTATGATGCGCTTGCAGGGAACAAATGCAGCAGAAGGTCAGGAAATTATCACAAATGCCAATATTCCGCGACTGGAAACAGCCGATACATTGACAGAAGCAGCGCAAAAAGCTGTTGCAGCAGCGAGGGGTGTGTAAGATGGCAATTTTAGCCAATAAAGATACAAAAGTTATCGTTCAAGGCATTACGGGCGGTCAGGGAAGTTTCCATACTCGCCTGATGATTGATTATGGTACACAGGTTGTCGGCGGAGTCGTTCCCGGTAAGGGTGGCGAGTGGTTCGACAATGACATCCCTGTATTTGATACGGTTGCTGACGCAGTCAACGCAACAGGGGCAACAACAACCATGGTGATTGTGCCACCGCCCTTCGCCCCTGATGGTGTTATAGAAGCTGTTGATGCTGGATTAGAACTGATTGTCTGCTTAACTGAACACATCCCCGTTAAAGAGATGATGAAAGTTTATCATTATGTCCAGCGCAGTGGCAAAAGTCGCTTACTGGGTCCCAACTGCCCCGGCTTGCTTGTTCCCGGTCAGATGAAAATCGGCTTCATCCCAGATATGATTGCAAAACCCGGCAATGTAGGGGTTGTTTCCAAGAGTGGCACACTGACTTATGAGGTTGGGTTTGCCCTCAAGAATTATGGCATGGGGCAATCAACCATCGTCGGTATCGGTGGCGACCCTGTTATTGGCACGAGTTTTGTGGATATTCTGCAAATGTATGAAAGTGACCCCGAAACAGAAAAAGTCGTGTTATTGGGCGAAATCGGTGGCAATGCAGAGATACTTGCAGCCGACTTCATCAAAAACAATATGACCAAACCTGTGGCAGCTTTCATTGCTGGGCAAAGTGCGCCGCCCGGTAAACGTATGGGTCATGCTGGGGCGATAGTCGAAGGTGGTGAAGGGACTGCCGAAGAAAAAATCGCTGCATTAGAAGATGCCGGCGTGCGCGTTGCCAAAAACCCCGAAGAAATCCCAGCACTATTAGCAAAATAACTTTCAACGGGCGAATAAGCATATATTCGCCCTGTTTTAGCTATTCAGCTTGTCAGCACTTCAACTTATTGTAGTTCCATATCCCTTAGCTGATTGGCTGAAATGCTTGACTCGACATGACAATGTAATCAATCGCTATCTAATTATATTCTTTGCGTAGCGTCAGTTAATGACAAAGCCTACATACTGTCTTTGAAGCCATCCGCCACGCCCATCAGGAAGCGCAAAACGTAGCCAGTCATCCACCTCTTCCATAATACGAACTTCGGCGGCGGCATGAATAGTATAAATCGAAAGATAATCTTCACCGGGACCACTCATCACGTTTACCGAATTGGACAAAACAACCGCAGTCGGGCGTTGTGTTTCAACATAAAGGCGACTGCCCATCAAAACAAGTCCAATCAGTAAGATGATTCCCATAACAACCACAAATAGCCGAGTGTTACCATCATGGAAACCGCGTACAACATCAATTGCCAATATCACGAAAAATACAATCCAGCCAACAAATATGAGTAAACTCAGTTCAAACAGTGTGAAAGTATCATTACTGAGAGTCGCTAATTGATTGAGCCAATCCGTTTCGCTTGTCGTAATCGTACTGCGTTGAGCGCGGATTCGGGCGATATTGATATTAAGGTTAGTATCTCTTGGCAAATATAATAGCGCCCGGCGATAATTCAGCATGGCTTGTCCTAAATTCTCGGCTTCATAGTAGGCGTTTCCGAGATTATAGAAAGTCGTGCTATCGTGCTGTCCGCTGTCGATGGCTTCTTCGTACAATGTAATTGCTGTCAGATAATCACGCAGGCGATAGGCTTCTTCGGCACGGTCAAGCGTTGTTTGAGCATGAATCGTGATAATTGTGATAAAGAGTAAGAGCAAAACTGCCAGATATTTCATTGCCATGCCTCTTCAACTGCATTGAGAATCTTCATCGTTTGGCGCAAAAGCGTATTCACATCTTCTTTGCTGACAGGGGCATATTGCCCGCTTGCAGATTCTTCGACGCATTGCAGCAGTAAATGTTGTAATTTTGGTGGTAAATGCCCTATTTTTTCTTTGACATCAGCATCTGTGACTTGGATTCCTGATTTGAGACTGAGGTAATCAAATATGGCGATGCTTATTTGTCGATAAGCCTCCCGTGATTCAGCCGATTGTGCCGCTTTGAGTTGGTCGCGTGTGCGTTTCAACACATTACGCTGACTGCGAACACGGCTTGTTCTCTCGCGGCGTGGGCGTGACTTAGCACGACGCGGTAGCCACAAAACCAACACAATAAGCGGCGGAATTACCCACAGTAACCAGAAAAACAAAGGCGGTATCGGTGGCAAAAATGACTGTGCAGATTGTTTTAGCGGCAACGGTTCGCGTGATTGTTCAATTGCTGTTTGCTGAACAATAGATTCTTCGACAGAAGCCGCAATGCCCTCCGTGACAGTCACACTAATTGGCGCAGTAATGCGTGTTTCATAGCTTTGAGATTGTGGATTAAAAAAACCGATTTCAACAGATGGAATTTCGACGATGCCTTCAACATCGAATAAGAGCGTCCACTGGAATGTCTTGCTTGCAAAACGTAGTGTATTCTGCTCTGTGATAGGCTGACGGGGAAACACACGCCACGAGTCAGGGAAATTCACATTTGGTGCGATAATTTGCTCAATATTGCCTGTACCACTTACTATGACAGATAGAATCACAGCACCTCCGGCGGGAACACTTGTCGTATCGACAGTTGCTTCAATATCAAACTGCCCGACTGCATTTTTGAATGATGGCGGTGCGCCTTCTGGAAGCGATTGCACATTTACTATTAATGAGGCTGTCTGAACTGAGACTGCTGATTCAAATGGGGTTTCAGGAATATCAATCCGTAGTGGGTCGATTGTCTGTTCGCCCACACGCAGAGGATAGAGCAATAAGGAGTGTTCAATTACGGTATAAGCCACATCGCGGCGTACTTCACTGGAAACAGTGGCATCCGCGATAAATGATGACCGTCCAAATCCACTAAAACGAGGTTCAACAATTGATGTATTCTGAATATCACGAGTCGTAAACACACGAATCGTATAGATAACAGGTTGCCCCACATAAGGCGACTCAACATCTACTGATGCCTCAATAAAATTATCAGACTGCGCCCAAGTACTGCTATAGCACATCAAAAGTAAAAACAGTATCAGAATTCGGCGCATTACCAATCCTTACCTGACTCTGGGCTGCCGTTACGATTATAGTTATCGCGGAACGTACTCAGCAATTCTTGATTCGCATCAACAGGCTCTAGCAATTTTTCAGCATCTTCTACTGATAAGTCGCCAGTGCGCGGTACAGGGGTCGAATTATCTTCATCATCTTCGTCGCCCTCATCATCTTCACCTTCATGAATAGGCGTTGGACCCGGTGGTGGCAAGTTATCCGGTGGTGTGGGAGTTGGAGTCGCCGTGGGTAATTCCTGTCCGAACGGATTAGGAGTCGGAGTCACAGTTGGATTAGCTTGTTGTTCATCAGGATTAGTTTGCATCTCAATTTCTGTGGGAGTCGGCAACACGCGACTGGACAGTGCAAATTCCAGATTGAATCGTGCATCTTCGTTATTCGGGTTCAAACGCAATGCTTCTTGATAAGACTCGATAGCCGCTTCGTAGTCACCTAATTGAAATTGCATATTGCCTAGATTATAGTGGGCAATTGATGCGAGTTGGTCATCCCCTCGTTGAATAGCTTGCAGGAGTGCGGCTTCTGCTTCATCAATCCGTTCAGCACGGGTATAAGCTGCGGCGACATTAAAATAGAGTAAGGCATTATCTGGCTCTAAGACCTGCGCTGACTGATAACTACGGATTGCCCCGTCATATTCACCCTGATTCGTGAGTGAATTGCCCCGATTATTATATTCTGATGCACTTGGGCTACAGGCAAATAGCAACAACACAGCCAAAAAATAGAAACCTGCGCGTCTCATACTTTTTTCTCCTGTGTTTCCGGCAATAGTATTTCTATCGACAGTAGCAGTATTGCCAATGCGACAAAAATACCAAATCGCTCGACAGGACGAGTCACCAATTCTTCGCGCAATTCGCCAGATTCAAGTTGGGCGATATTTTCCGCGAGTGTCGTTACTGCGTTAGTCACACCGGCTTGCTGATAGATACCGCCTGTCGCTTGTGAGATGCGCCGCAGTGTATCCGCATTGAGAATGCTCGTTATCAATTCGTCGTTATTATCGCTGGCGTAGTTATAGAGGTTGCCGAATTGGTCATAAATTGGGATGAGACCGCCCTCTTCTGTGCCGTAGCCGATAGTGTGAATGATGATATTATTTTCTGATGCGACTTGGGCGATATTCTCTGGGTCAATTTCGTGATTTTCACCATCGCTCGCCATCACAATTACAGGCTGTGCCGATGTGCGCGAGTCAAACATCGACAAAGCCGATTCGATGGCAGCAGCAATATTTGTCCCCTGTACGGTTGTCATATCACTAGAGATATTGCTGAGAAAAACTCTCGTTGCCCCTGTATCATAGGTCATCGGCATATACACGTAAGAATCACCTGCAAAAACGACAATGCCGACATCATTGCCTTCAAGCTGATTCACTAAATCTAGCATATCGAATATCATGCGCTGCATACGGCTCGGTGCGACATCTTGAGCGTTCATACTGCGGCTAATATCAAGTGCCAGCACAACTTGAACGCCTTGTGTCCGAACGAGTTCTGATTGGATACCCCAAATCGGTCTAGCCAATGCCAAAATGAGCATTGCCAAGCTACACAACCACAAAAATGATTTCCAACGCCGGCGTGCCGGACTCACCTGTGACAGCAAAGAGCGCACAAGTTCAGAATCGCCAATACGTTGTAATGCGGCAGCCCTCGCTACACCGCGAATGATGAAGAAGATGAGGAATAAGGGTATGAGACTGAGTAATGTGAGTACAATCGGATAAGTAAACATAAGTTTTTGTCAGGGTATTGTTTGAAAGAGTGTATGCCGCAAAGTACGTTCTAGCAAGAGCAATATCAGCGCGAATACCAGAACAATCGCGGCTCTATCTTGCCAGCGAATATTAAGTTGGCGCTGAATGGGCGAACGTTCAATACGGTCAATCTGGTCGTAAATATTCTGCAAGTCTGCTAGTGACAGAGCATTATAAAAGCGTCCATCAGTTATATCGGCTATTTCGCGCAATGTATCTTCATCAAGGCTATTTTCAGCCGCGACTTCGTTCGTTCCCATACCAATCGTATAGACACGATAGCCAAACGTTGCTGCTATTCTTGCCGCAGAGATGGGGTCGATTTCGCCCGCATTATTCGCCCCATCTGTCAGTAAAATAATGACCTGACTATCCGCCTCGCTCGAACGCAGCATATTCACTGATGAGGCTAAACCCAAGCCAATAGCAGTGCGATTGCTGAGACCAACTTCACCTGCAAGCGGCACATTCTGTAACGATAATTTGAGGATATTATAATCCAGTGTCGGTGGCGCTTGATAATAGGCATCTTCCGCAAAAACGACGAGACCAATACGGTCAAATTCGCGCCCATCAATAAAATCTCGAATCACATCTTTAGCGGCATCAAAGCGCGTCAATCCATTGAAATCAGATTCTGCCATACTGTCGGAAATATCCATCACCATGACGATATCAATGCCCTGACCGACAATGCGTTCTTCTCCTGAGCCGGATTGTGGGCGTGCCAGAGCTAACACCAGTAAAATCCAAGTCAACAAGCGCAAAACATCGGGCAAGCGCCGTAAACGTACCCGAAGCCCAGCCGGTAAACCACTCAGCAAACGAGTATCGGAATAACGCATCACAGGCGGAGCAGATTGTGATAATCCTCGCCACCAGCGAAACAAAAAAATTGCCGCCGGAATCAAGAGTAACAATGCAGGGATGAAAGCAAAGCGAAACTCAATCATTGAGTCTGACCTCTGTTATCTGATATTTTTCAGCTTCGCGTAACCACTTAATCGCATAGTTGATGAGTCGCTTGCCGCTTGCGTTATCAGGTTGGAAACGCGCAAACTTCACAAGGTCGGCTTGTTCGAGCAATTGCTGTAAGCCGCGTCGTTGGTTTTTTGTGAGCAATTTGGTTTGCTGCAAAGCCTCTGCAACTTCGATTGTTGTCATCTCGGTTGCCTCAACACCGAATTGTTTCTGCAAATACTCGCGCATATTGTCCGCAACTAAGGGGTAGATTGCCGCCGCCGGAAGGTCTTGTAACTTCATATCTTCTAATTGGGCAATGGCAATTTGGGTCGGCGAACCGACAACAATGCGAACCATATCTTCTTTACCCGCTTGAATCAGGCGTGCCAGCAAGAACATCCCTGCGATGACAGCCGTGATAGCTGCACCATATGTCCAACGTGGGATAAAGGGTAAGTCTACAGGCGGCGCAGAGGGGCGCAAAGTCGCGTCAGACTCTTCTCCAATTTGGCTTGGCACAAATGCGAAAAAAGAGCGTACCGGAACAGACTGTTGTCTATCGCCCAAGCGATAGGTAATAATAATCTCTTCGGATAGATACTCGCCTGTATCCCACAATACGGCTTCTGTTTCTTGGCGATACGTTTTACGTGTTTCAGTAGTTTGCTCGACAACCTCACCGATGACCAATATTTCTAGTTTTTCGTCGCCTTCTAAATCTGGCCACTCAATCAATTCAGCATCAATGGGTGTGTCCACAGTCAGGGTGATGAAAATCCGTTCGCCTAGTGCGGGTGTGTCATTGTCTACAGTATAAAAAGCATCAACAATAGATGAATTCAAGGCATCAATTTCAGGCGTTGGGGTTATAGGGGTAATATCTTGTGCGTAAACTGCCGGAATCAGCGCAAAAAACAGCAGTATCATCATCCATTGCTTCATCGGCGGCGCTTTCTCGCTTGCTTCTGGAAAAAATGAATCAACGCCCGCACATAATCGCCATCAGGCGGAATATCAACTCGCTCAACACCAGCTTGTTTTAGCGCCGTATCGCGTTGTACTGCGAATTTGTTACGCTGGCGACGGAATTGTCGCTGCCATTGGACAGAACTCGTATCCACCCATTTCACA
>JAUZRW010000011.1 GCA_030950085.1 Anaerolineae bacterium
TTTCCAGTAGCAAATAGTCGTCAATAAGCCTTTCTTTATTCAGTTGTTCCAGTTCTTCTCGTTTTGTCAGCATGACTTTAGTATACTTCTTTTATTCACTTTCGCTCTCCACAATCTCATGGATAGCTGAATAGATACCTCAGCAGCAACGCATTACCTGTCCCACAAATTGAAGTGCAGCCTATGGATAGCGAACAGGTTCAGGCATTTATCCAAGCCTATACGCCAAACCATGCCGATTTAATTTGGACAGAATTAGACGGTTCGCCGCAATTCACCTTGTTTCAGACACCGTATTTCTTGAAATTGCTCTGTGAACAGGTCGAGGCGACTCGTGAAATACCGAAGGGGCGAGCGAGTTTGTTCGCTGGCTTTGTCCGACAAGCAATTTACCGCGAAGTCAATACGCCATTATTTCAGCCTGACACACTGTTGAGCGAGAAAGACCATCAGAAATTATCGTTGGGCAAGTGGCGCAATCCCTTTGATTTGCCAGAACGCGGCGTGCTGATTAAGAGCCTCAGTCAATTAGCCTTTGAGATGCAAGAACAAGGCTTAGAAACCGAAGGCGCGCAAGTTCGGATTGATTATGACGATGCTTGTGAACTGCTTGACCATGACCGCGATGAAGATATTCTGAAAGCCGGAGTCGCCCTCAATGTGCTAGATGAAGATATCACAGACTATGAAATTACCTTTTTTCATCAGCTATTGCAAGAATTTTTTGCGGCACGGCGCTTGGCAAAAGACCCTAATCCGCAATTGGTGCATGTCGAGTGGCATATGGATAACGTCACACCGCCATTAGATGAAACACTAGCCGCGCTTGCTGATGGCGACCCTTTGCCGCCTTTAGCCCAAACCGGTTGGGAAGAAACGACCTTGACAGCCGCCCCGATGATGAAAAAGCCCAATGACTTCATCCGTGCTTTGATGCCCCATAATTTAGTCATGGCGGCGCGTTGTGCAGCATCGTCCGAAATTGCTGTTGACCCTGAACTCAAAGCTGAGATTCAAGCGGCTTTGATTGCGCGGACACAAGATATGAATGCCGATTTACGCGCTCGTATTGCAGCAGGTTTGGCATTGGGCGAGATTGGCGACCCCCGTTTTGAACTGAAAACAGGCGCACATGGCGCTTATTTGTTGCCGCCGATGGTCACTATTGAAGCGGGCAACTATACGATTGGCGACGATAATAGCCAATATGGTGGTGAAAAACCGCAGCACAGCATAGATTTAGAAGCCTTCAAAATAGGACAGTTCGCGGTGACAAATGCTGAATATGCCCACTTTTTGGCGGCTGGTGGCTATGAGGATGAACAGTGGTGGGATACTGACGAGGCGCTGGCATGGCTGCGTGGCGAAGGCGACACTGACGGGCAAAAGCAGAGTATGCGCGATGTATGGGATTCCGTCCAATCATGGACAGATGAGAGTATCCGTGATTTAGTCGCCCAAAATCGCCTCACCAGTGAACAGGCAGATAGTTTTATTGTTATCAAAAGTTGGAGCAAGGAACAGCTTGAATCATGGCTTGATGAACAATATCCATCGGGGCAAGTTTACCGTCTACCTGAATATTGGCATGATGCCCGTTTCAATAACCCTAATCAGCCTGTGGTGGGCATAACATGGTATGAGGCACGCGCCTATTGTCAGTGGTTGAGTGCAAATGCCCTCACCTCTATTCAATATGAACTGCCAACAGAAGTGCAATGGGAAGCGGCAGCACGCGGCATACGGGCTTGGATTTATCCTTATGGCGCTGAATTTGATGTGCATCAGGGCAACACATTCGAGAGCCATATCCGACGCACGACACCGATTGGGATTTATAGCGCAACACCCGAAAAAATCTTTGATTTGAGTGGCAATACCTATGATTGGACGCTTTCGATTTATGATAAAGAGCAATTTCTTTACCCCTATGATGCCAAAGATGGGCGAGAGAACATACGTTCTCCTCTCGCTCGTGTGTTGCGCGGCGGGTCTTGGAGCTTCAGTCGTAACTTTGCTCGCGCTGTGTATCGCGACAACTACTATCCAAACTCTCGTAACTTCAACAACGGTTTTCGGTTGTGTGTCTCCCTTCTCTAATAGAACATCTGTTCTCTGTGGGGTCGGTGCGTAGCAAGCGCGTAGCGCTAGACCCCATTAAAAAAATTTGAAAATTAGGTCTTTTTTGGCGGTTTAATGGGGTGATTATCAAAGATATGCTTGCGTAAACCCCACGTATCGCCATAACGGACATGATTAATCCAACCTTGTACAGAGGCATCTAATTCCGCGAAGGAAATTGCGCCATTGTGATACAAATCCAGATTACGCTCAAAACGACGGGTGAAATTGACAACATTGCGCCGCTTGAGTCTGCGGTGGGTCGGGTAAACGACAAAGCCGAGCCACGGAATCCCATGTTCGCACGGGATGACTTGTGCTTGTTCATTGTGAATCGTTAAGCGCAGGGTAGCCAGAAAATCAATCAGGGCTTTTTTCCATGCGTACAATTGGCGCTTACTATTGCTAAAAAGTGCCGCGTCATCGACATAACGCAAATAGGCTCGACAGCCTAAGTCTTGTTGCACAAACCAATCCAAGGGATTCAGGTAGACATTGCTCCAGAATTGGCTTGTGAGATTGCCAATCGGTAAGCCGCGTCCACGATGCACAGCGAATAAGTCATCACCCTCAAAGTAGACCATCTCATATTCTTCTGCGAGGACACCTTCGCCACTATGTATAATTTTCTGCACCAAATCCATAACTTCATCATCGCGGATGCTATCGGCGATAATGTCATATAGAATAGAATGGTCAATTGAGGGAAAATGTTTCACAATATCGACACGCAAAACATAGCGATATTGCTGCGAGTAGGCTTGTAGACGTTCTAATGCGCGATGTGTGCCTTTAGCGACACGATTGGCATAACTATCCTCGATGAATTGCGCTTCAAAAATGGGTTCAATGATATTGCACAAGGCATGATGCACAACCCTATCTCGAAAGGGGGCAGCGCTGATTTTACGTTGTTTGGGGTCATGAATCATGAAGTTGACATAAGCACCGGGTTGATAGCGCTTGTGGATGAGTTCATCTTGTAATTGCCATAAATGGTCTGCGAGTTGATGCTCAAAAGTTGCGGCAGAACCTTTGCCACGTTTGCGCTTAGAGGCTTTACGATAGGCAAGCAGCAAATTTGACCAATCCGTGATTTGAGAGAAAAGCGAATTTTCTATGTCCAATGATATGATTATCCTCACCCGTACCTTTGATTTATTGGCATGGATATTACCAAAATCTGAGAAATTCCCAAAAGTTTACCGTTTTACTATTACACAACGGTTGATGAACGCCGCTTTGGATTTTCAAGAAGCACTGTTCGATGCACATAGTCAAGCAGGAAGTACACGCCGCAAACATTTACGCGCTGCCGATGCCCATCTGAATAAATTGCGCCTCTATTTACGCTTGATACATCATTGGAAATGGCTCAATGATGGGCAATATAAGCATGTGATCGTCATGATTACCGAAATTGGACGGCTTTTAGGTGGCTGGATAAAAGCCTCATAAGCCACAAACGGGCTTCAATGCCCGCCGTGGGTTTTGTATGCGTCCGACGGTCTGCACCTTGTCACAGGCGTATCCGTGCGGTCAGGAATCATCTGCGCCTTCTCTAATACTCCGCCTCGGCAAAGAAACCGTAGTCGCCTTGCATTTCTGGAAGCCGCTTTGCCCTGATAAAAGGGGACGGCTCATTGATGGGCTAACGATGCCCATATCAATCTTATGGAGGGACACACAGAAGTGAGACACACAACCGAAAACCGTTGTTGTTGTTACGATTGTTTGGATTGTTGTTGTTGCGATACACAGCGCGAGCATTGTTATGATTGTTGTTCCAAGACCCGCCGCGCAACACACGAGCGAGTGTGTCACAGAGACCCCTACAGTCTGCCACTGTATCGCTAGTATACGCGATAATCCATTAAATGAAGGCAAAATTCTTTGCGCCCTCCACCCTTGGCATCTTTGCCTTAAGCATTATCTGAAAATATAGTCCGATAATTGTTTAGAAAAAAGCGTAACACAGAGGAGCAGAGGGATTTTTGAATAGCATTCTTTGTGTCCTTCGCGCCTTTGTGGTTCAAATTGCCTTGAATTTATGAACAGCCGACCCGTTAACGATGTTATTAAACGTTGAAAATTGCTTTCACACTAATATTTTCACCCAGTACGATGGACTCAAACGATTCATCATTCGCAAATGCACCTTGCCGAATGTAGCGACCCTCTTCGCCTAAGTTCCAGATTTCAACAACTTCATAAATAGGGTCAACAATCCAGTATTCATCAACACCGTGTTTCTCATAGGCTTGATATTTTTCTTGGCGGTCAAATTTTGCAGTGCTTGGGGATAAAACCTCTACTACCAGATTTGGCGCACCCATAATGCGTTTTTCGTCTTGCTGCGTGATAGCAAGATTATTAGCTTGGATAAACAGCACATCTGGCTCAAACACATTGTTGTCATCGAGGCGGACTTCAGTGGGAGCAGGAAATGCGATACCACCTGTCTTGGCTTCTATTGCTATAAGCAAGGCTAGAATCCTCTTGACGATTAGTTGATATTTCAGTATGGGTGGCATAGCAATAATCACCTCGCCGTTGATGAGTTGAATTAAATCATGCTGGTGATATTCTGGGAGTTCGTAATACTCAGCCGTGTTGATGCGCGTGCGCGTCGGTTGTACCATAGCGAGACCTCTTGACAACTAGCTTACGATGATTATATCACTGAAAGGACAGTTCATGTCTATTGTCTAAAAATAGAGTCCTAAAAATCTCTGGAAAAAGCCCCTTTCGGGGTTTCACCGCGCCTCACACAAAATAACAAGGTGAGATAGAGTCTATAGGTTTAATAGAGGTAAGATGTTAAACAAGAAAACGGACGGATACATTGCCCCGTCCGTTTGTGATATGACGCTTTAGAATGGCTTATTCAGTTGCGGCAGTCCCAGAATTAGGTAGCGCAAATGTGCCGTTCATGATGTCTTCAAAGTCGCTACTATCGAGAGTCTCACGTTCCATCAAGATTTCGACCAATGTTTCCATCTTCTCACGATGTTGTACCAGCAACGCCTTCGCACGCTCATAACCAGCCTGCAAAATATTGTTGACAGCTTCATCAATCTCACGAGCGAATTCTTCACTGTAATCACGGGTTTCGCCCATATTGCGTCCCATGAAAACAGGTTGACCGCCGCTACCGTAAGCACGCGGACCCAATTTTTCGCTCATGCCAAATTGTGTCACCATAGCGCGTGCCAAGCGGGTTGCTTGTTGTAAATCTTGTCTTGCACCCGTATAGAATTGACCGAAAATAATCGATTCAGCAGCCCGTCCGCCCATCATCACAGCAATTTTCGCTTCAATCTCAGAGCTAGACATGGCATATTTATCTTCTTGTGGCAAGGGCATCATAAATCCGAGTGCCGGTCCACGCGAAACAATCGTCATTTTGTGAACAGGGTCAGCTTCATCGAGGAAGTGCGTTACAAGGGCATGACCTGCTTCATGATAAGCCGTTTTGCGTTTTTGCTCCGGTGAAATCACACGGCTACGGCGTTCAGGACCCATCACCACACGTTCCATGCTCTCTTGCATTTCCCTCATGCCGATGTTCTTCTTATTCAGCCGTGCTGCCAAAATTGCCGCTTCATTCACAAGATTTTCGAGGTCAGCACCACTAAAGCCGGCGGTGATTTTTGCAATCGCTACCATATCCACATCAGGCGCAAGCGGTTTACCGCGTGAATGAACACGCAAAATCTCTTCACGACCTTTGACATCCGGATTATCCATCGTCACTTTGCGGTCAAAACGTCCCGGACGCAATAAGGCAGGGTCAAGGATATCAGGGCGGTTGGTAGCGGCAATGATAATCACATTGGTATCATTCTCGAAACCATCCATTTCCACCAAAATCTGATTCAGGGTTTGTTCGCGTTCGTCATGACCACCACCGAGACCAGCACCCCGTTGACGACCTACAGCATCAATTTCGTCAATGAAGATAATCGCCGGAGCCTCAGCCTTCGCACGCTCAAACAAATCTCGTACACGCGACGCACCCACACCGACAAACATCTCGACAAATTCCGAACCACTGATACTAAAGAACGGCGCACCTGCTTCACCCGCGACAGCACGCGCCATCAAGGTTTTACCCGTTCCCGGAGGACCAATCATCAAGACCCCTCTCGGCACTCGCGCACCCAGACGAATGAATTTCTCTGGCTCTTTCAGGAATTCGACAATTTCCTTTAATTCTTCTTTAGCCTCTTCTGCGCCAGCCACATCAGCAAACGTCACTTGTGGACGTTCCATATCACGACTCACTCGCGCACGACTGCGCCCAAAACTCATCGCTTGGTCTTGCCCACTACGGACAGAGCGCATCATACGCATCAAGAACCAGACAATGATGATAATTGGCAGCACAGCCAGCAAGATATTGAGCAAAATCGCTGACCGATTGTCGCCCGGTTCTTCCTTATAGGTAATATTGCCCAATTCATCGGCACTCTCAAAGCCGAGTGTTTGCAACAAATCGGTACTCGTAGACTTATACGAGATTGCCTGTTGGCGATTAGATGATTCGATGTACTCAATATAAATATCTTGTCCACCCTGAACAGTAATTGAAGCCACAATACCTTGTTCAATGTCTTCTGCCAGTTCAGTTAGGGGAAGACGGTCTTTATTTCCCTGTTGTTGGCTCGTAAAAACGAGTACCATCAGCAGCCCAACGACGACGATAATGGCTATCCAGATGCGTTGTGAGTTTGCCCCGTTAAAAAACGGATTCCCACCACCGCCACTGTTATTATCCTCGTTTTTAGGCTCTTTATCGTTATTATCCTTATTCGGATGATCGTTTCGGTTGTTCACTGTATTTAACTCCAACACACTGAATATTCGTGTCGTCGCACTTTACAATCAGTTGTAAAGGCGAAATATTGTCTATCGCTATCAGTTTCTATAACCATAGACCCAAGCGCGTGGCAAAAGGTGACAAATTGGAGCGTTATAATCTTGTTTAACAAAGTATTTCTGATAAACCTGTAAATTCTGTCTCACTTTATAATTTTGTGTGAGGCGCGATGAAACCCCGAAAGGGGCTATTTCATCAATTTTCTTGGCGATTTTGCGATTCAAAACGTGACATCCAAAAATGTTGCAAGCGTTGTGAGAGCGTATGGGGTTGATGACTCGCTTGTTGCTTGCTCCATATATGCCAAGTATTGAGACGTGTGCAATCATAATGAGCTGCTTGTCGTTTCTGCCATTGCGTCGGCAGATGACGTATAATACGCCGCAGCATTGCCCACCCTTGCTGCGGAGTCAGTATCAAGCGCAGCAAAATGTGAAGCACCATGATAGGCATATGACGCACGAACAGCGCGACGAGGCAAGCATTTTTGATGATTGACAAATAGCGATTCGTAACCGCCTGAGCCTGAAAGTCACTATTTGCTATACTGCCACGATGGGTCGCTGTTGCAGTCGGAATATACCAACAATTCCAACCGCGATGCTGTGAACGCCAATCGACATCGGTATCTTCACCATAGAGAAATAGCGCCTCATCAAAAAATGGTTGTCCTAAATCAGCCATCAGGTCAGCCGAATACAAGACAGCCGCCGCCGACGCACCGAATACTTTTCGGGCTATATTGAAGTGTGGCGAATCGGGCATCCCATAGCTAATATTGAAGGCGAATCCATTGCTCAGTAGCGCATGTCCAGCACTATACAGATGTTGACCATCCGACAAGAGTAATTTTCCTGTCAGCCACCCTGCATGATGGTTTTCGAGAGCATCTAGCAATTTTTCAATATAATTTGCTGCGAGTATTGCATCGGGATTCAGTGCCAGATAATGTGCCTGCCCGATAGTTGCCATAATTTGATTGTGAGCGCGTCCAAAGCCAATATTCTCTGTATTCACCATGAGGGCAATATCAGGATAGCGTTGTTGAAGCCAAGCCACTGTGTCATCTGATGAGGCATTATCGACTATCGTAACCTGATAATCGGGATAGCTTTGTTGGAAAACAGCCGCCAGACACATTTCAATATCATCACGACTATTATAAGTCACGATGCCAATATGGATTGGATACTTCACCTAAATTACGCCTATCTAATACTTTCTGAACACGATAATACAACTCAAGATATACTAAATAGAGATTTCATTGCTGGCAAGTTTTATAAACTTATTCATAAAAATATGTAACCTTCGATAGATTTTTATAAGACGCTTAACGCAAAGATGCAAAGAGTGGAAGGCGCAGAGAAAATTTTTGAACTTGAATCTTACCGTAGGTTACTATTATTTTATATTTTTCTAAACTTCATCACTTCACAACAGAACATCTGTATAATAAAGGAATAGCCATGCGAAACGGGATTTGTCCGAAATGTCATCATCTCAATCGTATTGCCCACGAATGGTCTAAAGTCGAAGCCGATAAGTCGTAGAGGCATATCGCGCAATACGCCCAAAATGAAGGGACAATTCACAATGAATCAATATATGTACACGCTACAAGTGACCCGCCTAGAAATGCTGCTCCAAGCGGTGCGTCCCGAACAGGTTGCCGAGCCAACAGAATGGGAACAAGAACGAGTCAGTGAACATTTCATGTATCTGCAAGAAAATACTGAAAAAGGTGTGTTCTGCATGGTCGGTCTCACTGCGAATACCGATTATAGTATGTTTGGGATGGGCGTTATTCGGGCAAAAAGTCATTCAGAAGCATGGGAAATCGGTAAAAATGACCCTGCGGTGATTAATCGTGTTATGCGCCTAGATATCTTGCCTTTCAGCATTGCGATGGTCAAAAAAGAAACCATCATATGAGGCAGCACCTTTCATCGGCGTGCAGCAATTCCAATTTATTTAAAAACATTATCGACAGCGAACATTCGTGCGACAACCGCTACCCTCTGTGGCAGTTTTGCTTTATACTGAATTGAACGATGGTCTAGGCTATACGACATACTAATCGTAGGGGCTTTGCACACACCAAATCCCTACAAATACAATTTATATTTGCTGAAGATGACTTGTTCTCTTGAGGAATACCCATATGACCCAAAACAACAAACATCAGCGCCGTTCGATACGATTGCCGCATTATGATTATGCTGATGAGGGTGCATATTTTGTAACAATATGCACATATGAACGGGTTTGTTTGTTCGGAACTGTCGATACAACAGAAGATGCCATGACATTAAATACATTCGAGCGCTTTGTATGGGATGAATGGGAGAAAACAGGTCAATTGCGCGATAATGTCAGATTAGACCGATTTGTGGTAATGCCCAATCATGTGCATGGTATTATTTGGATTACAGAAAATACCAATCAGCAAGAGCAAAAAAACGAGGCAAAGGTAGATACCAAATCACCTGAAAACGTAGGGGCGCAGCGCGCTACGCCCCTACACCTACCTCCTCTCGGTGCAACCCATAATAATGTTAAGCCTAGTTCATTAGGTGCAATTGTTCGTTCATTCAAATCTGCTGTGACCAAACGCATTAATACCTACCGTAGTACACTCGGCGGAATTGTTTGGCAACGGAATTATTGGGAACGAATCATTCGTAATGATGAGGAACTGAACTGGCTACGATGGTATATTGATAATAATCCTGCACGCTGGAAAAAAGACAAATTGTACGTATCAAAGTCGGACATAATGAAATAAGCTCCTTTCGGGGTTTCACCACACCTCACACAAAATTGCAATGTGAGCGCGTGTTTACAGGTTCAATATAGTAACTTTGTTAAACAAGAGTTTGGCACGCCAGACCACTACTACACGACCAAAAAAGTTTTTATGTAGGGGCGCAATGCATTGCGCCCGAAAAACACAAATCTAATCATCAAGAATTAAATTGGTCAAGTACTACAAAGGATAGCTAAGATATGACAAAACCCAATCCTGACAATTTAGATGACTGGTTTCCACGAGATGGGCGCGGTGACATGCTGGCAGCGACCAATGGCAATCCTAACAAAGTGTATCGACTCGGTGTTGTTGTAGGTGGCAGTATCAGTCGTGGGCTGGCAGTCAAACTGGAACCGAGTGTCAGTGTGGAAGATTTGGCTGTTGGGCGCTATGTCGTCGTGCGTGGTACAAAGAAACGCTTCTTCTGCATGATTAACGATATCTCGCTCGATAGTACGAATCAATCGGTACAAAGTGACCCACCCGATATCAGCGACCCTTTCCTGCGCGATGTCTATACCGGAACAGTTGCTTACAGTCTAGTGACAGTAACTCCGATGCTCATTATTGACGATGACGAAGGCGCATTGCCTGTAAAAACACTGCCGGGTCATTTTACCAGTGCCTATAATGCCACTGCTGATGATGTCAACGCGGTTTTTGGTGAAGAGAGTGCCGCACATTTTAACGTCGGCTCACCGCTAGAATTAGAACATACCAATATCAACCTCAATCTAAAACGGCTTGTTGAGCGTAGTGTCGGTGTCTTCGGCAAATCGGGGACTGGCAAGTCTTTCCTGACTCGTGTTTTGCTGGCAGGGACAATTGCACGCGGTATCGGTGTCAGCATTATTTTTGATATGCACAATGATTATGGCTGGGAAATTACGACAGAAACGGGTTATGCCGTCAAGGGCTTAAAACAACTCTTTCCAGCAAAAGTGAGCATTCTAACGATGGATGCCGAAAGTTCTAAGCGCCGCAATGCCAAATACGATTTTGAAATCAAGTTGGGCTATAACGAAATTGAGCCAGAAGATATTGCGATGCTCAAAGCGACCATGAATCTCTCGGATACAATGATTGATGCTGCTTATACGCTCAAAAAATTGTGGGGCGATAATTGGGTACGGCAATTGATTAAGGGCAATCCCGACGATATGAACACCATCACCAAAGAAACCAATGTCGGTGGTGGCACATTAGCGGCATTGCAGCGCCGTTTAGAACGCTTTGAACGTTGGCATTTCCTTGTGCCAGAGAATAATGGCGAAAGTGTCAAGCAAATTATAGACTTACTGGTGAATCAAGAAAAAAGTGTCGTGCTAGAATTTGGGCGCTACGGCAATTCGATGGATGCCTATATGCTGGTAGCGAATTATCTCACACGGCGCATTCATCATCATTATGTCGAAAAAATGGAACGTTCTTTGGGCGATAAGTCGATGGAACCACCGCAACTGTTGATTACCATTGAAGAGGCGCATAAATTTCTTGACCCACAAGTCGCCCGTCAAACCACATTTGGCATCATTGCCCGTGAAATGCGGAAATACAATGTGACACTGCTCGTCGTTGACCAGCGACCGAGTGCCATTGATGAAGAGGTCATGTCACAAATCGGGACACGAGTAACGGCGCTACTCGATAATGAACGCGATATTGCAGCCGTGCTGAATGGTGTCAGTGGCGCGAGTGGGCTACGTGAGGTCTTGGCACGTCTGGAAACCAAACAGCAAGCGATTATTATGGGACATGCTGTACCGATGCCGGTGGTGATTAAGCCCCGTACCTATGATACCGATTTCTATAAGGCAGTAATGGGACAAGCTGTTGACACTAAAGCAGCCAAAAAGTCACTTGGCGGCGGCAAGCAGAGGAGGATTTGAGCAACAGCGGGCGCACACGCGGGTACGCCCCTACAAACGCAAGATGTTTTAGATGAAATAGGATTGCTTTTAGATTTTGCACCCACTTGAAATGCACATTAGGGTAAACAAACAAAAAGGACGAATCGTATTGACGCGCCCTTGCTGAAATGCTAATTAGCTGACCAGCTAATGACTAATCCCCACTTTGTCCTTCTAGCTCAGGGAAGAGTTCCATACTATTGGCTTTGATGAGTTCCGTCAGCATATCACGGAAAGTCTCAAGCGGCATCGCCCCTTTGTCTTCATCTGTCCGTAGGCGAACGCTCACTGTGCGGTCTTGCATATCACGGTCTCCAACGATTAACTGATACGGAATCAGCATTTTGCGATGTTCCTTGATTTTGCTCCGCATATGTTTCTCGCGTAAATCTGCCTCAGCACGGATTCCAACCGCTTTCAGTTCCGCCACGACTTCACTGGCATAATCAAAATGGTCTTTGCCAATCGGAATAACCATCACCTGCTTTGGTGACAACCAAACCGGAAATGCCCCTGCGAAGTGTTCAATCAGAATACCGATAAAACGCTCCATGCTGCCAAAGGGCGCACGATGAATCATAACCGGACGCTTCGTTTCATTGTCGCTATCTGTGTATTCCAGTTCAAAGCGTTCTGGCAAATTGTAATCAACCTGTACTGTGCCGAGTTGCCATTCGCGCTTGAGGACATCACGCACGATGAAATCCAGTTTAGGACCATAAAATGCCGCTTCGCCCTCTTCAATGACATAAGGCAATCCAAGTTCTTCGCAAGCCTCGATAATCGCCTCTGTTGCTTTTTCCCAATTTGCTGGGTCGCCAACATATTTATCGCTGGCTGGGTCGCGTGTCCCAATACGAGCGCGGAAATCGCTCAGACCGAGTGTGTTGAAGACATATTGAATCAGGCGCACAACATCTTTGAACTCTGCCAGCAATTGCTCTGGGCGCACATAAAGATGAGCATCATCGACTGTGAAACCCCGTACTCGCGTCAAGCCATTCAATTCGCCGGATTGTTCATAGCGATAGACTGTGCCAAATTCTGCTAGGCGAATCGGCAAATCACGATAACTACGTGGCGAACTCTTGTATATCATACAATGATGCGGGCAATTCATGGGTTTAAGCAGAAATTCTTCCTCGTCCACCTGAATCGGCGCGTATTGGCTATCACTGTAATAGGGATAATGCCCACTCGTTTTGTACAGACTCAAGTTGCCAATATGCGGTGTCACGACAGGCAAGTAGCCATTTTCAATCTGCACATCGCGCAGCCAACGTTCAAGATTATCCCGTAACATCGCGCCGTTGGGCAACCATAGCGGCAGTCCCTTACCGACTAACGGGTCAATAATGAACAAGTCTAACTGCTTACCGATATTGCGGTGGTCACGTTTTTTAGCCTCTTCTAGCCGTTGCAAGAAATCTTTTAGCTCATCCGGCGATTCCCATGCTGTGCCGTAGATGCGCGTCAACATCGGGCGTTTTTCATCGCCACGCCAATAAGCGCCAGCCGGTTTACGGAAGCGGATATTGAATGCTTTGGGGTTGATTTCTTTTGTGCTGGCGACATGCGGACCCCGACATAAATCCGTAAACTTATCTTGTGTATAGACTGTCAGCTTCTCGGCAGGTTCAGCAATCGGCTTACCATTGTCGTCAACACGCCCATTGACCAAATCGTTAATCAATTCCAGCTTATATGGCTCGTCAGCGAACATCGCACGCGCTTCTTCTGGCGAGACCTCACGCATTGTAAATTCGTGATTGCCACCGATGATTTTCTTCATCCGCTTTTCGATGCTTTTTAGGTCATCTTCGCTAAATTCGGGTGGCAAATCGAAATCATAGTAAAAGCCATCTTCAATTGGTGGACCAATCGCCACTTTTGCTTCTGGGTATTTTTCGACAACTGCCTGTGCCATGATATGGGCGAGGCTATGTCGAATTTTATAGAGGTGGCTATCCTCGTAGCGTTCCTCAGACATGGTATACGTTACTCCCTATAGTATTGTGTGTTAAATGATGTTCTTGTTTACAAACTTTTGATTATCAGTTCTTAGTTATCTCTATTCAGCAAAAACGAACCGAAAAAGAGAACTACAAACTGTCTACTGTCAAGCAAAATGACGGTAAGCGCAACGATGATTATAACAGGGGATAGGCAAATGAAAACACGAGGTCGGCTCATTTGTGCGCGACCTCATGTAGGAGTTCATTGGCATTGTGAGGTTCGGTGGAGGGTTATTCTTGCACCAACAACACATCCGAAATCACAACAGTAGCAATCTCCTGCGTCGCACGTCTACCGTCGTTCATAGTTCGGGCTGTGTTCTGTAATTCGTCTTGGTGTTCTGTCACCCGTGTAAAGTGGTTCTCGAAAATATCGAGCGCAATCAAATTATCAATGGTATCTTCAATATTATTGCGCGTTAGTTCTTCCACTATAATATGCGGTGTATCAAATACACAATAACAGGCTTCTGGCGTATCTTCCAAGTCTTTTGTGACCTGAAAATTCATTTCCATTTGGCGCTTGATATAATCAATTATCGCAAAGAGCGCCGTATAGATTGTCCCATCATCCATACAGACCAATACATCACAAGCATCTTTTTCACGGTGTAATTCAAACCAGACTTTTTCAGGGGTATAGAGTCTGAAATCTTCGTTAACTTGTACCGAGTCTACCATTTGTAACATCTCACTATTATTAGCCGTTTCGATTCAGTATATCGTGAAAGCATAGCATAATCAATTAAGAAACCATGAATTTTCATACAAGAATCAATGATTTATTATGCAAATAGCGAAGGAACAGCCATTACTCCAAAAGAGCCTCTTGCAAACGTTAAGGGTTAAATTAGATGTATTCGCATATAGTATGTCAAGAAAGCATTGATTTTGGACAGATTGCAAACGTAATCTTTAGCCTATATCGTGTAATATGACATAAGGCATCTCAGACATGACAATAACAACTCCATTACAACAAGGGCGTATTCTAATTGTGGAAGATGACCACTCATCGCGTGAATTATTGCGTATGATATTGGAATATGACTATCATGTGGAAACCGCCCATGATGGCGAAACAGCCTTGCGACTCATCAGCGAACATGATTTTGACCTTGTGTTGTTGGATATTATGATGAGTGGTATCAATGGGTTGGAAGTCTTACGAACATTGCGCCAAGATAAACGGATACAAAGTTTGCCCGTCATCCTTGTGAGTGCGTTATCGGATTCGGATGTGATGGTTGAGGGGCTAGAAGTCGGTGCCAATGACTACATTTCAAAGCCCATCGACCCTGCTATTTTGATGGCGAGAGTCAGGACTCAACTGAAACTGAAGCATCTGATGGATGAACGCAACAAACATATCGAAAAATTGGAACGGGCAGAACAATTGCGGACACAATTCGTCCATATTGCCTCGCACGATTTGAAAAATCCGCTTCATAATCTCTCCATTGCCAATACATTGCTTAAAGATGAGATGGGCAATAATTCGCGTGTGAAGCAAATTCTCAATGTATTAGATTTAACGGTTGAAAATATGCACCATATTATTGAAGCCTTCCTTGATGTGGTAGCAATTCAATCCAATACCTTGGAACTTAAGCCTGTTGTATTGTCACTGTCTGATGTGGTGAATAATATTGCCATGCAGTATGAAATCGCGGCAGAAGAAAAAGACATTCGTTTGCACATCGGAAACCATACCGGTCAGGTTGTTGCAGATAGCGCCCGTCTGGTACAAATTGCCAGTAACCTTGTCAGTAATGCCATTAAATATAGCCCGCAGGGCTCAGTCGTGACTATATGGACAGAAACAAATGATGCTTCACTGCGGCTGTGTGTCCAAGACGAAGGACCCGGCATCCCCAAAAAAGAACGTCACAAGTTATTCACAGAGTTTGGCAAGTTGAGTACTCGTCCGACAAGGAACGAATCGCGGACAGGACTCGGGTTGTGGATTGTCAAACATCTCATCGAAAAACAAGGTGGCACTGTTGGCGTAAATTTCCCCAAAGCAGGTGGGTCAATTTTCTGGCTAGAATTGCCGACTGTTGCATCCGAACCTGCTTTAGCATTTGCCGTTGAAGATTCGGCATCATTGTAAAGAAGTGATTGGGTAACTTTCGTTGCGGATATTTCGCAGTATCCATTTTATTTCCTGTGTTATCTGGATTTTCGAAGGGATATCACTTGCTTCTTAGCAAGTCCACATTTATGCAGAGAATTAACAAAAATTCTAACGCATGAACCTCTAAAATGTGCTATAATAATCGATGATTCCGACATTTAGGAGTTTCCTATTTTTCGTTCAGTTAAACATAACTTATGCCGCTTGAGGTATTGAAACTCATTGATGTTTGAGCTAATAAAAATAAGGCTTTATTCTATAGTTTAGTAATCATATCAACATTACAGCATATCCTGAAGAAAACAAATATTCTCAGCTACTCTTGTATAAAGAGATGTTGATTATGTCACAGATTGCTTATCGTATTCATGGCGATGATGATGCGCTCATGATTTTTAAGCGTTCACAATTTTTCTATGAAAAAGAACGCAATAAAATCCAGCAAAAAACTGTTCTGATTGTACAAAATGATGTTGAATTTGAAGCCGCACTTCAACAAGTTTTGGGCTGAGATATATGCCTACTAAAGCACAATTGCAAAAACAACTCGATAAGGTCGTCAATGAGAAAGCAAGTCTGCAAGAGCAATTGATAGAATCTCAACGAGAGAATATTGACTTACGCAAAAAAATCGAGGAAATGACCCCTTCTGTGCCTGATGATGATGTTCATTGGAATAAAGTGTCGGGTGGATTGACCTCAGTAGAAGCACTCATGAGTGAGAATCTTGAAGTTTTGCGTAAGTTGCAAAATTGGATTTTGGACTTTGGTGATAAATATGTAAAACCATATGTTCACCAAAAAACATATGCAGAAATTATGGCACACATGATGAGTGGTCTTCCTCGTAAATTAGCACGCGAAGAACTTAAAGCAGAATTTGGAGATGTTTTCCCTGAAGGTAAAACTGTACCCTTTCCTCCAATAGACAAAAATACTACTGGTGCTTCCAATAAATCGACATCTCCTGATGATACACCCACTCAGAAACGCTTATTGCCAGACTAATCTACTGTATCTCATGCTTGTCTCAAGCAAAATACTGATAACTCAAAGCTGACACCTGAATCCTAACCGCTATCGACTATCTTGACCTCTCCCTCTATAATACATGCGCCGAAATATGAGAACAAACCAATCAAATTCTAGGAACGCATATGGCATTGAATTTTCAGCAAGTCATTTTGAAATTGCATGATTATTGGGCAGATTATGGCTGCGTCATCTGGGAGCCATATAACGTACAAGTCGGTGCAGGGACAGCGAATCCGGCAACGACGATGCGTGTTTTAGGACCCGAACCGTGGCGCATCGCTTATGTTGAACCGAGTGTGCGCCCTGATGATGGTCGCTATGGTGAAAACCCTAATCGGATGCAGCGATTCTATCAATATCAAGTCATCCTAAAGCCCGACCCCGGTAATCCACAAGAAATCTACCTCAAATCACTAGAGGCGCTGGGCATTAATCCGCGTGAACATGATATTCGCTTTGTGGAAGACAACTGGGAAAGTCCTGCTTTAGGTGCATGGGGACTCGGTTGGGAAGTGTGGCTTGATGGTCAAGAAATTACACAATTCACGTATTTTCAGCAAGCCGCCGGACAAACTGTAGACCCGATAGCTGTCGAAATCACCTATGGTATCGAGCGCATCGTCTTAGCTCTGCAAGATAAAGATAGCGTATGGGATATTGAGTGGTTGGGTGATGTCACTTACCGCGATATGATTTTCAATGAAGAGGTCGAACATTCACGCTATTACTTTGATGTCGCCGATGTTGATGCGCTAAAACGTGTGTATGATACCTATGAACACGAGGTCGGACGGGCGCTAGAAGGCGATGCGACGATTAGCGCCTATGATTATGTGCTGAAATGCAGTCACCTATTCAATGTCTTGGATACACGCGGCGCAATCGGTGTCACAGAACGCGCTAAATTTTTCCGTCGAATGCGTGATATGACGCGCAGTGTAGCACAATCCTACTTAGAAAAACGCGAAGCATTGGGCTATCCCTTCATGAAAATGATGGACAAATGGGGTGCGCCACTGCCACAATTTAAGCCGCAAATTCCCAAAGCACCAGAAGCCGAAGCGGATTTTCTCTTTGAAATTGGTGTTGAAGAATTACCGGCATCGGATGTCGATGAGGCATTGCGTCAACTGAAAATACTTGTGCCGCAGATGTTTGAAGATTTGCGCCTGACAGTGAGTCGCTTACATCTGTTTGCGACACCGCGCCGCTTGGTCGTTCATGCCGAAAAAGTCATGCCGCGCCAGACAGATGAAGAATTTGTTGCCAAAGGTCCCCCAGCACGAGTCGCCTTTGATGCTGATGGCAATCCCACGAAGGCAGCTATCGGATTTGCCAAGCGCAATGGTATTGATGTTAGTGAACTCAAGCGCGAAACAATTGACGGCGGCGAATATGTCACGGCGATAGTTCACAATATCGGGCAGTCCGCGACTCAAGTTTTACAAGCCGCATTACCGAAATTACTAGCAAACATCAAGTTCAAGAAAACCATGCGCTGGAATAGTGATGGCATTGCTTTCTCGCGCCCGTTACGCTGGTTGGTGGCGCTCTATGGCGATATTGTGATTCCCTTCCAATATGCAGGCGTGATTGCTGGCAATATCACTCGTGGCTTGCGTCCCTATGGTTCACCCGAAATAACAGCCGAAGACCCCGATAACTATATTAGTGCGATGGCAGAACAGAATATCTTCCTCAATCGTGATGAACGCCGCGAAACGATTCTCGGTCAAATTACAGGTTTGGCAGAAAAAGTCGGCGGCACGATTCCCGATGACTCTGATTTACTGGATGAAGTCACGAATTTGATTGAAGCACCGATGGCTTTTATGGGCAATTTTGATGAGAAGTATCTGCAACTGCCGCGTGATGTACTGATTACCGTCATGAAAAAACATCAACGTTACTTCCCTGTTTTAGATGATGCTGGCAATTTGATGGCGCACTTTATCGGAGTCCGCAATGGCGATATGGAACATCTCGACAAAGTGATTAAAGGCAATGAACACGTTATTTGGGCGCGATTCTCGGATGCCGACTATTTCTATCGTCAAGATATCAAAAAGCCGCTTGACCAATATCTGCCGCGTCTCGATACGCTCATTTTCCATGACAAACTCGGCAGTATGCTAGAGAAGAATAATCGAGTTGCCGGACTGGTTGCTGATATCGGCGAAAAACTGGGCATGACTAGCGATGATATTGCTATCGCCAAAGAAGCCGCCGCTATCGCCAAAGCTGACCTTGCGACGCAGATGGTGGTTGAAATGACCTCTTTACAGGGTGCTATGGGGCGTGAATATGCTCTCAAACAAGGGAAAAGTGAGGCTGTTGCCAACGCTATTTTTGAACATTGGCAACCGCGTAGTGCCAACGATAGTATCCCTAACAGTCAAGCTGGAATCATTTTGGCTGTAACTGATAAGTTGGATAGTTTGGTGGGCTTGTTCGCGGCAGGTCTCGCGCCTAAAAGCACCTCAGACCCCTTTGGATTACGACGGGCAGCATTAGGCATTGTGCAAATTTTGGTGGGGGCAAAAATTGAAGTCAATGTCCGCGACCTTGTCAGACAGGTGACAAAAGCACAGGCGATTCAACTCGATAGAAATACATTCGACCAATTGATGGACTTCATTAAAGGGCGTTTGGATGTGTGGCTAGATGAAAGAAGCACTGCGCCGCGTGATGTGATTAATGCCGTCTTAGCCGAACAATCTCATAATCCCTATCGCGCTCATCAAGGGATTGAACAATTACAACAATGGGTGAATAAAGACAATTGGGAAACCATTCTCGATAACTTTGCCCGTTGCGTGCGGATTTCTCGTGGCGAAAAGATGACCTATACAGTCAATCCTGATTTGTTTGAAGATGAAAAGGAAAAAACATTGTATGAGGCGCTTCAAGATGCTCAAAGCAAAATCAATGCTGGTAATGTCGATGCTTTCTTGACCGCCTTTGAACCCGTTGTACCCGTGATTTTCGATTACTTTGAAACGGTGATGGTCAATGCTGAGGATGAGAAAATCCGCCAGAATAGACTCGGTATGATGCAGGCGATTAGTCATTTGCAAAAAGGGCGAGCGAACTTAAGCGAATTGACCGACTTCTAACGCTACAATGTCCATTCATTAACTCATCTTATGCAACACGTATCTTGTGTGTAAGGGCGTACCGGCGTGTGCGCCCGTTTCGATTGCGGTGAGATGACACACCGGTCATCCCGTAATTGACCGCAACAGACGACATCTCCATTCCCCCCTAAACCCAAACATATTTTCTATGAAAGATTAGAATAAGATTAGTTTTGCTGGTATCCGAAACGTTTCGGATATATACTGGATGATATCAAAACGTTTTGGATTGATATTGTTCTAAATAGAGATATTTTATAATATGCCTGTCACATTAAAAGATATTGCAGCGAAATCTGGTTTTTCTGTTACGACTGTCTCGCGTGCCTTGGCAGGTTATAACGACGTGAGCCAAAATACGCGCAGTCAAATCCTCGCTATTGCAGATGAACTAGGTTATCAACCGAACCAAGTTGCGCGACAACTCCAAAAACAGAGTACCAATACAGTCGGTCTCATTATGCCTGCCCGTCAGGATTTTCATGATGACTTCTTCAGTGTGCTATTCAAAGGCATTATTTACACCGCCGCACAACACAATTTTGATGTTTTGATTAGTACAACACAACACGGCGAAGCAGAGATGGAAGCCTATCGGCGCTTTGCAGGTGGCAATCGTGTCGATGGCTTGATTGTTGCTCGTACTTATCGTGATGACCCACGAATTGAATATCTCAAATCAATTAAGCATCCCTTTGTCGTTGCCGGACGCTCTGCTCTCGGTCATGGCTCTGATTTTGCCTATATTGACTATGATAGCCAGACGGGTATTGAACAGTTAGTTGAGCATTTTGTAGCCTATGGACATCGAAATATTGGCATTATCTTACCCGATGAGGCACTAGCATTCTCTGAATATCGCTTTGCGGGTTATCAAGGGGGTCTCAAAAAAGCAGGGATTCTATTCCGCGAAAGTTTTGTCGAATATGGGGATATGACCTACGCAGGTGGCGTAAGGACTGCACAGACTTTGCTTAATCGCAATCCTGAACTGACGGCTATCATCGGTTGTAATGATTTGATGGCTTTAGGCGCAATGGCAGCTGTCCAAAATTGTGGCTTACAAGTCGGACAAGATATTGCTGTCGGCGGCTTTGACGGTATTCCGGCTGCTGAACGTGCCACGCCCCCCCTGACAACGGTTAGCCAACCCATCTACGAACTCGGTGAAATGCTGACCGACTTACTCATCCAACTCATTGCGGATTCACCCACTGATACCGTGCAACGCCTACTCCAACCGGAACTGATTGTGCGTGCGTCTAGTGGTCAACCAAGACGTTAAATGAGAGCGAAAGGAGCTTGCCGCCCGAACGACAACTTTTACTATCTGACAGATTCTATAGTGTATTCAGCCAATTACAGGAGTATCGAAGCATGAAGAAATTTTTAACCATCCTTGTTCTATCTATCTTTTTAGGTGTGATAGTCATCCTACCGACTGTCGCACAAGATTCGGTTATCGTTGAATTTTGGACGACAGATAACGAAGAATCACGTGTCGATGCTTATGAAGCTGTCGCTGCTAGTTTTATGGCAGAGAATCCGGGCATCGAAGTCCGCATCGTCCCGATTGATGAAGGTACAATTTCACAACGAGTCGCAACTGCCGTTGGTGCGAACCGCCTTCCGGACATTATCCGTATGGGTATTGAACGGGTTGCGGCTTTCTCTGCTGATGGGTTGCTTGACCAAGATGCGGCGACGGCTGTTATCCAGAGCATCGGCGAAGATGATTTTCGTGATGGTCCTTTAGCGATGGTCACAGACCCCACAAGCGGCATGTATGCTGCTGTGCCATATGATGGTTGGATACAAGCTATCTGGTATCGTACAGATATTTATGAATCACTCGGACTCGAAGCCCCCACCACATGGGATGCCATTCTTGCCGCCTGTGAAGCATTACCCGGCAACATGGACTTACTCTACGGTCTGACACTCGGCACTGACCCCGGCCAAAATTACGGACAGCAAATCTTTGAACAAGTGGCTATCTCCAATGATGCGTGGCCCTTTGATGCCGATGGCAATGTCAGTTTTGATACACCGGAAATGATTGCCGCCCTTGACTTCTACACCAGCTTACAAAGTTGTTCGCAGCCCGGTCCGCAATATTGGCGTGGTGCGCGTGAGGCATACGAATATGGTACAGCAGGCATGTTGTTCTACTCGACCTATATCATGGATGACCTCGTAGACGGCTCTGGCTTAGAAGATGGTGGTAGTGTTGAACTTGTTACAGAAGACCTTGCAGCAGTGACCAGCTTTGCTTCAACAATGGAAGGACCCAACGGTGCGGCAACGTATGGACAACTCGTAACATTAGGAATTACCCGCGATGCCGACCCCGAAGCACAAGCAGTTGTCGAATATTTCCTCACAGCAGGCTATCAAGATATCTTAGCCTTAGCCCCATTCGGCAAAGTTCCGGTACTGGAAAGTGCTGTTGAAGGTTGGTCAACGAGCAGTGACTACTTCGCTAATTACAGTGATGAAACACTCGCCCAAATTGCAGGTGGTTTTGACTCGATGCAACGTTGGCTTTTCCGCCCAGACTATGGCGCAACCCAACGTGCCGTCATCGGTGACATTGAAGGTCGCTTGCTTATCCCGACTGTTCTCAGCAATATCGCCATTGAAGGAATTATGACACCGGAAACAGGCGCTCAGTTCCTCCAAGAAGAAGTCGAGAAATTGCTGGCAGACCGTTCTGCTGAATAATATGATACGTCGATAATAGATGTGGTAGGGGGATATCTTCCTCCTACCTTGCAAAATTTGAGTGCGCCATTTATTTAAAAGTAACCTTCGGTAAGTTTTTAGAATTTTGTCGTAAGGGCATAGCGCGCTATGCCCCTACAAAACCGAGATTTTATTTTTAATTATTTACCAGTTCTTACTTTTGTAGAATCCGGAAAAAACTTAGAAAAAAACATGAACCGCCAAAGCGCCAAGATTTCTATTCAAAACCTTTCTTTGCGCCTTTCACCCTTTGCATCTTTGCGTTACGCATTTTCTAAGCACTTCTCGGACTCTACAGTAATATAAACCCATCTCGCCAAAATATTGAAATACACCACAACATTATGCCGACTGTTCTGCCTAGTTTCAGGAGATTCTTATGGCACACGTCAAAAATGAAAATCAAACAGGTATTTTCGGGAAAGGTATCCGCGCCCAAGAGACGCGCCTCGCATGGTTGCTGATGTCTCCGACAGCCTTAATTGTGTTCGGTCTGGTATTGTTCCCTGCCTTTTTTAGCATCTGGATTAGTTTCCATGATGTCGGCTTGGATAATCTCAACAATGTCTTCGGGGCTGAATTCACCGGATTTGACAACTACCGCGACGTAATAGATGATTTTGCCTTCAAATGGCAAGGTTGGAATCAGTGGGGTGCTTTTGTTACAACGATTGTTTATTCCTTTACCTCAACTATTTTGACCCTCTTTTTAGGCTTAATTGCAGCACTTATCTTGAATCAGAAATTTGTCGGGCGTGGTCTTGCACGCGGTATCTTTCTTTTCCCATATGTGGCACCGGTGGTCAGTGTCGCTTTTGTCTGGCGTTGGATTCTTGACCCCGGACCAGCAGGTGTCTTGAATGATGTGCTGATGTCTACCAATGTGATTGACTTACCCAAAGCCTATCTCGCACAGCGCGGACTGGCAATATGGATAGTCGTGCTGTTTCAAGGGTGGCGTTATTTCCCCTTTGCCATGCTGATGATTCTCGCACGGCTGCAAGCTATTGATACCACCTTGTTTGAAGCGGTTGATGTGGACGGCGGCAATGCTTGGGATAAGTTCCGCTATGTGACTCTGCCAGATTTACGCTACGTGCTAGGGGCGATTTTTCTACTGCGCTTATTGTGGACATTCAATAAATTTGATGATATTTGGCTACTGACAGGCGGCGGCTATGGCACGAACGTCCTCCCTGTCTTGACGTATCAGTTCAGCTTTAATAGTTCTAATTTTGGCAAGGGTGCAGCAACAGCGATGATATTGCTCGTTTTCCTCGTCGTTTTCATTGTGATTTATGTCTTAACCGTTATGCGAAATCTGGAGGAGGATTAGACTCATGGTGAACCAAACAAATTCAGCAAGTTACGAGAAGAAATCGTTCATCGACCACCTTGCGGCATCACTGAGCTGGCAGCGATTTTTACTAGGCGTGGGGCTATTTATGTTCCTTGCGATGATTTTGTTTCCCTTCTATTGGATGGTCAGTTCGTCGTTTAAGGCACGTAGCGAAATCGGTGGACGCAATCCGGTTTATATTCCAAGCGAATTGCGGCTCGATGCCTACCAAGAGCTATTTAACCCCAATGTTGACCATTTTCAAGACTTTGGAACGAATATTTTGAACAGCGTGCGCGTGGCTTTCCCGACAGCCATACTGACTGTGATTATCGCCACACTTGGCGCATACGCTGTCGCACGCTTGCGTTTTAGCGGCAAAGAGTTTCTCATTAATAGTGTCTTGATTGTCTATCTGTTTCCGGCAGTTTTGCTGATTATCCCGTTATTTGCCATGCTCTCTTCATTGAGTGAGACGCTTGGTTTTCAGGTACAAGATAACTTGATTATTATTATCTTCACGTATCTGGCACAAACGCTGCCAGTCGCCATTTATATGCTCACCAGTTACTTCCGCACGATTCCGGCAGAAATTGAGCAAGCGGCACAGATTGATGGTTGCTCGCGCTTTGAGGTGATTTGGCGCATTACATTGCCTTTATCTGTTCCAGCACTGGTAACAGTGGGCTTATACACCTTCATGATTGCATGGAATGAGTTGCTCTATGCGCTCATCTTCTTGAACAGCCGTGATTTGTTCACGATGCCGATTAAAATCAATACGATTTTCAATGACCCAAGCAATCGCTTACACACAGTCATGGCAGCTTCAACGATTATGACGCTGCCTGTGATTATCCTCTTCCTGAGCTTTGAACGCTTTCTCGAACAGGGACTCACTTCTGGCAGTGTGAAAGGCTAGGATATTTATGAGGGCGTTATAGTGAGAATTACGTCGGACAGGCAGAAGCCAGTCCCTACAGGCCTGTTATGATTTGTAGGGACATAATCTATTGTGTCCGTCACACGCTATATCATGGATAGGCAAACTGTTACGAAATTACGCACATCAACACAAAGCTGTAGGGGCGTACCCGCGTGTGCGCCCGAAAATAACTATACACGAGGGGAAACACAAGCAGCATGAATATTGGATTTATCTCATTTCGACTAGCCGGAGTCGATGGTGTTAGCTTAGAAACATTCAAGCTGGCAGATGTTTTTGAAGAAATGGGGCATCAGTGTTTTTATTGTGGCGGTGAATTGGATGAAAAAGCACAAGCCGGAATGCTCGTACCAGAAATGCACTTCACGGACTCTGTCGCACAAGAACATCACGATGAGGCTTTTAGCAATCCCAAACCTGAGCCTAAGTTCTTCCAAGAGGTTTATCACACGGCTGAGAATTTGCGACGCGCTGTAGAACAGTTCATCCGTGACTACAAGATTGATGTGCTTGTACCGCAAAATGTCCTCGCTATCCCGATGAATATTGCACTGAGTATCGGCATTGCAAATGCGATTCGCCGTACTCGCGTTAAGACTCTCGCCCATCACCATGATTTTTATTGGGAGCGCGAACGTTTCCTTGCGAATGGTATCCAAGATATTCTCAACGAGGCTTTCCCGCCGAAACTGCAACCTGTCGTTCATATGGTTATCAACAAAGCGATGCAGCAACGACTGAATGCCTTTCGTGGCATTGAGGCTCTATATTTGCCGAATGTCTTTGATTTCGAGAATCCGCCCCCTGCACCCGATGATTATACCAAGACCTTCCGCAGCGAAATCGGTCTCAGTGACGATGATTTGATTATTTTGCAACCGACGCGCATTGTGCGCCGCAAAGGAATCGAACACGCCATCGAGTTAATGCGAAAACTCAATGATGAGCGTCTCGTTTTTGTGATTACAGGCTATGAAGGCGATGAAAAGGGGGGCTATGGTACAGGGCTGCGCGAACAAGCTGACCGTGCTGGCATCCGCTACAAATTTATTGGCGACTATGTGGGGTCAGAGCGCGGCGAAATCAACGGGCATAAAGTCTATGAATTGTGGGATATTTACCCACACGCGCACTTAATTACGTATCCGAGTATCTACGAAGGCTTCGGCAATGCTCTCATTGAAACGCTGTATTTCCGCAAGCCACTGGTCGTTAATACCTATCCCATGTATCTGACAGATATTAAGCCCACAGGTGTCAAAGCGGTTGAATTTAGCTATGATATTACGGATGAGGTTGTGGCAAAAACGCGGCAATTGATAGATGATGCTAGTCTGCGCGATGACATGACCGAACATAATTATCAAGTGGGCTTGGAACACTTTTCGTATAAGATACTGCGAAAGGTTTTACAGCACGCCTTACAGAAATTGGATTCACGATAGGGGCAATCGACAATGACCAAGTCGATTCATGACGCGCTACAAGCTAAGTTAAACCGTATTTATGGTGACGATATAGGGCAAGCGACCTATGAGAAAATGTCGTCTCTTTTACAACCGTTGCAATCCGGTACTGTGGAGAAACTAGCAGTCAGTGAAAAAGATGTCATTCTCATTTGTTACGGCGACCATGTGCATGATGAAGACCATCCGCCACTACACGTTTTACATCACTTTCTCAAGAAGTATGTTCATCCGCAAGTGAATACGATTCATATTCTGCCTTTTTACCCATGGTCATCGGATGATGGCTTTAGTGTGATTGATTACTACCAAGTCGATACAGCGTTGGGGAATTGGCAGCACATCACAGCGATGAAAGACGATTTTCGCCTGATGTTCGATGCGGTCTTCAATCATATGTCCGCGCAAAGTTCATGGTTTCAGAAATACCTTATCGGGCAAGCGCCTTACGATAAATACTTCATTGACATTGCGCCGGAAACAGATTTAACAGCCGTTGTACGTCCACGAGCCTTGCCACTGCTCACACCTTTTGAAACACACGAGGGCATCAAACACATTTGGACAACCTTTAGCCCCGACCAAATTGACCTTAATGTAGAAAACCCCGATGTTTTACTTGAATTTCTGAAAATTATACGCTTCTATATCGAAAATGGGGCAGAATTTATTCGCCTTGATGCCATTGCCTTCTTATGGAAAAAAATCGGCACTAGCAGCATCCACCTAGACGAAACGCATCTCATTATTCAAGTCATGCGTGATGTGCTGAACTTGATTGCGCCCGATGTGCTGATCATCACTGAAACCAATGTGCCACACGATGAGAATATCAACTATTTTGGCAACGGCATTAACGAGGCGCAGATGGTCTATCAATTCCCCTTGCCACCCCTCATTTTGCATACGATGGCAGCAGGCGATTCGACGCATCTCACAAATTGGGCAAAATCGCTTGACCCGATTGGCGAACGCACGACTTTCTTCAATTTTACGGCTTCGCATGATGGGATTGGCCTACGACCTGTGACGGGTATCTTGACTCAAGTAGAAATTGACAGGCTTGTACAACGCACGCAAACTCATGGTGGCAATGTCTCTTACAAAGCGAATGGCGATGGCAGTCAATCGCCCTATGAAATGAACATTACTTATTTTGATGCTATTACCGACCCAAACATCACAGCATCGCATCCGCAGAGTGCCATAAAACGTTTCGTCGTCGCACAGGCGATTCAACTTTCGTTGGCAGGCGTGCCGGGTATTTACTTTTCTAGCTTGTTTGGTGGGCGCAATTGGAATGAAGGGGTTGCCGAAAGTGGGCGCTTTCGCACCATTAATCGTGAAAAATTCAAGCTAGACTCACTCACAGCAGACCTTACAGGCGATACGTTGCGCGGCAAGGTTTTCAAACACATGATAGCCTTGCTCGAAAAACGCCGTTCGACTCCTGCCTTTCATCCACTGGCATCACAAACAGTCGTCAATCGTGGTTCAGAGGTTTTTGCTGTTTTGCGACAATCACAAGATGAGGAACATACGGTTCTCGCGCTGCACAATGTCACAGCCAACACAGTCACCGTCGATTTAGAAGATGGTCATTGGCAAGATTTACTGACTTCTGAGACGCATACAGGGTCGATTGCATTACAACCGTATCAAGTGGCATGGCTCAATCGTGTGAGCTAGTTCATAAGGGCATTAAAATTCGTAATCCTCAGCCCAACGAATGCCTTTGCGCTGATTATTTTTCGTCGGCACAACGCGCAAAAAACATTTACTTGTCGGTGCGGCATCCACGCCCATTAAATAGTAAATATCGTTGTCGGGGCAATAAACAGCAAAGAGGTCAATATCACCGCGATAATCCACATCTCCATTCGTAGATGAATCCTTACTTGAGGTACTAAATAGAATATATTCGTCATCAACCAGACGGGCAGTTTTAGCTTGTATCCGTTGAAAACGTCCATTTTGTTCTATAACAAAATCATAGCGCAAACCATTGTTGGCAGGTTCAAGCACGACGTATCCGCGCTCAATAAAATGTGCTTTGAGTTTCGCTTCGCTGATATCGCCAATTTGTGTCGGATTGAGTTCTTTTGTGACCATAATTCATATCCTATTTACAGTTCGTAATCTTTTGCCCAACGAATACCCTTACGCTGATTGTTTTTAGGTGGCTCAACACGTAGATAACAAGACATAGTAGGTGCATGTTCAACAGGTACGATATATGTCTTGCCATTGTCTCTGCAATAAACACCAAAAGAGTCAATATCTCCACGATAATTAATTTTTTTATGACGGTCTGTGGGGTCTTGACTTGCTGCATTAAATACAATACAGCCATTTTGGATACGTCCAGTTTTAATCTGAATACGTTGCAGATTACCACTCTGGTTGAAGTCTACGACCAAATCGTAGCGCAGACCGTTACTCCATGGAATAAGAACACCATGTCCAAGTTCGACAAAGCGTGTGAGAACTTTGGCTTCGCTGATATCGCCAACTTGTACGGGGTTGAGTTCTTTTATAACCATACTTTTGACTCCTTTATTAATAAAGCTATCAGTATTATAACATATATAACAAGAACAAGTGCCCCGAATCTAATGAAATCCAAGTCAAATTGATGGTTTTCCATAATTTTGCAGTCACTAGGAGTCAAACAATACTTGTCATGAAATTTGTGCATTATCCATCAATTCTTGAGACAGACCGTTGACTCGCGCAAGGTTCTTTTGTACAATGTGCAACGTTCACCATGTAACATTTAGGGTGGCAAAAGCGTCGCAAACTATATCAAAATGGCGAAAGTTATAAAGTAATCACTTTGATTAAGAGTGTTTTTATACGCCACAGTAGCTCAATGGTAGAGCATCCGCCTTGTAAGCGGAAGGTTATCGGATCATTCCCGATCTGTGGCTTTATACCTCGATAATATATTGAGGCAGTAGTTTAACAAAGGGTCAGTGTCCCGAGCGGCAAAGGGGGCGGGCTGTAAACCCGCTGGCGGAAGCCTTCGCAGGTTCGAGTCCTGCCTGGCCCATTTGTAATAAATATCATCAAGTATTGAGTGCTGCCGTAGCTCAATTGGTAGAGCACACCCTTGGTAAGGGTGAGGTAATGAGTTCAAACCTCATCGGCAGCTTTTGTAATTATCACCCTTGTAAGTTCAATATTAGTGATACCAGAAACGGATAAATCAACATGGCAAAAAAAGGCAACCGAATTCTGGTCAAGATGCGTAGTGCTGAGAGTGGGCATATGTATTACACGGAAAAAAATCGTCGTAATACCACTACTCGCCTAGAACTGCGTAAATATGACCCGATTGTACGGAAACACGTCGTCTACAAAGAAACAAAATAGTGCTATCATGGCACTTATAGGGGCGTAGCTCAATTGGCAGAGCATTCGATTCCAAATCGAAAGGTTGAGAGTTCAAGTCTTTCCGCCCCTGCTTATCTCCAAAAATAGATAAGGCGCTAAAACCTTATCTATGCACATCTAAACGCCATCATCCCTCAGATTAAGTCATATACCACAAATCAATATAGCACTAACCCTATATACGATGCCATTTTGTTATAAAATCATGCCCTTTAATAATACTATGATTTGAGGGGCGATGGATAACTTTGTTCTGACACTCGATTTAGATTGGGCTGCTGATTTCATGATTGATGCAGTGGCACAAATGTTACTAGCGGCTGGCGTGAAAGCGACATTTTTTGTCACACACGATAGCCCAGCCGTGCGCCGCTTACGCGAACATCCCGATTTGTTTGAACTCGGTATTCATCCCAATTTTCTGCCCAACTCATCACAGGGTAGCACCGTTGCTGAAATTCTCGATTTTTGCATGGCACTTGTACCGGACGCAACATCTATGCGAAGCCATGCCCTCGTACAATCAGCACATATTTGGTGGGAAGTCGTTAAGCGCACGCCGATTCAGGTTGATTTGTCGTTGTTATTGCCCGAAATGCCCCATCTACAGATGATAGAATTACCCCTGTTGCCACGTCCATTATTGCGCTTGCCCTATTATTGGGAAGATGATGTCGAAACTTATCGCCCTCACTCTGTTTGGACACTCGATAAGCATATTACTGTATCGGGTTTGAAAATTTTTGACTTTCATCCCGTATTTATCTATCTCAATACTGCCGATTTAGCCCCCTATAACGACATGAAGCAAATCGGTCATCTGGCAGATTTAACCCCAGAACAAGTTGCCCCCTTCATTCATACCGGAGAGGGTGCAGGTAGCATGTTTCGCCAATTTGTTGAGCATCTCAAAACACAAGAGTCGCTGCGTGTACGTGATGTCGTGGCGGCGTATCAAGGGATAGAGGCATGAAATTTGCCGCGATTGGACGAACAAAAACCTTGGTCGATAGCATCCGACGCGCTGTTGCTGGCGGTCATATTTGCACATTGATTATCACCACAACAGAATCGCCAGAGAGTGCTATTACCGAAGCCGATTTTGAAGCATTAGCACAAGATATTGGCGCAACTTTCTTGAATACACGGTATATCAACCAACAAGCAACGCATGAAATCATTCGGGCAAGTGCGGCACAGGTCGCTATCAGCCTGAATTGGCAGTTTCTCATCAACAACGAGACGCTGAATCTATTTCCACAAGGCATCATCAATTCTCATGTTGGCGATTTACCGCGCTATCGTGGCAATGCTACGCCGAATTGGGCGCTAATCATGGGCGAAACATCTATACCAATGACATTGCATTTCATGGATGACGGCTTGGATACCGGCGATATTTTGCTGCAACGCTCTATGCCACTCACAGCAGAAACCCGTGTGCGTGATATTTATGATTTTTCGGCGCACGTTGTCCCTAAAATGTTTAGCGAGGTTCTCACAGCATTAGAAAAAGGCGCGTTACAACCCAAGCCACAACCCACTGACCCGACACTTGCCTTGCGCTGTTATCCCCGTTTACCACAAGATAGCTTCATTGATTGGCATCAAAGTGCCGAAGAAATCCAACGCCTCGTACAAGCTGTCAGTGAGCCATTTAACGGCGCATACACATATTTAGGCACTGATAAACTTATCATTTGGCGTGCTTATGCTGAAAAGCCACAAACGCCCTATCTCGCTGTTGCCGGACATGTGGTCGAGCGGCGTGCGAAGGGTGAGATTGCCGTGGCAACAGGCGATGGGTTTTTGATAGTGCAAGATGTGCAGTTAGGCGATGGTCAACGTTGCAAAGCAGGAGATATCATCAAGAGTGTGCGGCTACGATTGGGGATGAATCTGGCAGATGAAATAGCCGCATTGCAGCAACGAATCACAGCCTTAGAGAGTCGTTTTCAAACAGATGATTCATGACAAAATATCATTTTAACGTGAATTTTGTTTAAGGATTTTTTCGAAATCGAGGGTCATAATCCATTGTAGGGGCGCAAGGCATCGCGCCCTTACGCCTGAAACTTTTTAGCTATCATGTGGGGCAGGTTGCTGCTGAGTGATACAGTGAATATTGCCACCGCCGAGCAAAATTTCTCGCGCATAAAATCCAATAACTTCACGGTCAAGGAATAAATCGCGCAATGTAGCGAGTGCCGCCTCGTCATGGGGGTCATTGAATGTCGGCACAATGACTGCACCGTTAGCAATATAGAAGTTGATATATGACCCTGCGAGACGGTCTTCCGCACAGCGATAACGGGCTGCGGCGACTTTATCAATGCCAATCGCCTCTTCTTCAGTCATATACAGGGGCCCGGGTTGATGAATCTTATGAATCTCCAGAGGGCGACCTTTAGCATCGCTGGTATTTGATAGGACATCATAGGCCGCTTGCGAAATCGCATACTGTGGGTCATTTTCATCATCTGTCCATGTGAGGGCAACCACACTCGGACGCACGAAACAAGCGAGGTTGTCGATATGCCCATCAGTCTCATCGCCATAAACACCGTCTTCAAGCCAAATAACTTTTTCCACATTGAGGTAATGCTGCAAACGGACTTCCAACTGTGATTGTGACCAATTCGGATTGCGATTACTATTCATCACGGTTGGGCGAACAACCATTAACGTGCCTTCGCCATCGACATGCAATGCGCCGCCCTCTGTACAAATTGTGGCGCGATAACGAGCGAGGCGTTCAACTTCTAGCACTTTATGGGCGACCAAATCATCTTTATCCCACGGAAAATAAGTCCCTTTTTCTAAGCCGCCCCACGCATTGAAAATCCAATCGACACCACGGACTTCTCCATGCTGATTAAGCACAAAAGTCGGACCACAATCGCGTATCCACGCATCGTTAGCCGCCATCTCTAACACCCGAATATTGTCACCCAACATCGCACAGGCATTTTCATATTGTTCTGTTGGGACACAAACTGTCACAGGTTCAAAATGTGCAATCGTTTTTGCCAATTCCGCAAAGGTTCGCTGGGCAGGTTTTGCCCCATTACGCCATGTATCAGTGCGGACGGGCCACAAAAGCCATGTTTGAGTATGTGCCTCCCATTCGGCAGGCATCCAAAAACCGTCAGAGCGCGGTAACGAATCTAAAGCGTTGGACATCATGCCCCTTTCCACGTGTTCATGTTTATTGACTCGATGCCAAAGTATTGAACAATGGGCGTGTCGAATCAATGACAATCATGCTATAGGCAATGACTTCACTATTCTGCGGTACTGTAAATTCATTGGCAAAATTCAGATTCCACAAGAACATCGGACCCACATAATCAAGAGCCTGCCCCAGTTGAAATGCCCGAATGGTATACGCCTCTTGGTCTGATAATGTATTATAAGACATCCATTCTTCGGGAGGTATGCCGCCGAAGCCTTCCCATGATGCCCAGCCAAATTCAGTCGCCCACAATTTAACAGCATGATTATTGGCAGTCGTGATACTATTGTAGTCTTCTAGTGTATTGACGAAGAAAAATTGTACAGCATCATCCCAACCTCGGTCTGGTAATGTATCACAGCAGCGCACATCAGGGGCATTCCCCCAACCATAAGGATGAATCCCTATTGCAATATCGGCGTAGTTTGCCAGACCCCCATCATACATCTGATTGAGAAAGGCACGGTCATTCACGCTGAAACTACCTGTATCTGTTGGGGCGAGTCCGGCTGTGACAATCGTAATATCGGATGAAAACGCCCGAATTGCATCATATGCCGGAGCAAATAACTGCATGTACCCTTCGCCGGAGAACGATAAACTGCCATCCCATTCACGGATGAGATTCGGTTCATTCCAGACTTCAATCGCATCAATGGACGACCCCATTTCACGCAAGAGTAAGCTCAGGAAGACCGCTAAATCGTCGGGGTTATCTGGTGGACCATCATTGCTGGTAGTTGAACGCGCCCAATCTGGTGCTTTTGCGACACTCACTAAAATATTGAAGCCGCTACTATCCGCATTTTGGATAAATTGTTGTATTTGGCGGAAGTCATTACTGATATCGGCTGAACCGGAGGGTTGTAAAGCTGCCCAGTTGATTTGTACCTTCATCCATGAAATGCCCAGCTGCGCTGTCCGTGGTAGGGCAACATCATTGGGGACAACTTGCACACCCATCGCGGAGCGGTCTAATGCGAATGCACTAGCCTCTGGCAAACTTGCAATTACAGCATCCATCGCTGCTTGCTCTTCTTCGGAGGCACTTGTAGGACCAGCGCCACCACTGCCACCGCTACCGCCACCACCGCTACCACCACTACCACTGCCATCTGCGAGTTCGACATAATAATCTTCACCCTCGCCCGATGCAGTCCAGCCGGTTGTGCCTTGATAATCAACTTCCCACCATAAGATAAACTGATTGGGGTCACAAACGGGGCCCCCGACAACAGTAAAACCAACACCGGGCGGCATCAAACTAATGATAGCACCCTCTTCTACCCCTGGATTATCGCGTAGCCGATTGTTGACTCCGCCTTCTGTAATGCGCCCAAAATTACCCACAGCAAGATTAGCCGGCGGCGACCCCGGACAACCATCGCCGGATGCCGTTGGGAAAGGTGTCGGTGTCAGTGTCGCTTGTAAGAAGGGGTCAGTGTCTTCAGCATCGAAAATACCGTCACCATCAGTATCGGCGCTTAATGGATTTGTACCATTGGCGACTTCTGTACCATCATTAATCGTATCGCCGTCCGAATCACGGCTGATAGGCGTTGTTTGCCAAACGAGTGCTTCCTCACCATCGGTCAAGCCATCACCATCGGTATCGACCAGCAAGGGGTCTGTTTGCAGGGTTGCCTCGCGCATGTTACTGAGGCGATCGCCATCTGTATCAGCACTCGCTGTTTCTGTCACATCGAGAACGACCTGTGTTTGCGTTGCGTTCACATCGGCTGTCCGTTGTATCGTAATCGAGCGATATGTCCAGAAGCCACCGCCAGCAAGCAAGCCACAGAGCAGCAAGACCAGCAAACCGAGGCAACCTAAAAACCAGAAGGGAAAACGCGATGTGACCACTAATTCCCCAGTTGTCGATTGCGGCGGCACAGTTTCGTGCTGCGAGTGAATTTGTAATTCAAAGGGGTAGGTTGCGCCACTTCCCGTAAAAGGTCTGTGTTTAGCCTTCACACGCATCGGAATATATTCAACTCGACCCGGTGCCATCGTAAATTGCTTGCCCGGTAAGACAAAATCAATAGCGCCTTCACGGTCACGGGGGTCTAGTGTATAGGTATCATAGGTATTGCCTGTATTAGAAATTTTCAGTTCCGCTCGTCCACGTCCGGTAATCCGTTGCGGTTGGAAATCAATCACAAAATTACGGAAAGATTGGACATCGACAGCACATTGCTGCATGACCGAATCAAGCGTTTGAGCGCGAGCGTGAACGAGGATACCAAAAGCATGTTCGCCTTCGGTACTGCTGCTGGCAAGCGGTGGGCTGATAGTAATAGATGTTGTACCGCGATTATTGGGTAACAGGTAAAGCGGTGTTGGTGGGACTTGAACCCACTCTTTTGGCAATCCATCGACTTCAAGTGTAAAGTGGTCAACCACATCACTTTGATTGATAACTTCAACTGAAATCGTCGCCATAGAACCCGGTACAACGGCGACTCGCGGATTATCGACAACCAGACCGATTCTATCATGTGCTGGTGGGGGTAAATCTAGGCGAGGGGCAGGGCGTTCCACAAACCCTTCGCGTTCAACATCACGCACGGCGACGAACTTACGCGCTGGTTCAAGCCCATCACGCTCTTCTTCGGCATCGGCATCAATCACAACCGCCCCTTCATCAAGCGAGCGTTCATCTGCTCTTTCGATGCGAAGCCAATATTCACCAATCCGAATGGTATCGGCACTGGTGACACGACGGGCAGTTTCAATTTCTAACAGGTCGTCGTTCAGATACGTTTTATTGGTTGAGCCAACATCAATCAGGCGATAAGCATCATCGACACCACGCTCAATACGGGCATGTTGGCGCGAAACGGTATTGCTTTCCAGATTGACTTTTTGGTCAAAACCGCGTCCGATAGTCACCACATTACGGTCTATCGGAATCGCAAGAGTCGGGAATAGTTCACTATACACAATGAGTCTATCAAAGCCCGCTTGTTCTTCTGTTATCGGCTGCGGCGTATAGTACGGCATTTCCGGCGCTAATAAGCGCGGCATAATCGCTGTTTCAAGTGGGTCATCAACATCTGTGCGATAACCACTCTGCGACTCATCACCAGATAAGGCAAGAAATACCTCTTGTAAATCTTGTGATAAATCGTTGGCATTCTGGTAGCGGTCTTGCGCGTCTTTTGCCAATGCCTTAGTGATGATACGTTCCAGATTATAAGGTGTTTCAGGACGTAATTTCGACGGCGGCTCAAGCGCCATCCGCGTGTGCATTCGGGTCGCCTCTGCCAATGAACGCGGTTGATAAGGCGGCTTACCTGTCAACGTTTCATACATGACGATGCCAAGTTCATAAACATCGCTGCGTTCATCTTGCTTTTTACCCAAAGTTCGCTCTGGTGTGATATACGTGTAGTCGCCAGAGACCACACTCGGCACATAAACATCACTTTGTTGCACCATTTCCGCCAATGCAAAATCGGTGAGAACAGGGGTATAGACCGTGTTACCAGCATTATCAATATCTTCGCTCAAGACAATGTTGCTAGGGCTAAGGTCACGATAAAACAAACCCTGTTGATGAACGTAGTACATCCCATCAGAAATCTGGCGTGCAAATTCCGCCATCTGTGCCAAATCAACATTTCGACCTGTACCGTACACATCATCAAGGTAGGTTCGTAATGTTGGTCCCTCAACCAAATCCATCACAATGTAGAGATAATCGCCGGATTGTTCGTAATTGATGATACTTACGACATTGGGATGATTGAGATTTTGGGCAATCGGCGCTTCAACAAAAAAAGCACGCAGAAAAAATTCATCTTGGACAAGATAAGGATGGATAATTTTCAGAGCGACAATCTCATCGTTATTGCGGCTACGGGCTTGATAAACAGAGGAGATACTATTTTTGCCGAAAAATTCCGTTAATTTGTAACTGCCGACTGTCTGACCGACGAGTTTCGCATCATAGGTGCTAATCGAGGCGAGAGGTTGCGGCATCTCAAAGTCGCCTTCGCCGCGTTCTTCACCCAGATAGGTACTCATGGCATCCAAACGAGCGCGAACCGCTTGTTCTTCGGAATATTCGAGTGTGAGCCAATAATCGCCGATACGAACAATTTCGTCGCCATCCCACTCCATTTGTGTATCGCGTGGGATAATAGCATCGCCAAGCCATGTCCCGTTGGTAGAGCCGACATCCGTGATACTGTATTGTCCATCATCATCGCGCAGGATAACCGCATGATGTTGTGAGACAGTATTCGATGAAAGGTGGATAGGATGAATAGCCGCACGCCCGATAGATATTTCGTGGCGCATTAATGGGAATACGCGAGCCGCTTCACCTTCTTGATAGACCACGACACGGTCAGCTTGTTTCTCTTCTTCTGATAATTCGGGTGGGTCGAAATAAGGGATTTCAGATTGCAATTCATATTGCATAATCTGAGTGCGATTCAACTCTTCAACAGTCGGTACTGTTGCTGTAGATTGCCGCCGCCGCAACTTGGGTTCTGGTAAGGCGGGTTCAGCTTCGGGGGGCGTTTCCGGCTCGTCTCGCAGTTCCATCATCGCTTGTTGCGGTTCTGGTTCAGGCTCAACAGGCTCATCTTCAACAACAGGTGAATCAGCGCCGCGGTCAGTTGCCATATCTGCAACATCAACAATCGGAGCCGCTATCACATCACTAGAGCGGCTGCTATCGTCATCATCATCTAATATCGTCGAGTAGACAGCCGAATCTTTGAGTTCCAGAACGAGCCAATAATGCCCAATTTGCAAAACTTGTTCCGGCTCTAAGATGACTAATTTGTGGCTATCGAGTCGCTGCCCATCAACCCATGTCCCATTACTGGATTCAAGGTCAACAAGGCGATACAGCTTATCGACACCGCGCTCTAGCCGCGCATGACGACGCGACACACTGGGGTGATTCAGTTGGATGCTCTGGTCAGTATCGCGCCCGATAGTCATCACCGCCCGTCGAATGGGGACAATACTTGAGCCACCCGCTTCACTAAAAAGCAGCAAACGGTCATAACGCGCTTGTTGGGCTGTCAGGGGTGGGACAGTAAAAATAGGTAATTCGCCGTCTGGCACAAAGTCCATAGCGGCAGTCTTATCAGGGTCAGATGAGACAACTGCGGATGCCTGCTGTGCGCTCGTTGTTTGTAAACTTGCCAATGCTGTTGAGAGTTCACGTCCGCTTTGGTAACGCTCAGAAGGGTCTTTCTCTAAGCACTTGAAAATAATACGCTCTAATGTTGCTGGGAAACCGGGACGCACCGTTGCTGGGGCAGGCGGTTGTTCTTCATTGTGCATCCGATTCGCTTCAGCAATACTTTTGGGTTGGAATGGCAAACGCCCAACGGCTAATTCATAAAGCATGATGCCAATTGAGTAAATATCGGTTCGTCCATCCACAGCGACAGCACGACATTGTTCCGGTGACATATAAGGGTATGTGCCAATCGGTTGTTCGGCTGTTGCTGCTTCTTCGTCGGAAGCAGTAAGTTTCGCCAAACCAAAATCTGTCACAATCGGTTGATAATCTAGCCCACCACTCGCTTGATTGCTCGGCTTGAGCAACACATTATCAGGCTTCATATCCCGATGAACCATATTTTGCTGGTGGGCATAATGCAAAGCCTCCGCCAGTTGGCGCACAAGTTCCACCACTTCTGGGAAACCCATCAGACGCGCACTTTCATGGAGACTCTTGATATGATGACGCAGACTCCCACCGCGAATCAAATCCATAACGAGGAATAATTCATCGTCCACATGGTCAAAAGATAGCACGCGCACGATGTTGGGGTGGTCTAAACGTGCCGCAAGTCGCGCTTCGACCAAGAAACGATCTTGGAAAGTTTCTTGTGTTGCCAGATGCGGGTGCATGATTTTAATCGCCACCTGCCGCTCTAGGCGCGTGTCGGTTGCCTCATAGACGGCTGCCATGCCCCCTTGCCCCAGCAGCTTATCAATGCGGTAGCGGTCAATGGTTTTGCCAATAATTTCACGACCAGCCATAGGCTACATCTCCCAATGTTGGGTTTCTCCGAATAGATACTTCAAGTGATTATCCACAACGGGCGCACACGCGGGTACGCCCCTACAACAATCTGTATTACTTTCTTAAAGAGCATTATCCCGTCTGTGATGACCGAAATTGATGATAAATCATGAATCTATAATTTAACGAATACCCTATGAGCATACCGTGATTGCTGGGCTTCGCACAATTAAATCGCCCGTGTCTCCCACGGAAAATAGAGATACTTGACATTTTCGCCCGATGTTTCGCTTGTCACATCACTGAAACGCACAGCCACTTCTGGATTATATTGGTCTGTGACCCATACTTCCCCGTTTTCAACCCGTTCCACATACATCAAATGCCCGTAGCGGTCATCTGCCCATTCGTGTTCACGCTCCAAGACAATCACTGAGCCGGGTAAGGGGGCATCGCCAGTTGTAATGCCATATTCAAGCCGTTCGGCGGCATTGTCATCCCATAGATAAGCATTATTCGCTATACCGGGCGGAATCGTCATTCTGTTAACGATGAATTTGACACAATCATAGGTATTTTGCTCGATACCCACTATTGTCTCACTATTTTCCAAAGACCGTATCAAATCGATATCCGCGCCGGGCCCGGGTGCAACTCGCGCTAGTTTATCATCTAATTCGCTGATGCGAGTCTCAATCACATTGATATTATTTTCGGTACTACGAATATCTTGGTCAATACGGTCAATTTCGCTCTGTAAGGCTTGGACACGCGGCTGCATCTCAATATTATCCACCCCCGCAGTCGCCATACGATTTTCTAGTGCCGCTAAGTCCGACATTTTTTCTGCTCGTAAGGTCTGTAAAGAGGCTAAGTGTTCTTGTTCGCCGCGCAAATTATCTTGGCTATTGACCAACTCCACATAAACCGGACGATTGAACTGCGAAACATACCTATCCGGCTCTATCGGTGCGGACACTGGCTCTGGCGGTTGGAACAATTCGTCATTATTACTCAAAATACGCGGCAGCAAATCGCCAAATACCATGCCTGATGCAAAATACGGCGTGTCTTTCTCTAAGGCAAGTTCTGACTGTGTGGCATCTTCGATATCGTTTGCCGCATTATCTAGCTTTTGCGAAAAATCAATCAGCATATCAAGCCAGTTTGTGGCATCGAAGTTCGGCGTATAGCCTATTTCGGAGATGATGGCGGTTTGGATATCAACTGGCAACGTAACGTATAACGCTCGCACAGATGAGGCGCTGATTTGCAAAGTGCGTGTTGATTGTCGCATTTTATCTGCCGACTCACGCATAGATTGGAGGTGGACATAAATTTCGGTCATGGTAAACGTTGTCAATCTACATTAAGGTCTATGTGGAATGTGCCCCCAAATAAGGTCTCTAAAAATACTGCTGATTCCTGTAGGGGCGCAAGGCATTGCGCCCTTACGACAAATACCAAATTTTGAACTCGAAATTCAATTCCACATAAAGCGTACACTATTTACTCTCTATTATGCCATTATTTGAACAATGGCGCAGCACATCTCAGGGTGAATTTAAGGATGGTAAGGCAATTGTCACTGGATTTTCGCGCCCTAGCAAATCATTCGGTGTCACGCTGAGTCCTATTGGCTCACTCACGACAGGCACTTCAAAGACTACCCAACCGACTGTACGCCGTCCTAATGCAATCGGAGTCATGGTTTCTTCACTTTGCACGATTGCGCCATCACGGGGCGGCACACTAAATTCATTATCCAATATCAATGAGAGTATCGCTTCCGGCGGTTCGCTGCAAATCCCTTGCCGACATTCAAAATGCAATTGCAAGACATAGAATCGCGCCCCTTCGACAGGTTCTAGGCGCTCGCGTGTCAGGTTATCTATGACACGCAAAGACTCATCTTCTAATGCCGCGACCATCAATAAGCCGCCTTCATAGCGTGCCATATGGTCATTGAGATTCAAGCGTTGCGTATTATCCGGCAATGCTGTCGGGGGTGCCGTCGCTTGGATAGCAACCCGTGTCGGTATTGTTGCCAATTCTTCATTGCGCCCTGTCCACCGTAGCAGAAATGTAATCGTCACAATCGTTAGCACTACACCGATTGTCCCCCCCATGACTCGTCGCCATGTTAAACCGGGAACCGCCCGTGCTTGGTGTTGAACATCGGCAATCGTATCAGCGTAGGTATCTTCTTTCCATAGATAGTCATGTGCCATTTGATGATAGGGATCATAGGGAGCAGTTTTCTTGAGCAATTTTTCGAGATGCCGAATCAGGGCGTTATGGTCAGTTTGGGCATGCGCTTCTAACCACATCACCAACGAGTCATGCACATTGCTTGTATCGGGACTATGACGATAGGCTTCTAGCAAGCGCAACACTTCGAGGCGGTCATCTTCGGCAAGGGCAATATTGGCGCGAATCAGGCGGATATCCATATATCCCCCTCAAAAACAGCATTCGTAGGGGCGAACCCATGTGTTTGCCCGTTGTGGTTCATCGTCTTTGTGGCGTATTGTCCTATGCCCCTATACATCGTTTTGATAATATTATCTTTTTCGGACGGGATATATCCCGTCCCTACAAAATCAGGGGAGGCTTTATTCCCCCTCCTTGAATTCGGGGAGGGCGTTAGGGGGTGGGGTTTCCTCTCTATCAAAACGTTAATCATCATCATCGCCCCCCAACAAATCTTGTAGCAAACCCGCCACATCAATATCGAGGTTGCCATCAACCGTTTCATCCCATATTGGCTCAGATTGGGCAGAGTCTTGTGATGATTGCGTGCTAGAGATGTTGCTCTGCCAAGTGGCGCGTCCATCATTACGATAAAACAGATTCATGCGCTCAATCTCATCGGCAAGTTCGGCAACATGGGCAATTTGAACCACACTTACTTGATTGCGTTGTGGCACATAGGCACGACCTTCGGGCAAGATGTCATCGGGTATCCCAGAAACATGCCAGTAAAGGCGTTGCAAACTTTCGCGGCTACCCAAGGCGAATCCAGTACGGCGCAACATCAAATGGCGCATGAGAGGGTCTGTTGTCCGTTCCAGATAACCGGCTGCCCAAATATGAAACGGCAAGTCACTGAATACACGGGTACAGTCGCGCAGGATACGCAATGCCTCTGGTTCGGCACTCAACGCTTCACTGACCATATCATAATCGTCAATCATGACAACCGTTGTCGGGATAGGGGCGTTCGGGAGTAATTTTTTCCCGTGCTGAAGCTGCTGTAAATCTAGCGCAAGGTGCTTGACTTGCTGCAAAAATTCTGTGGGATGAGTACAGAAAGCGACAACATGCTTGAGGTCACGCAGAGCATTCAGGTGACGGTCATTAAAATCAACCACTAAGATTCGCAATTGTTGAGGCGAAAATTGCTCGGCGGCGGTGAGTGCCGCAGTCAAGAGCAGATTCGTCTTGCCCGAACCCGGTACCCCTGTGACAATAAAATGGGGTCCCTCATTTTGCCAATCCAAGACAAAGGGCGTAATAGAGGTATCATCGCTATAGCCGAGTGTTGTCTTCAAGCCATTTTCGCTATCCGCCGGATACAAGGTATGAAGCGGAATATAGGTCGGCAGATTACGGATTTGTGCTGGGGCTTGGTCTTGCTTATAGGTTTTGTGATAGGTTTCGCGCATATGGTCAATAAATTCGCCAAGTGATTTTTGTGCTGCCTCATAGCTTGGATGACCCGGTATCACACACGGCAAACAGACTTGAGTGATAAGCGGCGGTGTGTGATGCACATAACCTCGTCCAACAGGAAAACTGACTTGCATCGGCGTGTTGGTGCGCCCGACGAGAATATCATAATCACTGGCATTATTGAGTTGTAAGGCGATGCGCTGTGGAATCAAGGAACGGAATCTGTCCGGTACAGAATCAATGCTGCTGGCAGTCATCACGACGTAGATACCGACTGCTCGTCCCTCTTGAATCAGGCGTTCAAAATCGTGCATGTGCGTTTCCCAATACGAATCACGGAATTGCTCGTACTGGTCAATGAAGACAATTTTAACGGGGCGATTTTCGTCCAAATGCGGATGATTCGCACGCCAATCGAGTTCTTTCAGTAAGCTACCAAATAAGCGCCGTACCCGTTCAATTTCTGTGCCATAGATGACTTTTTCAGCATGGGGCAATTGGCTCACAGCATCTAAGCCTGTTCCGGTGAAACTCACAAAGTACATATGGAGATTTTGCGGTGGATGCAAGACAGCTTCACTGAGGGCGAGGGTTTGCAAGAGTGTCGTTTTGCCACTGCCGGGTCCCCCCATCACCAGTAAATGACCATCTTTTGCCGCTAAATTTTCGCGCTGGCTGGTATTGAGGTGAATCCACAACGGGTCTTGACTACGATTGTAAATATCATCGACTAGACCAAGCGGTGCGCTGCCGACTTCAACGGGTGTATTAGCAGGGACATCCCATTCTTGACCATCAAAACCGCGAATTTCTGCAATCGAAAAAGGCAATGCCAGTGTAATGCGTTCTTCTAGCGGCGGCAATAATAGCGGCGGCATCCGCATCAGACCTTCATTACCGGCATAATCATGAAGCAAGTCTGACATAGCGCGTGCGATAGTATACGGTTCGCTGGATTGTGGCATGGTCGGGTAAGCCGCCCGAATATCTGGTAGCAAATTAACCCGTTCGCCACGCTCGGTAATCAACTCTAGGCGCATTGCCTCATCCATACCATCTTCGCCATGCAGCCGTAGATTATAATCGTCTCCAGCATAAGCAGTCTGGAATTGTTTGAACAAACTATGTTCACCCACTTGCAAAAAACCGCGTCCGGGCTGACCTGTCGGTAGATAAGCAGCATCGGGGCGACGCAACATCGCCCGACTCGCTTCGACACTTTGTACCCTTAGGCAGATACGAAATTGCAAATTGGCATTCATCTCATCGGTGATGATATCCATCGGACTCTGTGTCCCAAGAATCAGATGTAAGCCTAAACTGCGCCCGACTTGCACTGTTCGCACCAATTCTTTCATGAAATCTGGCATTTCACGGGCGAGTTGGGCAAATTCATCCACGATGATAATCAGATGGGGCAGTGGCATATATTTTTTGTTATTGTGGAAATTGCGCGAGAAAAATTGATGATACTGATGAATATCGCGCATATTCTTCTCTTTGAGAAATTCTTGGCGATACTCGGTTTCAGCTTTGAGCGCCTCTAAAGCGCGTTGCACCAGCACGCCATCAAGGTTTGTGACCATACCCCCCGTATGCGGCAAATCCCGAAAACCTCTGAATGTACTGCCACCCTTAAAATCAATCAGCAGCAGATTCAACAAACGTGGGTCATGCTCAATGGCGAGAGCTGCAACGAGTGTTTGTAGCAATTCACTTTTGCCTGAACCTGTTGTGCCAGCCAATACGCCATGGGGCCCGTGATGGTCTTCATCTAGCATGAGATAGGTATTCATCGTCAGGCTTTCGCGCCCAATGGGAACAGCGAACGGGAGTGGCGTATTTTCGATATCTCGTTGCCATGTTTCGTTGAGAATATCGACCAATTCGCCAACTTCCTTAATGCCGTACATTTCCAGAAAATCGACTTGTTGCGGAATCCGTCCGGCACTGCCTATATCCGGCATGACAATCCCCGATATCGAGCGGGCAAAATGGTCAGCATCGGCATCTGAGAGCAAGTCAATCGTATCGCCAACAATCTCTTCATCGCTCACTGCGAGGCGGATATAGCGAAATTGCCCTCGGCTACCAATATCGACAATTGCTTGCGTTGCGCCCGGTGCATCTTCGATACGATTAGCGACAAAAATCGTCGAAACACCCAAATCTTGCCCCTCTCGCAGCAAGGTTTGATAAACGACTTCACTCGCCATCAATTCCATATCATCAATGATGACGAGCAAGTGCGGCAGATGGATGACATCTTTATTTTCACGGCGCGAGTCAACCACCTGACTCAGCATCCCGACGAGATTCCGTACACTGTCGGTATCATAAGCAATGAAATCCGGTTGTTGCCCTTGATGGGTGCTGCTAGTATGCGGCAACCACTTCAACCATTGCCAATCGCTATGATGAGCTAGTGGCGCAACGAGATTAATATGCAAATCTTGTGGGGCATGAGTCATCGCCAATTGACACACACTGGCATGAATGGCATTGAGAACCATACTGCGTCGTCCACAATAACTTATTGAGGCATCACGTTTTAAGGGGGCGACTATCGGTACCGCCTTCAAATAGCGATATTGGTCTACAAGGACAGTCGCTTCTTTGAGCAGTGGATTATCAGTCTCCAAATTAGGGGGCTTGATGTGTACGGATGAGGGGATTCGTCCACGCCCTAAGCGCACTTGCATAAAATCATGGTGGTCAGGGCGACGTTCCCATAAGCGCGAATCACGGGCAAGACCGCGTTGTAACAGGGTTGTCGTATCGGGATGATTTTCTTCCAGAATAGCTTTTTGAGCTTCATGAGCGGCTTGTAGACGGGCTTGTTTTTTGTGCAAACTGCGGATGTACTGCCGTTCATTTTCGATTTCGCGTTGTTCGTGTTGTTTCCGTCGCCAATGTTGCGCGAGGAATGCGCCAGCAATGCTGAAACCGGCTAAGGCAACCATCGGCACAGCAAATAAAGCACCCACGCCGGATGAATCGCCAAAGGCACGTCCGACATAAAAGAGGGCAATCACACCAATACCCATCACAGGCAGTATCGTCACCAGTGCATTGGGTTCTGGCGCATCGGATGGTTGCGGCGGAGCAGGTAAATCAACTTCACCATCCGGCAGTGTCGGTAGTTGAATGCGTGGTGGGCGATTGAAGTTAGCCGATTGCAAGCGATTATCGTTGCGCATCAAAAACCTCTAGGCTAAAACGCATTATCGAATACCGCAGCCATGATGCTTAAAATGCTTCGTCGGCTGCTTGCATCCGACGGGCTTGATTTTCCAGACTACGGGCAAATGCCTCTAGTGCTGTCACCCATTGCTGCATCTCAGGACGGGCGCGTTCCCACATTTGGAAGAACCGTTCTGCCCGTTTGCCCATCCACTGCACAGTCTCAACAGCCTCTTCTAAGCGTTGAATCTCCGCACGCACACTATCAGCCTCTTGGCGGATACGAGCCGCACGCTGGTACAATTCGACATAAGGGACACGGATAAAATCGCTCATGATAAAGTCCTATAAAAATTACTCTGTTGGGCGCGATGCCAACTCGATTTCATTGGCAGCATCACTCAAGCGTTGCTGAAATTGTACAAGGTTTTTTGCCGCATCTTTCAAACGCGGAGTCAAGCGCATATAACGGGCGCGAAATTCCTCAGCAGCGATGCTTGTAAAACGGTCAACGCTCAACGCCCGAATCTCAGCATCTACAGATTCGATACTGTCACTGATGCGTTGGGCGCTATTTTGTATCGTTTGAGCCGCATCACGCATTTGGCTCGTTTTGGCTCGTAATTCACCATCCATCAGCAATTCCTTTCGTTAATCATCTATTTGTAAACTCGGCAATTGCCAAGAGGACAATCGACAAGGTGACAGCAATCGCCATCGCTACCCCAAATGCTAGTACCAACATTGATGCCGGATTGCTAACAACCTGACCAGTCGGACTATAAGCGGCTGTTGTGATGCCAGTCGGGGCGGCTTGCGCTTCTAATGTGCCAACTGCCCCATCTTCTGCTGAGTCAGGCATCGGAGCGACTTCGACATCTGCGGCGGTTGCAACAGTATTTTGCGAGATAAAAATCGCATTTTCGATATCTTCTGCAAATTGAGTTAAATCGGTATAGCGGACATCGCGTGCGCCTAATGCTTTTGTGAAAATGGCATCGAGTTGCTCTAAATCCGCCAGTTTCAAATCATCAGGCATTTGTGGGTCTTCAATGGTTGTCGGCTTCACCCATTCGCCATCATCAAGGCGTTTTTTTGCCGCAAAACGCGCATACATCCCTTTTTTGATAATCGGGTCATCATAATCAAAAATCGGATGGCGACCAAATAAGATTTCATAAGCGACAACAGCGAAACTCCACGCATCGCCAATCGCATCAGGGGCTTCAAAATCCGGCGGCATATAAATACTCGTCCCGATGTTGAAGTTCGTCATATCGCGGTTTTCGGCTGCCAGCGAAATACTAAAATCCATCAGATAGGGTTTATCTACGCCATTGATATTGCCCGGCTTAATATCGCGGTGAATGATGTCATTTTTATGCGCGAGTGACAGTGCAGAAGCCACATTCTTAATGATTGTGAGCCGTTTACGAATATTTTGCTTGACCAATTCGCCGCGCAAGATGAGTTTGTCCAGTGAGGGGCTATCAATAAATTCCATCACAAAATAAGGGCGTTCAGACTCTAAATCCCACTCGTAAATCGCCGGAATATTAGGATGATTCAGTGTTTTCAGGGCATTGACTTCGCGCTCTAGGCGTTCACGATGTTTAGTGGCAGAGCGGCTGCTAATCAGATTTTCGCGCATGAATTTAATAGCGACGATTTGCCCACCTGCGCCCATCGCTTTCCAAATTTCACCGGATGAACCGACACCCACATGCTCTAACAATTCATAATTATCAATCTTAGCGCCTGATTCTATCTTCATCATAATAGACATTATCCGCCATATTTGTTTAACGAAATTACTTTGATGACTCGCATAATCTCACTCTCATTTTGCAATATTGTGTGAGATACGATGAAACCCCGAAAGGGGATTATCGAATAGCTTGTTCACGAGTTTCGGTTGGTAATATCAATCGGAGGCGTACTTTGCTACCGAGTTGTACCACATCTTGGTTAAAAACCCGTACTGGAAGATTCGGCTCGATTTGTTCAAATTGCCCCTCTTTGAACAAAAAAGTGCCATAGGTGCTTTCGGTATCAATTAAATAATATTCGCGCAAATCTTCATCCCCCGCAAAGAGGGCATGATGCCGCGAAATACTGCGCTCATCAATTGCCATCAAAATTTGTTGCTCTTCATTGAAAAAGCGTCCGATTCCAAATTCATAAGCGGGCAGGGCTAAATCTTTTGCCTCTGGCATACCGGCTTCAACCACGAATTTGCCAGAAACCCCGTGGTCAGTGACACCCGTTACCCCACCTGTGCCGGGTCCAGACCCCACCTGTGCCAGAATTGTGGGTAATCCACTGGATAATTTATCTTGCGACCAAGCACCGCTACTGCGTGGCATGACAGGGTGTGTGGGTTGATTGGCACGGTCTTCAACAGTACCTGTAATCGACAAAAACGTGGCATAGACAACCTGTATGAGGGCAACCAAACCCAAACCCACAGGCAAATAAGTTACTAAATTTCGCAGAAAGAGATTCCAATCAAGTGTCATCTTGCCTCATCCCAGATGATGATTATGACAATCTATATTGCTCTTTATTCTAATGTGCGACTGCATAATGCACAAGCAGTCCAGATACCAAATTCTATAAAAATGACACTTTTTGACCTATGGGACGAGACATATCACATCCGTTATGACCAAAAATGATGATATGCCGAGAATGTTTGATTGACAGGCATTAATGATTAGCGACCAGACTATCCAGCAGCATATGTAATCCTGCGATAATGCGCTCTAAGTCGTAATGCCCACTCTGGCGTTGAAAGCGAATCGTGCTGACATCAAGCATGATATACAAGCAGTCTGCCATATAATCGACATCGCCTTGTCGTTGCAGACGCGCTAATAAGCCATAAATCGTTTGTCGCCACCAATAATGTGCCGGATGGCGCAACATATCAATCCCACCTTGATTCGCCACTTCGCGCAATAATTCGTTATGCTTATCCACATAAGCAACTGCTTGCTGTAAAAACCATTGCAACGCTTGGAAAACATCGGGTGTAACCTGCAAGTGGCGCAATGTTGCTTGCTGGAAATCGCGCATATTTTCATCCAACAACGCATGACACAGTGTTGCTTTGTCTGCAAAATGGCGATAGAGTGTGCCTTTGCCGACTCGCGCTTCTTTTGCAATCGCTGACATGGTAACAGAATCGACACCGTGTTCTTCAAACAACTTATGTGCCGTATCCATCAGCAAGCACCGATTCCGAACGGCATCAGCACGAATAGATTTTTCTGGATTCAGTGAAATAATGTTCTCAGGTTTCATATTTTTATTGTATCACATAATAGCAAACGCATAACGTGAAATGATAATTCTGGATTGTAATTTCTTGCCGCAATTTGTTACAAAATTTGTTTTTTGTTGTAATAGTGTTATGTTTTAGTACAATAGAAGTATTCGAAAAAATGGGAAAATAATCGCAATCATCCGCAATGGAATAAAACGTAAAATGTTTTTGAAAGGATAGACTTTTATGGGCAAGCAATCTAAGCCCTTTGGGACATGGGAAAGTCCCGTTACAGCGCATATGTTGGCTGGGAGTATACGACTCAGCGATGTGCAATGGGATAGCGACGGTGAAACGCTTATTTGGCATGAACGACGTGGTGCTGGTGGTGTATTGGTCAGCAAAAAAGGCACAGACGCTATCCGCGAATTGACAAATAGTGAATTTTCTGTTTCTGGACGTGTCGGTTATGGGGGAGGCACTTTCACAGTCTCTGAGGGACAAGTCTATTTTGCCAGCAATGGACGCTTATACAAAGTGCCGTTAACAGGTGGCACGCCGCAAGCCATTACCCCGAAGTTTGGCGCAGCCGCCGCCCCACGAGTGTCTCACGATGGCAAGTGGCTGGTCTTTGTTCACTCTTATGAGGACGATGATGTTATAGCGTTGGTCGATACCGATGGTCAATATTGGTCTCAGAAAATTGCGTCGGGCGATGATTTTGTGATGCAACCGACGTGGCATCCCAATGGCAAGCAAATCGCCTATGTCGCGTGGAATCACCCCAATATGCCGTGGAATGGTACTGAATTACGCTTGATTACGCTGGAAGACAATGGGCGTGGAATGCCAATCGCTAGTGGTGAAGAGACGCTAGTGGGGGATGACAATACAGCGATTTTCCAACCCGAATTTTCGCCTGATGGACGTTATATATCATATATCAGCGATGCAACAGGTTGGGGACATATCTATCTGTATGATACGCAATCCGGCGAGCATCAGCAGATTACATCTGGTGAACACGAACATATCATTCCGGCATGGGTACAAGGCTTATATACCTACGGCTGGACAAGCGATAGTCGGGCATTATATTACATCTGTAGCGATAGCGGATTCCGTAGTGTTTGGATATATGATGTTGAACATAAAACCTCGCTACGAGTCCGTGACTTGGATACTTATACTGATTTCGCTTATTTGGCAGTTGCAAACGGTAGCGAAAAAATTGCACTGGTCGCTTCGGCTTCTACGATACCAGAGCGTGTCATTAGCTATAGTGCCGAAGTCGGTATGCAGATTGTACGGCGTGCGACGACTGAAATATTGACTGTTGATGATTTATCGGTGGCAGAGGCGATTTCGTGGACAGGGCATGATGGCGAAACAGCACATGGTTTGTATTATGCCCCGAAAAATGCTCGATTTGAAAGTAACGGCACACCGCCTTTGATGGTATTGGTTCATGGGGGACCGACATCTAATCGAGATGCCAAATATTATGGAGATGTGCAGTTCTTTACCTCGCGTGGTTATGCGGTGCTACAAGTAAATCATCGTGGAAGTACGGGCTATGGTAAAGCCTATATGAATAAGCACAAAGGCAAATGGGGGGTCTATGATGTGCAAGATAGCATCACAGGCGCACAGCATCTTGTCGATAAAGGATTAGCCCATGCCGATAAATTGGTCATTATGGGCGGCAGTGCGGGTGGCTATACGGTCTTACAAACCCTCGTCGATAAACCCTCATTTTTCAAGGCAGGTGTTTGTTCTTATGGGATTGCTAATCAATTTACATTGGTGATGGATACCCATAAATTTGAATCACGGTACAGTGATTGGTTACTAGGGACATTGCCCGCAGCCGCAGACGTTTATCGTGACCGTTCACCTATTTTCCGTGCCAAAAATATCACCGATGCCCTGATTGTGTTTCAAGGGGATAAAGATGTTGTCGTACCAAAGAATCAATCTGATACCATCGTAGCGGCACTGCGACGCAATGGAACGCCGCATGAATATCATATTTATGAGGGTGAAGGACACGGTTTTCGGAAAGCAGAGACTATTATTGACTTCTATACAAAGACAGTCAATTTCTTATTGCAAGCGGTCATTTATGTTTAATTAACGCGAATATCGTTGTCAGGATTCCATCAAAAATGAGGCGTATTGTAAAACTTCGCAAGGAATATAGGGGTCTATTTCAAGTTGGTGCAAAATCTAAAACGACCCTATTTCGTCTAAAAACAACCGTCTTTGATGCAGGGGCGTACCCTCGTGTGCGCCCGTTGTGGATAATCACGGGATGACACATGGGGCATCCCCTACAATTTATGCAATGCCTACACACTCGATTCAGGAAATGACTGCAATGGTTTGGTATCAGGCATGTCGCCCCTTTCCCCTACGGATGACAGAGGATTACCGCGCACGGATTGCGATGATGTCTCACGGCATCCGCCCATATCATGCAGCATATTTTGGATTTCAGCACTCAGTACGCCACCCTTTTTTACGAAGAAACAGAGGGCATTACGTGCTTGTTCCTTTTTGCCAATCGCAGAATAGGCACACCCTAAGACAACATATGAGCGCCGATAAGTCGAATCTTTGTTTATCGCAATCGTCAAATCGCGGATAGCCCCTTTATAATCTTTGAGGTGGCAACGCACCAAACCACGATTATGATAGGCACGAGAAAGTTGCGGATTATGGTGGATAGCACGTGTAAAATCACCATAAGCAGCACGATATTTCCGCAATTTTATGAGTATCACACCGCGATTATTATAGGCATCGACATAGCCATAGGTGATAGCGCGAGTATAGGCGACGACTGCTTCCTTAAAATCGACCATCCGCCGCCGAATATCACCATGAACATAATGAGCATACCCACTTTGAGGGGATAGTTGGATAGCGCGTCTAATGTCTGCAAGCGCCTCTTTAAGTTTCTGTTGGCGAGCATACAGTTGAGCGCGATAAATATACCCTTCAATATCATCAGGGATTTGTTCGATGATAGCAGTAAATACTTCAATACCACTGTCATAAGTTTTGTGTTCTAGTAAGCGATGATATAAATCTGCGTAGACGGATGTTGCCATAAAGATTATCCTGCCTAAACAAAAACGAGTCGAAATTACGCCTATTATAATTCATATTATGTGGATAGAGTGTTAAGATTTGGTTAGCGTCTTATTCACCAACAATGAAGTAATGTTTCGTGTGAATAGCGATTTTTCGTATTGAAAAGCTGAAAAATATTACAAAGTCGTTAGGGATTCAGCGATTCGACAACCTCTTTTGTAACAGGGTATGGTATGCTTCAGGCATAATCTCAATCATTCCACAAACTTTTCTTAATTTTACGCACAATAAATTATTGTAGTACACGACCAAAAAAGTTTTTATGTAGGGGCGCAAGGCATTGCGCCCGAAAAACACAAATCTAATCATCAAGAATTAAATTGGTCAAGTAGTAGTACATCACCAAAAAAGTTTTTAAGGTTTGGTAGGGGCGACAGCGTGCTGCGCCCAATCTTCAAGAATTAAATTGGTCGAGTAGTAGATATTGCATAAAAAGTAACCTTCGATATATTTTTAGAATTCCGTCGTAAGGGCATAGCGCGCTGTGCCGCTACAAAAAGAGATTTTATTTCCAATTTTGCTCAGGGTCGCCATGCTGGAAACAGATAATCCCCTGTGCCATCCGTGACACGCCATACTGTGTCGTTATTGATAACACGGACAAAAATATGCCATTGATTGCTTGTCGTATATGCCATCCATGCGACAAAGTTGCCATCAGGAGACCAAACCTGCCCCACAGCAAGCGCTTCATTATCGAAGGCACGTTGATTACTGCCATCTGCATCCATCATATAGAGCCGCACCTCACCCGATACAAAATCAGCATCGCGTTCTGAGGCAAATACGATTTGATTGCCATCGACTGTCCACACCGGACGGGTATCATCAGCTTCATTATCAGTCAGTTGCGTGATTTCATCGCTGGCAATATCTAAAACATAAATATTTTCATTGCCAGCTGCATCACTCGAATAGGTGATTTTTCTACCATCAGGCGACCATGAATGATACCAATCGCGTGCTTGACTGCGTGTGTGGCGCGTGGCATTGCTCATATCAAAATCGGCATCTATCGCAATCGTATACAATTCAAGATTAAAATCACGCACCGATGCCCATAATATCTGCGTCCCATCCGGCGACCACAACGGGTCCCAATCAAATTGTTGCTCACGAACCAGTAACATCATGGTTTCTATCGCAGTGAGAGCGCGTAAGTCGCCTGTCTCTACATTAATTTGTGTGGGCGCTAATTCATCAACAGCAAGCCGATTAGATAAAAAGTTAATGACCGTGCCGTTAAATGACCACGAACTGAATGCATCCACGGCATCACTATCATCTTGTGTCAAATTCAGTATGTCGCCAGCCGAGTTGAGCAACAGGATGTCCCATGTCCCCTCACGATTGCTCATCAAGAGTAAGTCACTCGGCGGCGGGGCATAATCACGCGCAACGACAGTCGTAGAATTTTCATCCGTTGTACTATCACCGAGTTCTAAGGGCGCATTCTGCACTCGTTGATTGAGCCAACCCATGAACAAAGCCGCAATGACAATCACACTCAAAATTAGGGTTAACATTAAGCGACGATAACGCTTCATAGCTATTCTTCTCCGAAATTTTCCATATTAACGTGAATTTTGCTTAAGGATTTCGCCGAAAATGCGAGGTCACAAGAGGTCACAATACGTTGTAGAGGTGCAATGGATTGCGCCCTTACGCCCGAAAATCCATGATTTGCCGAAAAAACACGTTTTCTGTGCTTATCCAAAACTCAAGTATATTATGTCGCAAGTTGCGAAAAATAAATAAGTGTTAAGGTTCTTGGATTGTGTATGATGTGTATCTTGTGTATAAGGCAGTTTTCGGTCAATATAGATACAACTTTCACACTCGTTTTTTCGTATAATGGAGTGTACAAGCGAAAGGTGCTTGTCGGTATATTTGGCAACCGATGTAATGCCATCAAAATCTAATTGGATTATGGAGTAAACAGATGAAATACCGTTCGTTGCTTCTCATTTTTGTTGTTTTGTCGCTGATGATTGTACCAGCAACAATTAGCGCACAAGATATGCCAGACATGGGTTTTTGCTTTGGCTTAGACGAAGCCGATTGCACAGCCCTTGCCTCGGCATGGGATAATATGGATAGCTTGGTGGAAGCCGATTCCTCATTCACAGTGGACTACGAAGTGGCTTTCTTGATGTCCGGTCTATCAGAAGATTTACCCTTACCACTACCAGAAGGCTCTACCGATTTATTGGATAGCGCAAGCAGTGTAGTTTTCAACTCTAGCGGTGCGATTGACCTTGTTCTGGATGAGAATGGTGAACCGCAAGCACTTGGCGCAGTGCTGGATATTGAATTTGGTGAAGCGGATAGTGAACTGGAAACCATCCCTATCGAAATCCGCGTAGTTGATGGATACCTCTATCTTCTCAACCCAGAAACCGAAACATGGGTCGGTCTCGACCTTGAGGTTGCTGCAAGTGATGATGGACTGATGGCAGGATTAGAAGGACTTCCATTCAACCCGATGACGGGTGACTTTGACATGAATCTGCTGGATGAATTACCGGATATGTCCCAAATGGGTGATATAGATATTGAAGCCTTACTCGCCTTACCCGGCTTGATAAGCCATGTGCGCGAGGGGGATGATTTCATTTTCACCATTGATTTCACAGCTTTGGCTGCCTTGCTAGAACCAGAAAATGCTGACTTATTTGAATCAATCGCTGGCGCACTAGCCATGGCGGACCAAAATATCGGCTTCATGTTCGTGATGCTGCCGTCTATGCCCTTTGAAGAAGGCTCGTTGACGATTGTTCAGCATGTCGATACGGACTTGAATATTGTCGATAGCGTGGATATCAGCTTGGCATTGAATGTCAACCTCTTGCAATTCATGGGACAAGTGGATGCAGAACCGATTATCATCAATTTCGATTTTGCAGTAGCGATTAGCAATATCGGCTCGGCTCCGGTGGCTGTTGCTCCGGCAGATTTTGAAGAAATCGACGTTGAAGATTTGTTCGACTACTTCGACGACTTAGACATCTAATTACAAGGTGTTTTTTGTCGTAATCTGACAAACGATGCTTATCGAAACGGGTTGAAACATTTCAGCCCGTTTTTGATTCTAGGGTGCATTGACTGTTCGTGTCTATCGCCCACTTGACCCTTTAACATGAATAGGCTAGGCTAACGCACGTTGATTATCCCGACAAGGAGTGCAGTTAGTTTGGCAATAGAGCAACCATCCCACACCTCATTTAGCCTCTTGCAAATGGGCTTGAGCATCTACCGAAAAACCTTCAAGCGCTTGCGTCCGGTGCATTTTGCGCTTCACTGGTTGCTGCTTCATACATGGATTCCTTTTCTCGAACAGACACAAAATTTCTATACCATGCCCGATGACCCCTTCTGGTTTCGCGTCGAATTGCTGACTCAGCGTCATGAGCCGGAAACAGCCCACCATCTACAACGCTTGATTCAGCCGAAGATGACTGTCTTGGATGTCGGGGCGCATGTCGGTTATTACTCGCGCATGGCTTCTAATATTGTGCAAGATGGGCGTGTCATTGCCTTTGAACCGCATCCTCGTAATCATGAGTATTTGACACGTAATGTCGGCAAGCGCAGCAATGTCACCATTTTGCAAGTCGCCTTAGCAGAAAAAGAAGGGACTGCCGAACTCTATGATTATTTGATGATGAGTGCCTCTGGTTCGCTGCATTATGATGAGCGTATCCGCGATGTACAGATGGCTCAGGTCAGTACATTAGATGTCGCACCCCGTATTGACAAAGATTTTGAACCGAAGATCTATACTGTTCGCACTGCCCCGATAGATAGCCTCATGGATGAATTGGGAATTACGAGTGTCGATGTCGTGAAAATGGATATTGAAGGCGCGGAACTCGGTGCCTTGCGCGGCATGGCACGGACTATCGAAAATTCGCCCAATCTCGCCCTTGTGATGGAATATAATCCGCTCGGTCTCGAAGCCTTCGACTGTGACCCACTCGCTGCATTACAAGAAGTGCGCGACATGGGCTTTACGAAAATGTCTGTTATTGAAACCGATGCTTCGCTGACGGATTACACATCGGATACGGTGGGTATGGCAGACCTCACGCGCCGCCTCATGCAAAATATGGGCGTGGTGAATATGTTATTCACGAGATAGATTTTTCGGGTCTATTCAGCTATCCGTGAGATTTTTCGGATAGACAGAAGCCTGTCCCTACAAATAATGATTGTTGAACTGTAGGGGCGTTATATATCACGTCCGCGATAGCACAAGTTTATGCTATCAATGACGAATGGAATCGCTTTATATTAATTGGAATCCCTATCATGATTGCGATTACGACGGGAATCATAGCTTATCGCCATGTTCGTGGTTTATGGATTGCGATAGCTTGTTTAACAAAGTATCTATGATGATGCTCTAACGCCTGTCTCACTTTGCAATTTTGTGTGAGGCGCGGTAAAACCCCGAAAGGGGCTTATTTGACAGGCAGTGTTTATGCCGATGACAACCCTCTACACTCCGAAGCCTAGATATTGATAACTATGAATGACCTTGAAACAATCTTAGATTTTGACACAGAAGAACTCAGTACCAATCGGGCTGGGAAATTATCATCTTATCAACGGACAAAGTTGGAGCGCAGCCGACTTCACTCGCTGTTTGTCTTGATTTTGATGTGTGCCTTTGTAGTAGTCGTCTTGATGGTGGGCTTATTTTTTGGGGGCATTATACTAGCAATTTTTGGAATAACAGCTTTGCTTTGTGCGATTCTCGGCTTGGTTGAGTATTTTCTTGGCTATGATACTTACCGCCGTGACATCAACAGTGAAATTGCCAGTATTCAGGGGCAATTACATTATGTGCGGCGAAGTAACACAATTTTAGGTATCGAAACCCATCCATCTGCTATTCGGATAGGGGATGTATCGTTTTTGCTACTTGTGCATCAAGTTGAGGCTTTTCAGGAAGGCGATATTTATAGTGTGTACTATGCGCCGCGAACGCATACACTGCTTTCTGCCGAACGCATCATGCGTTATGACACACCTGACGAGATAGCAGACGAAGCCTATATAGCAGATGATATGCAAGACCATCGCCCACTATCACAAAGCAGAAAGTAACCTAACGTGAATTTTGTTTAGTATTTATCCAGCTATCCATGAGGAATGCCTAACGCAAAGGCGCGAAGAGGCAAAGACGCAAAGAGTTTTGAACTTGAATCTCTGTGTTCTTAGTATCCTCTGTGGTTCAAATTATTCTGAGTTCATGGATAGGTGAGCTGTTACTTTGATTAAGGATTTCATCGAAAGTACGGTTTATAAAAAGTCATAGTCCGTTGTAGGGGCGCAATGTATTGCGCCCTTATGCCCGAAAATCCATAGTTTGCCGAAAAAACACATTTTCTGTGCTTATCCAAAACTCAGGTTAATCTAGTCTTTAGCGTACTTAGAATCTCATTTTTTGGGCTTTTCCATCTACTCTACAACCTGAATCGTAATGTCATAATCGCCCGCATTGGGAATACTCACCCAGAAACCGCGTACCAATTGATACGGGCAATCGCCATCTGTGATGAAATCAAGTGCCATGCGAACGGTTTTTGCTGCATCATCACGCCTATAATCCATGATGTCATAGCGTGCGACACAACCGACCCCACGCGACCACAAGCCTGCTAAGATGTCACCTTGCGTAAAATCAAAGGGATGCCGTAGTACCGGACGACGACACAAGCCGGCATTATCGGCAAGGTCATAGAAGCGAATATGCTCTTCGGCACTTCTCAAGATAAACACTTGTCCGGCAGCATCCCACGCCGCTTCAAAGCAAATCCCACTGAGAATCGGCAACACATCTTGTAGATTATTTGGCAATGATGTCGTGGATGGCGTATCGACGGCTGCTACAGGGGTGATTGATGGGATAACAACGCTGACAGTTGTTGGCATGACAGACTCCGATATTTGACTGCAACCTGTTAGCCATATCATAGTAATCAATACTATGCGAATCATAACTTTTGTGGGCATCTCCTGAACAATAACTTTCAGTCATCAATTCATTTATTATACTGCATGTTTCCTTCTTCATGTTTCAATTCAATCATCTACAATTATTGCTTAACCATTGCGAACAATATTCGCGCTACCATCTCGGCTACGTATGTGGGGACTCTTTCTTGTATCACGCTCAACACTATCCTCTACTATCACAGACCTTCCAACTGATACCCACATTTTTTTCACAGACTTGCCCCTCAGTTTTGCCTCAAGTACAATGCAGCCCAATTACTGTCACCCATAGTCTGCCATCATCCATGACCCGAATTTTATTCATTGCGTCGCTGCATCATCCACAGCAATTACAAAAAGACCGTGCCATTGCCAAGCAAACAGGGCAGCCATCACCGCTATTCCCGAATAGTACCTCGACTCATTTTTGGGAGAAGGCGCTGCGGAAACGCGGCTATACAGTCGATGTTTTTTGGCGTAATTTGTCGGGATTCGGGAATCGAGATGTGCAGTCTCTAAAAGCTGATGTCTATACCGAACGCCTGACACCAAGTCGCATTTTGAAAGCGTTAAATCATCGCTTGCCGTATGCGCTAAATCCTGATTTACGACGACGGAATGCCTTACTCGTGGACTATGCGCGGCGTTTTCAGCCTGATTATTTGTGGATATTAGGCGATAATCGTGTGATTCATGCTGACACACTATCCCAAATCAAAGCCGAATTGGGGTGTCGTATTATTTATTCGACAGGCACATCGCCGATTGTCTTTTCGCACGCTATCGAACGCCAAGCCGCCGAACTCTACGACCTTGTGATTGTCAACGATTATTATCATGGGATTCAGTGGCTAGAACTCGGCGCAAAAAAAATGACCTGTTTACCATTTAGTGCCGTTGACCCTGATTTTCATCAACCAAAACAGCTTTCTGACAAAGAGCGAGAATCATTTGCCTGTGATGTTAGCTTTGTGGGGACATTATTGCCGACGAAACTCTACCGCGAACGAGTGGATGCACTAGCAGCACTTTCTGAGTTTAATGTCGGTATTTGGACTGTGCATGATGTTCCTGATAGGCTGAAATCTCATTTGCGTGGTTATGCACTCGGCGAAACCATGCTGCGCGTTTTATCGGGCGCGACGATTAGCCTCAATGTGCATGGTGATTTTATGCGCTATGGTGGCAATATGCGTCTGTTTGAAGCGGCAGGTGTCGGGGCATTTCAGATAAGTGATAACCGTGTCGGTATCCACGAATGGTTCACAGTCGATGAACACTTAGTTGTCTATGATTCGCTGGATGATTTGCGCGAAAAAGTGCGTTATTATCTGGCACATCCACAAGAACGCCAAGAAATTGCGACAGCAGCACGCCAACATGCCTTGCAACATCACACTTATGACCAGCGTTTAACACAATTGGAACACGATTTACCATGACTCAACCCAAATATCATCTGAGCGATATTTTTAATCCTGATACAGCGCATCCTGATGAATCGCACTCCGTACAGATACGTTATATCCCCCGTGAAGCGCATGTATTAGAACTCGGTTGTGCGACAGGGTATATGTCGGGTTATTTGGAGCAAGCATTGGCTTGTCATGTAACAGGCTTAGAGTATGACCCCGAATCGGCGGCGATTGCAAGCGAACGCTGTAGCGAAGTGCATGTCGTCGATTTAGATGAAGCCGATGCGCTATCTGTGGCGAGTCAGAGTGCGCCTTATGATGTCTTATACGCGGCGAATGTATTGGAGCATCTCAAATATCCTGAGCGTGTTTTACAAGAGGCTTATCATCTGTTGAAACCGAATGCCCGACTCATTGTTGCCTTGCCGAATATTGCCAACTGGCAATTTCGCTACCGATTGCTACGCGGTATTTTTGATTATGAAGATTACGGCGTGATGGATAAAACGCATACGCACCTATACACTGCAAAAACAGGGCGCGAACTATTGCAATCTCAAGGTTTTCAGGTTGATGAGATGCAAATTGCAGGGAGCTTATTGCAACATTTACTGAATCGGCTGGCACGGCGCTTCAATCGCCCTCTGCCAAAGCCCATCTTAGCGGGGCTATTTGCCTATGAATTGATTTATATCGCCCACAAGCCTGCTTAAGTATTCATTATAATTGTGTAAAATCGTGACCTTCGCTATTCCCATTCAAGAACAAAGTGCTATAATTTGCTCATTGAACGCGCCGCATATTGAGGCGCTTTTTGTAATTTATGGAGACATACCCTGATGAAATTGACAGAAGACAAAGTTGGCGCATTAGCTTTCACCATCTACGTGGATGGTGTCGAAAAAGATACTGTTCCCAAAGACGACCCGATGGAATACTTGCACGGTGGCGAAAATATCGTGCCCGGGCTAGAAGAAGCACTGGATAAGCAAGCTGTCGGCTATAAATTTGATGTCACCCTCAAGCCCGAAGATGCTTATGGTGATTATGATAAAGAGGCGATGATTGAAGTTGACCTTGACGAATTTGATGAAGAAGGCACGAAGCCAGAAGTCGGTCTTGAAGTTGAAATGCTAGATGAAGATGGCGACATTATCGAAGGGCGCATCATGACAGTAGGCGCTGATGTTGTCACCGTTGATTTGAACCATGAACTGGCTGGAAAAACTGTTCGCTATGTGGGCGAAATTGTTGAAATCCGCGAAGCCACAGAAGATGAACTCGAATGGGGCTTCCCCGAAAGCCTGTTGAACGAGATGTTTGACGAAGACGAGTTAGAACTGGTTTTTGAAGACGACGAAGACTAATCATCGTCGCAGTAATCTGTATCATCTTGTAGAGGCATGACAGTAACATGCCTCTATGTTTTTAATGAGGAGAGTCGATGCGTTTTATCCTTGCCAGTAGTTCCCCCCGTCGCCGCGAAATTATCAGCAGCATGATTGCCAATTTCGAGATTATCAAGCCCGATATTGACGAAACACAGGGCGCGCCTGAACGCCCATTACACTATGTTGAGCGTTTATCACGCGAAAAAGCACAAACTATCAAAGACCAAGTGACAGACAATGCCGCTATTCTTGCTGCCGATACCGTTGTGATTCTAGCGGCGGATACGATTGGTATCGAAAAGAATGGCGAAATTCTTGGTAAACCACTGGATGCTGATGATGCGCGTACCATGCTACAACGCTTACGTAATCGCCCACATCGTGTTTGTACCGCATTTACAGTGCTAAAGGGCGATAAATCGCATACTGAAACAGTCTGCACAACGGTTCATATGCGCGATTATACAGATTCTGAAATTGATGCTTATATTGCAACAGGCGACCCTTTCGACAAAGCGGGTAGTTACGCCATTCAGCATGAAGGCTTTCATCCTGTGCGTGAAATCAACGGCAGTTATAGCAATGTCGTCGGTCTCCCTGCCGATGAAGTCCGCGCTGCACTGATTAAGTTGGGTATTGTCATAAAAGATGAAAAAGCGTAACGCAGAGCATCAGAGGAACAGAGACGCAGAGGTGTCTTTGAATTAGAATCTTTGTGTCCTTTTGTAGAGTCCGATAAGTGCTTAGAAAATGCGTAACGCAAAGATGCAAAGGGTGAAAGGCGCAAAGAAAGGTTTTGAATAGAAATCTTGGCGCTTTGGCGTTTTGGCGGTTCATCTTTTTTTCTAAGTTTTTTCCAGATTCTACATTTGTGTTTTCTGTGGTTCAAATTGTCCTGAGTTTATGGATAAGTGAACAATTATTATGAGGAAATGTGCATGACCAAGAAAGAAAAACGATTACAGAAGATGCGTCAAAATCCCAAAAATGTGACTTATGATATACTGATAACAGTGCTACAAGAACATGGTTTTGAAGTTACCGATGGGAAAGGAAGCCATACGAGGGTTCGTGCTAATATTGAAGGCAGGGTATGGCGTGACACGATTGTTAAACCACATGGCAATCGTAAGAATGTGCATCAAGCAGCAGTTAAAAAGGCATTGAAGGCGATAGACGAAATCCAGGCTTGGAAGGCGCAATTAGCAGAGAGTTGAGGAAAACAACAATGGCGACAACGATAGTTAAAGACTTAGATTATTATATGTCTCTACCCTATACTTTTCGTGTCACACCACCCGAAGATGCAGATGATACATGGTATGCTTTAGTCGATGGTTTGGATTGTCAGACATGGGCAGATACATATGAAGAACTATTGCCCATGATTGAAGATGCGAAACGCACGATGATATCCATGATGCTTGAGTATGGCGACCCTATCCCCGAACCGACAAGCGATTAACCCCTGACTCTGTTATGGCGCTTTTTGATTCGCCAACACTGTCGAATAGAGATTTTCTATCTGTTCCGCGACAGTATCCCATGTGAAGCGTTCATGAATGAGATTTTTTGCATTTTGCCCCATTTGCGAGAGTGCCACCGTGTCAGATAGCATTTCGCGCAGGGCATCGGTTAAGGGTGTGATTTGCGGCTCGACAATGCGACCTGCATGATAGGCTTCGGCTTCGGGGAAATTACAGCCGGGCGAGAGTAAGACAGGTAATTCGGCACTCATCGCTTCTAACACTGCCATCGACAAGCCCTCACCCACTGCCGGTAACACAAAGAGACTCGCAGCCGCTAATGCTTGCAAACGCTCATCGCCACGGATATAGCCTGTCAACACAATGCGCTCATCTGCGAGTGATTCTAGTCTTTCGCGCATTCCTTCATCGGGACCTGCGAGAACCAGTTTTGTATTGGGTATATTTGCCTCTAAAAATGCTTTTGCGAGGACATAAACCCCTTTGCGCTCATGCAAACGCCCCATGAACAAGACAACTTGTGCATTGCCCAAAGCATATTTTTCGCGGAATGGCGCAGCATTCGGCAGAGTCGATAATTCGTCAGGGTTGACACCATTGGGAATAATGCTAAACGTCGTTTTGAGATTATTGAAGCGTGACCATACAGCCTGAATATCGTCTAACTCGGATTGTGCCAGTGCAATCACATGATAGATATGTTGAGCGACTCGCGGCGAGAGTAATTTATCCCACCAAATTTTGAGCGTGCTACGTCCGGTGGCTAAGTTCAATGTGCCATGTGGTGATAAAACAGTCGGGATTTGATATTTTGCGACTAGGGGCGCAAGCAGCAAATTTTCAACTGTGCGAAATTCATGTAAATGGACAATATCAATCGTGGGCAATCGTGGCTCAATGACTTTTCGCAGCGAAAATGGGGTTGATAGATTCAGTTTTCGTAGCGCGTAAATCTTATTGGGAACACGTAAAACACGCACGCCGTCTAGGACTGTATCTGCCTCATTGCTTATGCGCGAGTCAAAACTGAGGGCATCGGTTGTGAGTACCGTGATGTCATGTCCGCGTTGCACCAATGCACGAGTGAGACCTTGTGTGGCAGTCACGACTCCGCCAAATGAATAGGCAGGGGCATAATACGGTGTCACATGGAGACTGTGCATTAGCTCTCAAAGCGTATAAAGTCATGACTATAGCTGATGAAAATATGTGACACGGCTGCCTCGTTGCTCAATTTCATTGTATGAGCGTCCATTATAGCGGATATAGCGACAAAGGTTTACGCCCGAATCTCAATTCAGCGCTTCAGCATTTCAGCGCTTCAGCATTTCAGCAATTTCTCTGCGTTCTTTGCGCCTCTGCGGTTCAAAAGATATGAAGGACATATTCAAAAAACATAGGCTACCATGAAAACTTTCATTATATTGACAATGTTGATGCTTGTATCATGATGTTATCGCTTGTATCATCACAAAATTTAAGCGTCATTGATATGGGAATAAGCTCACACATGACTGAATGGCTGCTGTTTCTAACGCTTTTCTTCGCATTTTTTGTACAATCACTGACTGGATTTGGTGCGGCGCTGATTGCCATGCCACTCTTGATTAGTCTTGTCGGGATACAAACGGCAGTCCCTTTGTTCGCGCTCATTGCTCAAACAGGCAGAATCGGGCTTTTGCATCAATATCGCCACGACTGGAATTGGCGCTCTATGTGGCGCATTTCTGTGGGGTCGCTGATTGCTATCCCAATCGGTGTCTGGGGCGCACAACAAATAGATGAGCAAATTGTGATGCTCTTACTCGGTATCATCATGGCTGGTTACGCACTCTTCGCCCTTAGTGGAATGGTCATACCGATAATCAAGAATCAACGTTGGGCATATGCTGTCGGGCTGCTATCGGGCTTGTTACAAAGCGCGTATAATACAGGCGGAGCGCCACTGGTCATATACGGTAGCAGTCAACGCTGGCAAGCAGGTGAGTTCAAATCAAACATCCAAAGTATCACGTTCATCAATGGCTTGCTGGTCATTACTAGCCATGCTGCAAGTGGCAATATCGACAGTCCTATCCTCATGCGCTATCTTTTCGCCGTACCGATTATCCTCATTGCACAAAAAATCGGCTTTTCGCTGGATAAATACATCAACCCTGACTTATTCCGCAAGGGGGTTTTGATACTACTGGTTGTCGTCGGTTTGCGTCTTATTTTTTAACGCTATATCTTTAGAAAATGCCTAACGCAAAGATGCAAAGGGGGAAAGGCGCAAAGAAAAATTTTGAATAAGATTCTCTATGTCCTTTGTGCTTTTGTGGTTCATCTTCTTGTATCTTTGAGGTCATCATCTACTCTTCTCTGTCCATCAAGAAGAAATAATATTCCATGATTTGTTTGGTCATCGGAGCCGCAACCGCCGAGCCGTCGCCAGAATTTTCGACCATTACGACGACTGCAATCTCTGGGTTATCGGCTGGGGCATACGCCGCAAACCATGCGTGAGGGGCTTCTTCTGGGCGTGGAGATTGTGCCGTACCTGTTTTACCACACACACCGCCCTGATAATCATTCAAGGGTGAGGGTGCTTGTCCATACGGCAAAAAGATATAACGGGCAGTACCTGTCGGGGCAGTTGTCACATCACACATGCCTTCGCGCACAATCCGCATCGCATCTTCACTGACTTCATACGTCGTCATGGCATCGGGTTCAGCCACAAATGTCCGTTGGTCAAGGATACCGCGTTCGCGGACTAATAAAGGGCGATACAGTGTGCCGCCGTTGGCAATACCCGCATATAAGCGTACCATCTGCAACGGTGTCACTTGAACTTCACCCTGACCAATCGCCATATTCACCGCATCAGAATATGTCCAGACACGCCCATACTGTGTGCGAATCAAATCGGGGTCGGGAATAGTTCCGGCGGCTTCTGGTAGGACATTAATGCCCGTCACAGCACCTAAGCCCATCACCCGCGCATAATTGGGCAAGATGAAGGGGTCAACATTGTTCAATACAAAACCCGTCTGATAAAAGAACGGATTACAACTATTGCGAATCCCTGTCCGCGCAGTCATGCTGCCATGACCACCCGGTAGCCAGTCGAAGCGCCTATCACCCTCAAATTCCCACACACCAGAACAAAAATAAGTCGTCTCTTCATCGTAAATACCAGTATCAAGAACCGCCATCGCATCAATCACTTTGAAAATCGAACCCGATGGATAAATTCCCAGCGTAGCGCGATTCAATTGTGGATTACGGCTGTCTTCGGCGATTGCCTCTTGTTGCAGTGCCGCGACTTCACGCCCAATTGCCGGAAAAGGCGTATAGGCATTAGGGTCAAAGAAGGGATAACTGACCATCGCTAATATTTCGCCCGTATTGACATCCATCACAATGGCTGAAGCACCCGGCGATATACTACCCCAACTCGCACCACCATCGGCAGCAATGCGATTTTCGGAATATGCCCGTCCGATGACTTCCAAAACAAAGGTCTGCAAGTCAATATCAATCGTTAACCAGATTGATTCGGGAATTTGTGATGAGGCTTCTGCTAAGACACGTAATCGGCTGCCATCGGGTGCAATTAATGACAAGCGACCACTCGGACGACCTCGCAATGTCGTATCGTAGGCACGCTCAATCCCTGCCCGTCCGATAATCGTCTCAGCATCGAACCCTTGACGCACCAATTCGCTTATCTCCGACTCGCTAGGATAGCCGACATAGCCTATCACATGCGGTAGCGGATTGCCCGGTGGTAGATAGCGACGAATCGGCATCGAATCAAATGTCGCATCACAATCTGTTTCCAGACGTTCACGATAGGCTTGATAGGCAGTCGCCTCCATTGTCCCGACTTCCATCACCCAATGCGGTTGGGATGTGTCAAAGATGGCATCGAGACGCGCTTCACTGACATCCACTGTATCCAGTATGGTACGGCGGCAAACATCCAAATTAGGGATATCATTTTGGACAACAAAGACGCGCACATAGACACCATTCATATCTGCCAAGACAACACCGTCGCGGTCATAAATATTGGCGCGACTCGGTGTAGACGAGTCAAATTCTAAACGCGCCCCAGCCCCCATCTCTGCAAAGATATCGGCAACTGACCATGCCACTTGCCAGTCTGTAGCGCGTGAATCGAGGATAATCGTGAGTGTGCGTCCTGTATCACTAAATTGCCCCAGAATGTTGGTATCAAAGGAAACATCGTAATACAGTTGAACTGTTCGTGTGCCAATTCTCAAGATTGAACGCGGCTGAAAACTGAGCGAAGCCATCGTGATGGTATCTTGCGAAGCAATATAAATTTCACGGAAATCTTCTAGTGGGTAAGCCTCTTGACTGTTAAAACTCAGTAAGCTATACATCGAATCAAAATCTTGTCGTTGCCACGCATCAAGAAAGGCAAGGGCGACACGTTCTGCGGCGAACAAATCAATTTCTGCCGTTGATGTGGGACGAAATGTCGGGATGGCAATTTCTTCCACAACAGCACTTTGTTGAGTCGGCGCACACCCGACCAGTAGCAAACTTAAAACGATGAATAGTATCTTACGCACAAAAATAATCCGTGACTATGGACTCCAGTTTCATATTTTGAGTATAGCGATTTTTGCTGATTTCGCATAGCCGCCGACTATATTATTCTTGGCTATCTTCGGCTTTGCCATTGCCCAAAAATTGGCGCAAGGTGTTGAATAGGCTTCCCTGTTGGGCTAAGAATGTTGCCAGATGATTATTGCTATCCCCCATTTGCAAGACGCGCATTTCTTCAATATCGGGCATACTCTCGGCGAGTTGTGGCAAGACGGTTATCCACTCTTTGAGCAAAGCCTCATCACTGATGAGATTGCGAATCTCTTGCTGTAAACGCTTGATTTCGGCGGCTTGCTGTGCCTGTTGATGCTGTAATTGTTGTAACAAGGTCTCGCGCTCTATATAAGCCTGACTCTCACGCAGTTTTAAGGCGATATCATTCTCTAACTCTGCCGCTTTTTGGGTATTTTCCTGTTGCAAGAGTAATTGCTGATGCTCAAATTCAGCGCGTTTTAATTGCGCTTCATGAACAAGGCGCTGCTGCTCGATTTGAGATTGCTGTTCGACTAAGGCGCGTTCAGCCTCCATTGCTTCAATTTGTTGCTGCCGTGCGAGAGCATCTAATTGTGCCTGTGTTGCGGCTTGTGCGTTAGCCTGAGTCAACTTCATTTCTTGTTCGCGTTGCAATTGCTGAGTCTGATTTTCTTGTTGGCGTTGCTTGCGCTTCTCATCTTCTGTGAGGCGTAGTTGCAAAGCCTCAGTTTGTTTTTCTTGGCGCACCCGTTCAATCTGCACCTGTGTTTCGGCTTCGCTGGTCTCTGTTATCTGACGAGTTGCAAGTTGCTTGGTACGGATTTCTTCTTCCATATCAAGATAACTAATTTTGGCGATTCGTTCTTGGTCATGACGATAAGGGGCTTGTAGATTCTCCCATAAATTGCGCGAACTGACGAATGCTTCTTTGATTTGCACTGTCACAATCGTAATACCAAGTCCGGCTTCGGCAGATTTTGAACCGCGTACACGACCTTCTGTCACTTCAATGAGGCGACGAGTCAATTCTTCTATCACGGGGGCTTTATCCGTGAGAACATCTTCAACACTCATAGTGGCGATTTTGTCTTTAATCGCGGCATCGGCTTGTTCACGCAATTGGGCATTCACAATACCGAGTGGGTCGGCGGCATCGGAAAAATCGAGTTTGCGATAGGCAATCGAGAAATCGCTAATTTGCCACTGCACATAAGCTAATACATTGATGCCCTGTTTTTCTTGGCTAATACAATTCGAGACCACACCAATCGTTTGCATCGCTGCCGGAACAACCAGATAAGCATCGGTGCGTGGGTTATAACGAAATGATAGCCCCAAGCCGAGCGTGACCGGTTCTTTGCGTCCGGCGCGAGTATGCACCACATAGGCATTCGGTGGCACGATAATTCGCTTCCAGAAGAGAACACCCGTCTCACGGACTTGAATCGGCTCTTTTTCCAGTTGTAATTCTTCTGATGTTTTCACGGCAAATGAGGCAGCAATATCTGGCTTCGGCTCTGCCCGACGTTTTGCCTGTCGCTCTGGCATTTGTGCAGGGGGTGGCATACCTCCAAATGCACTACCTATCTGGGCTTGTTGCTGAATAGGCATCTCGTCATCAGCCATTTCACTCGTCGATATACCAGCCAGTTTTTCTTCGGGGGCTTCCTGCAAGTTCATCACATTTTGCTGACGAAAGACTTCGGCGGCGGCGGCTTTACGTTTGGGTCTTTTTGATGACGACATAATATTCCCTCTCATGAAATTTTTTCTTTGCTATTCTCTATTGTAGACTAATTCTGCTTTTGGAATGTTCCATTCTGTGTAAAACCCCCTAAAATGAGGGACTGAATCCGATATAGAGGTACAAATTTGATGCGAAAATTTGCACGAATTACAGGAATCGTCCTGCTCAATATCATCGTGATTGCGGTGTTACTTGAAATTTTGCTGCGCCTGACAGCCCCTATTTTGCCGGGGTCTGCTGGGGTCGCGGCACGTTGGGTCACGACAGGCAAGCCCTTCGCCCAAGATTGGACTCCGGCATGGCAGCAAAATCGTGACCATTATTGGGCATTGCGCCCCAATTTGGATAATGTCTTGCAATATGGCAGCCCGACTGTGAGTTTTCGCCTCTCTACAGCCGAATTATGGGAGGGGGGCGGAATCGGCTTCCGTGCAACAGTGCCAATTGATTACGAAGTGCATAGCGTTGTCGTCGGCGATAGTTTTGGCATGTGCTTCACAGAAAGAGCGGATTGCTGGGTCGAACAATTGGCAGGGAACTTAGGGCAAAATATCGTTAATCTGAGTCAACCTGTCACGGGAACAAGTAGTCATCTACGCATATTGCGCGATTTTGGTCAGCCCTTACAGCCACCACTCGTGATATGGCAATTTTTCGGCAATGACTTCAATGATGATTATGGTCTAGCGGTCTTTCGGGAAGAGATTGAATCGCTTGAAGATGAAGCCGATACTGTGCAATCGACAGAAGCGCGTGCTTGGACTGCCTTATATGCGGTGCTGGAAACGCTCATCACGGGGCGTTTTTCCGGTGTGCCAGATAGTGAAGCCGCGTTTATCAAACCCTATCGGGCAACCTATGGCGATAATAACGAAAATGTGCTGCAATTTGGCGGCGCATATGAATTACAAGCACTCGATATGAGCCGTGAACAGAATCAAATTGGCTATGCTCTGTCGCAAGACTCATTCGCCGAAGCACAAAATCTTGTTTCAACATGGGATGGTGAATTAGTCGTCGTCATCATCCCGACCCGCGAAGAAGTGTATGCCGATATAACAATCCCGATGATGGGCGAAACCGAAATTGCCCGCTTACAATCGGCGCGTGATGCCATGCACACGATTTGTAATGAAGTCGAATTACACTGCTTTGACCTCTACGATACTTTTCAGGAGTATGCCCAAAATGGCGAGGCGCTCTATTATGCGGATGATATGCACCTCAACCCCTACGGCAATGCTGTTTTGGCAGAGGCGTTAGCTATCTGGCTGCATGATAACGACATTGTGAGCGCAAATGACGGATAATAAGCGCATTTATCAAGCCTACTATACAGACTCGAACCCGATTGTGCACTATATGGTGGCTATGCTAGATGTGCAAGCCGATTCGACAATTCTTGAACCATCGGCTGGCAATGGGGCATTTATTGCGGCACTCATCGGGAGTGGGCGAAGCATTGAGGCTTATGAACTTGATTCGGATGCTATCGCCCAACTACATAAAACTTTCGGAACACAGATTCAGGTTATTCATGGCAATACGCTGTTAGATAGTCGATTAACTGAGCGTATAGTGCAGCAAGGAGGCTATGACCGTATTATTGCCAATCCGCCCTATGGCGCATGGCTTGATTATGAACAACGCAAAATCCTCAAACGGGCATACCCTGATTTTTATGTCAAAGAAACGTATGCTCTATTTCTCTATCGCTGTGTGCAATTGCTCAATGATAGCGGCAAACTGGTTTTTATCGTCCCCGATACATGGCTCAACTTACACCGTCATACTGCGCTACGAAAATATCTTCTCGAAAAAACAACTTTGCTAGAAATCGCTTTGTTTCCATCGGCATTTTTCCCGCGTGTGAACTTTGGCTATGCTAACTTGTGTATTTTGACAGTGCAAAAGGGCGTATATTCAGCAGGGCATGAATTTAACGTCTATACGGGTTTTCGGGATGTATCGCAACTTGCTGATAAAGATACAGTGACGTGCTATCGGATTCAACAACATGCTATGCAATCGAATCTTGACCATGCACTATTTATATCGGATAAGCCAAAAGTGATGCGTCTCATTAACGATGCACCCTTGCGCGTGGGTGATATCGCTGCTTGTGTGACAGGTTTTTATTCTGGCAATGACAAGCATTTCCTCAAAACACGCCTCGACAAAAAACGGTATGCCAAAATTGACCCTGACACGATTTGTCAAAGCACAGATAGGGCGTTATTGGCGGATGGCTTAGAGGGCAATCGCTGTTATGTGCCGATTGCGAAAGGCGGCGCACAGCACTACATCAAGCCCGATGATTGGTTTATGTTGTGGAGCAAAGAGGCTGTGGAGCATTATCGACATGATAAGAAAGCCCGTTATCAAAATGCAGGTTACTATTTTCGACAAGGACTCGGCGTACCGATGGTCTCTTCATCGAAAATTACTGCCGCTTTGTTGAACTATCGCCTTTTTGACCAATCTATCGTCGGCATTTTCCCACATAATGCCGCTGATATGGGGTATTTACTGGCTTTTTTCAATTCGCCAACTTGCAATACTCTGATTCGCACGATTAATCCCTCTGCCAATAATTCAGCAAAGTATATCTGCAAACTGCCCTTTTTACGTCCCGCTGAAACACAGTCACAGACCATTCAGGCAGTCATAAAGACAATTATTCAGCAAATAGCATCAACGGGGCAATTCGACTTCACACTGAAAACAGAGGTTGATAATGTCATAGGCAAAATATATGGTTTTTAGAGCAACGTTAATGAACCGCCAAAACGCCAAGAAAGATTCGTAAAATAGCAGTTCTTAGATAACACCGAGAATCCAGTTCAATAACACCTCTGCGCCTCTGATTCTCCGCGCCTCTGTGTTTCGTTTTTTCTTGAAAGGTGAATAAATACAATAAAGACCTTCTTAACCAACGTTCAGGTCAAAAAGTGCCAGTGAAGGCTTGCCATGTGTTGTCGGACAGCAAAATTAAAATATCGCCGCGCCCCGGCAACGCTATCATGCGCCCATTGCCAAAAATCTGGACTTGTGCCGTGACTCCTTGCTCTTGATTCAAAGCCCAACCGAGACCATTGCGTACAGAGGGATTACTCGACCATACTTTGAGGAAGCCACGAATCGGGGTAAATAAACCTTGAGGTGGTGTTTCACTGCTTGTTTGTGGGTCAACACCTTCGACAAAGGTATCTTGGAAGGTCTCGAAGCGTCCGCTATTGTAAAGCACAATCATTTCACCATTAAGCCAGACCATTATCCCCTGTTGGAAATTTTGCCATGCTGCGGCAACATCTTGTGCTGTTCCCGTCGGGCAAGATAATTGGGCTGCAATTGTCGGATTATTGGCGAATACTGTCCCAAAGCCACCGTCTGGATTATTAGGACAGATTGTTGTACCAGCAGTTGTGGCAGGTGTGTTGGTGATGGCTTCTAAGGGTGGAATCCCCGTTGGCACACCATCAACGGCTTGTGTAGCAGGCGTGACTTCAAAACCTTGATAGGGTGGCACAATAAAATCAGTTGGTAGAACAGTAGCACGCGCTGCTTCGGTTAATATCAAAGCTAAGAGTGGACGGTTCGCAGGGTCAATCGTCGGTAAGGCTGTCCATGTTGGGCTAGGGGTATCGGTAATGGTTGCGCTAGGTATCAGTGTAATTGTCGGAATCGGTGTGGGGGGTTGTGTTCCTGTCCGTGTTGCGGACGGTGTAAAGGTATAAGTGGGAGTAAATGTCGGCGGCAAATCATCAAAAACATTCCGACTTTCGGCTTGTGGTGAGTAAGTCGGAATCGGGGTTGAAAGTTGGCGCAGAGTCGGAATTGGTGCATCATCTGGTGTACACGCTACCAATACCATAAGCAGTCCCAAAATCCACCGAAAATGTCTCATCAGAATTATATCCCAAGTTTTATCCCAAAATTTGGGATATATATCCCAAAATTCCTTAATTAATGTTATGACTCGCCTTGAAGACAACTTTTTTCAGCGATTACAACACACCCTACAAGGGTATCATAAGGCAATAGGGTCGCCAATTGCAAATGCCAAGAGTCCTAGTTTCAGTGAACCATAAATTTAAGTCTTATCCGTATTTTGGGTAATTTATCGAAAGGCATCAGCGCATATTTCAGCAAAAACAGGTCTAGTGCAGAATCAGACCTATTATCCTTGAATAGTCATTGTAGGGGCGCAAGGCATTGCGCCCGAAAAACACAAATCTAATCATCAAGAATTAAATTGGCCAAGTACTAAAAGTAAGAACAGGTAAATAATTGCAAAAAAGATGAACCGCCAAAATGCCAAAGCGCCAAGATTTCTATTCAAAATAATGCTCTGCGTCTCTGATTCTCTGTGCCTCTGCGTTACGTATTTTGTAAAAATATATCGAAAGTTACTTAATTTAGTAAGGTCTGGTCAATATTTATAAACAAGATGAATCGCCAAAACGCCAAGATTTCTATTCAAAACCTTTCTTTGCGCCTTTCCCCCTTTGCATCTTTGCGTTACGCTTTTTCTAAGCACTTATAGGACTCTACAATAGCCAATCTTAAGGAAGAGGATAAACATGGCAGAATATAGCGACAAACTCATGACAGCACTCAAAGAGGCGATGAAGAGTAAAGACAAGCAACGGCGCGATACGATTCGCTTGCTGCAAGCCGCTTTCAAGCAAGTGGTGATTGATACACGTAAAGAACTCAGCACCGAGCAAGAACTGGAATTGTTGCAAAAAGAAGCTAAGAAGCGCAAGGAAAGCATCAAAGAACTGGAAAATGCCGGACGTGCCGAACAAGCCGCCGATGAGCAATATGAACTTGAACTGATTGCATCCTTCTTGCCAGAGATGATGAGCCGCGAAGAAATTGAAGTCTTGGCAAAACAAGCTATCGCCGATACAGGTGCAGAAAGTCAGCGTGATATGGGCAAGGTCATGGGTAAGATGATGCCGCACACCAAAGGCAAGGCAGATGGCTCACTGGTGAGTCAGGTGGTGCGCGAATTGCTCAACTCATAAAATTTATGATGGATGATGCGCTCATAATGGACAATGACTTCATCCATCATATGTCCCCATGTTTGCGTTTCGGCAAAGGCACGGGCATTGCGTCCCATTTGTTGCATAGTTTCCCGATTCGCAACAATACGACGCAGCCCATCAAGCAAGCCATCTTTATCACCGATAGCGAATGTATAGCCAGTAGCGCCTTCTTCAAGCACATCGGGTATGCCCCCAACTCGTGAGGCGACAACGGGCAAGCCGGCAGCCATCGCTTCGACCACCACCAAACCAAATGTTTCGAGCGAACTCGGAAAAACAAAAATATCGGCGCTGGCATAGGCTTGTGATAACGCCTCATCACGTAAATAACCTGTAAAAACGGTATTTGTGCCAGTGAAAATGCGCTCTAAATCTTGACGATAGGGGCCATCCCCGACAAGTGCCAAACGCACGTTGGGCATACTATCCATGACAGGACGAATATCTTGTAAATATTTTTCTTGTGATAAGCGCCCCACATACAGCAGCACAATATCGTCGGGATGACCGTCACTCAGGCGTTGGCGCATTGCAGCATCCCGATAGCGTGGGTGAAATCTTTCCGCATCAACACCGCGCTTCCACAAACCAACATTTTGAATACCGAGTTTGTGCATTTGGCATTGCATCGCTCGACTCGGTGCGAGGGTATAATCTGCCGAATTGAAAACAAAGCGTGTCAAGAGATTGATACCCGACTTGAGAAAACTGAGGCTGATGAAGCCATATTTGAAATGCGTTGCCATCTGTGCAAAATCGAGGTGGAACGAAATCAGCGTCGGGATGCCTAATTGCTTGACCATTAGCAAGCCGGGCAAACCGATTGTGACGGGATGAAAAAAATGCGCCACATCGGGCTGAAATTCTTTCAATGCGCGATAGACTGTTGGCGACGGGAGTGTCATGCGGCGTTCGGGATACCAAGGAATAGGAGGGCCCGCCACTGTCACCACTTTTGAGCTGTTGTACTCTGTCACAGGTTCATCGCCTAACTGCGGAGCAATCACTAAGGTTTCTATCCCATGCTGATGGAGATGGTCTAGCAACAGACACATGACCCGTACAATACCATCCATGGCAGGCAAAAAAGTTTCGCTGAAAATCACAACGCGCATGACCACTTCCTAGTGAAAACCCTGAAAATCAATCGACTCTTGTTCTAACAGAGTCAAGCGCAATTTGCCACATGAAATCATAATAGTGCCTTGTCTATTTTTGGACAATTGTTTATAATGAGGCACTTGTATGGTGATAAAATCAAAGGAAGATGATGGCAAAAAAGATTGACCGCCGTGTGCGGCGTACTCGGAAACGATTACGTAATGCGTTGATTGAACTTATTCTTGAGCAAGGCTACGAAAGTATCACGATTCAAGAAATTACAGACCGTGCCGACCTCAGCCGTGCGACATTTTATTTGCATTATCAAAACGGAAAAGACGAATTGCTTGGGGTCAGCCTCGAAGCGATGTTTGATGAATTGGTCGAATCTGTGCAAGATTTGGTTTATCAGCAAAATTTAGATAGTGACGAAAAACAGCCACCGAGTCTCTTGGCATTTAAGCATGTTCAAGAATATAGTAATTTATACAAATCTCTTTTAGGGAATAAGGGAGTCTCATCGGTCATTTATCGCACGCTCGATTACATCGCTCGTATTTCACGAAAACAATTAGACGGTCTCAAGTTAGAGCATCAAATAGACACAGCACCGATACCGATTGAATTAGCAGCACAACATAGTGCTGGGTCATTGTTCGCTATGGTTTCGTGGTGGCTAGAAAATGACATGCCCTATTCAGCAGAAGAAATGGCACAATTCTATCAGGCTATCACTGTACCGAGCATTCGTGCTGCGCTAGGTATCGAACGCGATAAGTCCGAACCGTCTACCTATCCATGAACCTGTGACAGTCGCGGACGTGAAAAATCACGTCTTTACAGTAGGGACTAGCTTCTGCCTGTCCGAAGAAATTCTTGTTTAACAAAGTATCCCTGCCAAATCTATAGCCTCTATCTCACCGTGTAATTTCGTGTGAGGCGCGATGAAACCCCGAAAGGGGCTTATTGTTATGCCAGTTCTTCGATGCGGAAATAATAGAGGCTATCGCGCATATCTTCTACCAAATCCATTTCCAGCACGAGGTCAAGGTTGTTATGCGCGGCACGGATTTTCGGCAAGATTTCCTGATAATCCAAAACACCGCGACTCCAATCAAAACCGTGATGCTCATCTATAATCCCGTTATTGTTATTCATATGGATTTCGCTCAACCATGGTTCAAGCGTTCGCAGCCAGTAATCGAATGTATACTGTTTATCGCTGAACAAATGGGCATGTCCAACATCAAAACAGCAACGCAAAGCCGGATTATCCACCGCACTGAGCAAGTCTGAAAGAATCGTCGGGTCAAATTCCCACATATTTTCCAGCAAAACAGTCACCCCATGTTCAGCAGCGTATTCTGCCATTGGCTTCCAAAAGATGATATTACGCTGATGCCAACCCTCACGATAAAATGTATTATGCAGTGAGCCTATGAAGTTGGCATGAAAAACGACCTGTTTTGCGCCTAACTCAGCCGCAATCCGAATCGCGTGGCTATAACGTTGCACACAAACCGCATTGATGCGTGGGTCTGGGCTGCCAGAGACCATATCCATAAAGGGCCCATGGAGCGTGAGCGTGCCTTCTAGTGGTTTGAGAATTTCTTGATACTCAGCCAGTGTGATACGCCAATCGCCATCTAATATATCGGGGAAGGCGAAAGCCATCACTTCAACCCCTATGCCTCGTTCGACAGCGAGTGCCACGGTTTCATGGACATTCGTGCGGCTGGCGCTGAGTAGTACATTATCAACCATCATTTTTTCCTGATTATCGACTTGTTATGCCTACAGTTTACAATAACTTAGACAATGTTAGTGAAATGTTATGTTAGAAGGTGGTACATTTCATGTTAGAAAGCAAAGACACTGATAAAAATTTTTTACACTGTTGGCGGTAAAATCATTTTGAGTCACAATTGGTTTTTCAAACATAAGCCATTGCTAAGGTTTCATCGCGCTTGACACACAATGACGCACAAAGAACAATCCTTGTTTAACAAACTATCTGCGGTAATGCTCTAACACTTGTCTCACAATATTATTTTGTGTGAGGCACGGTAAAACCCCGAAAGGGGCTATCGGTTTATCAAAAATAGCTAAAGGATTCAACATGACTCCCAAAATCCGTTATATTGTGCTAATTTTCGCGCTGCTACTGTTATCGGTATTTAGTTTTCACACTAGCGCACAATCGGACTTACCCGAAAATTTCCCCTCGATTACAGTGGATGTCAATATTGCCCCAGCAGAGGGTTTATTGTATCTAGCAAACATCCGCCGCCGAAATGCCGAAGATGAAGAAACCGGCTCTTATCTGATGGCGTTGCAAAATGATGGTACACCGACTTTCTGGCAAGCGGCTGGCGGTGGGCGTGTTTTCAACTTTGGGGTTGCTGTGACGGGGGAACGTTATTTTTATCGTATCACGGATAATGGCTTAGGCAGTGGTGCAGCAATGGATGGCTCTTATTGGGTATTGGATGATAACGGCGAGGTTGTGCGCGAGTACCATATTCAAGGCGATATTACAGCGCCACATGAATTTATCATGCTCGAAAATGGCAATGCGATTCTCATCTCTAACCCTGTGCGCGAAATGGATATGACCGCTTATGGTGGGCATCCCGAAGCGTTAGTTGTGGGCTTGATGGTGCAAGAAATCACCGCAGAGGGCGAGGTGGTTTTTGAATGGGATGCGTGGGATGTCTTTGATATTGGGGATACCGTCGCCCAAAATATGCTAACTGCCGAACCCCCGAATCCGGTGGCATACATTCATGGTAATGGGATGACGATTGACCGTGATGGCAATTGGATTATCTCGCTGCGGCGTTTTGATAGCCTTATTAAAATTGACCGCAGTACAGGTGACTTGTTATGGGTCATGGGCGGTGTACAATCGCCTCTCAATGAATTTACCTTTATTAATGACCCGATGAATGGCTTCTCTGGGCAGCACAATCCGACTATTCTGCCGAATGGGAATTTGCTGCTTTTTGATAATGGCACATTGCACGAAGCGCAGCAGTCACGGGCAGTCGAATATGAACTTGACCAAGAGAATCGGACAGCGACACTCGTTTGGTCATATACAGATGGGCGTTATAGCGCCACGATGGGGTCTGCACAACGTTTGTCGAATGGCAATACGCTAATTGGTTGGGGCAGTGCGCCACCGACAGGTTCTAGTGTGAGTGAAGTTAATGCCGATGGCGAAGTCGTTTACGCGCTATCATTGCCACCCTCACAAATCAATTATCGGGTGTATCGCGTCGAACCTTAAATCAGTTTTCTCGCCAAACATTAAAAGTAACCTGCGGTATGTTCTTGCAAAAACCTAATACAGAGACGCGGAGAATCAGAGGCGCAGAGCATTATTTTGAATAGGATTCTTCGTGTCCTTTGTGTCTTAGTGGTTCAATCTTTTGGTTATTCAGCGCAGATTGATTGTAAAGGAATACGATGCAAATTGAAACAACAAACCGCAACGGGCGAACACACGGGTTTCGCCCCTACAACATCATATTTCTAAAGTTCTCAGCGCCTTTTCCGTTAAGCATTTTCTAAAAACAGAGCGATATCATTACTCGCCTATGGGTTCAAGGAAGTATTGGTCAGCACTGCCTTCGGCTGTCCAACCTTGCGTATCGAGATATTGCACTCGATACCACGCATAGCCATCAGCACAAACGGGTCCCTCTAGTACAATGAAGCCCTCGCCAGCAGGAATTTGTCCAATTTGCTCGGCAGCTGTTGATGGATTAGCACGCAAGCGATTCGATGTTCCCTCAGAGACCACACGCGCACTATCGCCCTCATGTAAGCGTGATAGCTGTGTGCTTTCACAAGTGGGTAATGGCGCAGAAGCAACTGCTCCCCCGATAGCCGATGTCCAGTTTGTTCGTCCCCATAATACCCGTGCGAACACATCATCTGCAAAACCATCGCTGTTGGCAATATCGCGCACGTCTCCCCCAAACCAAATATGCAATGTGCTATCGGCAAACGCCATTTGGACACCATCTGGTGCAAATGCAATGCGATGTAGCGGATAGCTTTCTAGCACAAAAGGGGCATTGCTACTGACAACTTGCCAATTGAAGTTGAAATTTTCATCCACATCAGCCAATACATTCAAGCCCGTTAAGCCATTCTGACCATAAGCGAGGAGAACACCCTCTATGACTGTTTGTTCGCCTGTGGTGGGGTTAACGATAATCCAGCCCCCTTCAAATAAGTGAATAGCGAACTCGTCTCGTCCACCTCTATTGGTCATCATACGGTCTGTGATAAAGTCAGACGATTCGCCCTCGCTGAGTAAAATAACAGTGTTGCTGAAATCGTTACTTTCAAAATCATAGGTATAGAGTGTTTCTTCAGCGACAAAGGTTTCTTCATTGAAAGCGAGTAGTGTCATGTAGAGATTTTCAGCGCCCCAATAGAGCATTGGCGGCAGTGGGAACATGAAAGGTGGCGGTAAATCAAGCGGATAAGCCATTTTTTCATCATTGGCAATATCATAAATCCAAAGAGCGTATTCATTGCCATCGGGCGATACACTTGTCCACGCTAATAAATCACCATCAGGCGACCATTCCGGCACAGAAGTAATCGGCGCGGCATCCGGCACTTCGCCCTCAAAAGGGGCATCTGCGCCTTCTATAGCATGAATACGAATTAGGGTATCGCTTGAGGTATCGCAAAGCCACAAATTTGTGCTAGGTGGCATATCGCCTAAGCTACCAAATTCACCAATAGCTGTCGAAAAGATTTTAGGCAATGTTGCAAAGGCGAATTTCGTGCCATCTGGCGCAGCAGAAAACTGGACACTCAAATCTTCATCGGGCATACAGGCATCATAAGCGACCAGTGCATCGCCTTCCATGCGGTAAATCTGCCCATTAAAGACGGCAATCAAGGGTATATCTGTTATTAAGTCGCTATCTTGTGCGACAACTATGCCACTGACCAGTAAACATAACACGACAACAATCCATAAACGATTCATGTATTTCCCCGCTTCTTAATTATCAAGTCACGGGTGTTATTGTACGTTGTTTAGGTTATTTGTGCATGTCATTATTTGATAAGGGCAAAAAATCATTAATCGGTTTATCGCTAGACTGCGATTTTACTGCACATCAGAAGGAGGGGGTTTCATACTTGCCTCATGCAGGGGTTGAATCAGTTCAGCACGGAAGGGTTTTAAGGTATTTTGTAGAATCTTCAATGCCTTGTCGGGGTCTCCTAATTCCAGTACCAATGCCGGATGACCTTCTTGTAAGCGTTCTGATAAAGCCTCGATTTGTTCATTCTTGTAGCCAAAATCCATGAGATTGGCTGCAAAG